>JAHIVL010000007.1 GCA_018816485.1 Patescibacteria group bacterium | reverse complement strand
CTCACGGAGATGAAGTGTTTGCTGGGTTTGTGGTTTTAGGGAAACTTGAAGGGTATCAAATTCCAGAAGATAAGGATGCAGAGACTAATGAAACCGTGGTTTGGTATGAAAAAAGAATTAAAATTGGATCATTTTCAATTTTAGGCTGGACAGGAATTGTCCTAGGACTTTTTTTTATTTTAACTTTTGCAAGTTGCTTCGCACTTCCTTGGGCGAAACTTCCTCTTCCATGGAAAGGTTCAAAAATTGGACCGGACCCACTAGATGATGCTGACAAGCACATGACATGGAGTTCAGTTCATAAACATTTCGTTTGGATTACAGTAGTTTTTGGTATTATTCATGGCATCATTGGTTTTTTACAAATAATGGGTATTTATTTGTGATAAAGATGATAAATCGTCTAAAAGAAAGGATGATTCTTTGTTAAATCTTGACTCAATGTTCTATCCAAAATCGATCGCACTTGTTGGAGCTTCCCCAGACGAGAAAAAGCTAGGTTCAATTGTTTTAAAAAATATTATTGATTCTGGCTTTAACGGAGAAATTTTCCCACTTAATTTAACTGCAACAAGTATTTTAGGCTTGGATACTTACAAAGATTATGAGGATTTGCCTTCAATTCCTGATTTGGCACTAATTGCTATTCCGGCAGAATTTGTGTTGGATGTTCTTGAGAAAATCATTCAAAAAGGTACTAAAAATGTGGTGATTTTTAGTGCTGGATTTAAAGAGGCTGGATCAGAAGGATTAGCTTTGGAGCAAAAACTTTCAGAAATAATCAAGAAAAATTCTACAGACGACGCAACAAAAATAAATGTTTTAGGACCAAACTGTTTAGGATTTGTTAATAATCTTTTTCCACTTAATGTAACTTTTAGTCAGCCTGTAAATAAAAAAGGTAATTTGAGATTCATTTCACAATCAGGAGCAATAGCATCAAGCGTTTTTGATTGGGCAGAATATAATGAAGTTGGCTTTAGTGAATTTATCACGCTTGGAAATAAAACTGATCTCAATGAGAATAACATTTTGCAATATTTTTATGAGAATGATATTTCATCACTAACACAAGAAGAAGGCAGTTCTGGTTTGGTGCCGATTGGTATGTATTTAGAATCTATTATTGATGGCAAAGAATTTATCAATATCTCCAAAAAAATATCTGCAAAAAATCCGCTTTTCTTGTTAAAACCTGGAAAATCTAGTGAGTCTAAAAAAGCAATGCAGTCTCATACTGGTTCTATCGCCGGAGAAGACTACGTTCTAGATGTAGCTCTCAAAAAAGCAGGAATTATTCGTTGCGACGGCATTGAAGACTTTTTTGATTTAGCCAAAGTTTTTGCCTGGGAAAAAATTCCAAAAGGAAAAAATATTGCTATTATTTCTAATGCTGGAGGACCCGCGGTTCTAAGTTCAGATTTTGTTGCAGAAGAAGGATTACAGTTAGTTCGTTTTGACGATGAAACTAGAAATGAATTAGAGACACATTTACCAAGAGCGGCAAGCATTTTAAATCCAGTGGACGTGTTAGGAGACGCTTTGGCAGAACGATACGAGAGCGCAATTAAAACTTTAATTGTTGATGATGATGTTCATTCATTACTGATTATTTTGACTCCTCAAGTTATGACCCAAATTGAAAAAACTGCCGAAATGATTGGTAGATTATCGTTTGAGTATGGCAAGCCAATCATTTGCTCTTTTATGGGAGGCAGTCATATTGCAAAAGGAGAAAAAGTTTTAAACAAATTTAAAATTCCATCTTTTAGATATCCTGAAAGAGCTGTTAAAGCAATTGCAAAAATGTGTCAGTGGGGTGAGTATAGAAATGCCATAAACACGAATTCTGAAACTCAGACTTTGGAATCGGAGAGTGATTTTTTTGAGCAAAAACAAAATCAAGGATCAGATTCTGCCGAAATTATTTCAAGTATTTTAACTACCGATAGAAAAAATCTGGATAGTTTTGAAGCAAATCAAATACTTGAGGCTTATGGAATTAATACTCCATCTACTAAGAAATGTGAAAGCATTGATAATGCTAAATCATTTGTCCAAGAGAATAATTTTCCGGTTGTACTTAAGATATCATCCCCACAAATGTTACACAAAAGTGATGAGGGTGGTGTGATTGCAGGGATCGATAACAATGAGAAGTTGGACGAATCGTTTGATCGTTTGAAAAAAATTATAGATGGCATGGGAGACTCTAGTATTAATGCTATCCAGATTCAAAAACAAGTTACCAAAGGTTTGGAGTTAATAATTGGTTCTAAAAAAGACTTAGTTTTTGGAAATGTTCTGATGTTTGGTGCTGGAGGAGTTTTAGCAAACTTAATAGAAGATAGAAACTTGGGGCTAATTCCATTAAACAAGGTCGAAGTTATTACATTAATAAAGAATTCTAAAGTTAATAAGCTTATCGAAGGTTATCGTGGTGAAAAAGGCTTTGAGTCAGAAAAACTTGTAGATTTAATTCTTAAATTTCAAAAAATGATCAATTCTAATCCAGAAATATCTGAAGCAGATATTAATCCTGTGATATTAAATGATGATGGAATTTGGGCAGTAGATGGTAAAATGATCTTAATATGATCGAATCAAATATTCCAATTCACATAATTTATGCTTCTACATCTGGAAATACAGAGTTTGTTATGGACAAAGTTGCAGATGTATGGCGAAAAAATGGTAGAAAGGTTTTTCTACATAGGTCAGAAAAGACAGATATAAACATTCTTAAAGATAACAAGTATTTTCTTTTAGCAACTTCTACTTGGGATCACGGAACCATTAATCCTTTTTTTGAAAGGTTATTAGTAGAAATGAGAAAATCAAATTTTTCCGGTAAGTCAGCTACATTCATTGGTCTTGGAGACAGAAGATATGAATCTCACTATTTTTGTACGGGGATGACGCTTCTAAAAGAAGTTTGGGAAAAAAGTAACGGCAAATCTCTCGGGGTAGCTTTGACAATTGGCAGAGAGCCTTTTGACGAGATAATTGATAAATTGGTTAGAGATTGGGCTGAAAAAACTCTTAAATTATTTGAAGAAAATTAATGGATGTAAAATTATGAATTTTAAAAATCGCTTTGTTGTCAAAGTAGTAGGAGAGTCTGGGCAAGGTGTAAACTCTATCGGTGAAGTTTTGGCTAAAGCATTAAAAGATAATGGCCTTTTTATTTTTGGTTATCGAGAATATCCTTCTTTAATTAAGGGTGGAGATGCTAGCTATCAAATAGATATAGCCAACAAAGAAATTAAATCCTCTTCAGCTCAATGTGATGTTTTAATGTGTTTGGTAAGAAGTTCATTCAAGAAATATTTAAAATCTGTAAGAGAGAATGGTTCGATTATTCATAGCGTGGTAAAGCTCACGCCTACTCCAGAAGAAGAGTTGTTTATTAAAGAGAATAAAATAAATGTTGAGTTTATTCCTGCCAAAGATATTGCTGTAGAGCTTGGTGGCAAAAGAATTATGTCCAACACTATTATGTTGGGTGCAATTTGGCAGATCTTTGGATTGGAAATTACTGGATTGGAAGATAATATTAGACAGATTTTTTCAAGAAAACCAGAAGTAATTGAGATTAATTTAAAATGCTTGAATACTGGACATGATTATGATTTGTCTAAATTACAGAAACCAAAACTTGGATTGAGAGAAACTAAAAATTTTAAGGATGATTTATTGATGAGTGGAAATCACGCCATTGGTTTGGGTGCTATTGCCGCTGGAGTTAGAGTTTATTATTCATATCCAATGACGCCAAGCAGCTCGATTCTTAGTTATTTGTCCAGTGTTTATCATGAAACTGGAATGATAGTAAAACAAATTGAAGACGAAATATCTGTGGCGAACATGGCGATAGGCTCGATGCACATGGGTGCAAGAACTATGATTGCTACTTCTGGAGGAGGATTTGATTTAATGACAGAAACTGTTTCATTGTCAGGAATAACAGAAACACCGTTTGTATGTGTGATTGCTCAACGGCCTGGTCCTGGAACTGGCTTGCCAACTTGGACTTCTGCATCCGATTTGAATCTTGCTATTTATTCTGGCCACGGTGAATACACTAAATGCGTTGTTGCAGCTCATGATATTGCTTCATGCTATACCGTAACTCAACAAGCATTTAATATCGCTGAAAAATATCAAATCCCAGTAATTATTTTGACAGAAAAACAAATTGCAGAATCAATTTTTCAGGTCGATAAAATGCCACAAGATATTCCAATTGAGCGACATATCGTAGAGGGACAAGAACTTGAGAAAGTAATTTCACAAGATAGATATAAGAATACTGAAACTGGAGTTTCTCTAAGATGGCTGCCGGGAAGTTGCGACGCAACTTTTGACGCCAATGGAGACGAGCATTTATCAGATGGATCTTTAACAGAAGATGCAGTTATGGTAAAAGAGATTTACGAGAAGAGAATTAGAAAGGAAGAATATTTATTAAAGGATTTACCAGAGCCAGAAGTATTTGGCAGCAAAAATCCTGATTTATCTTTTGTAGGTTGGGGTAGTGTTAAAAATTCAATGTTAGATGTAATTGATATTTTAAATGAGCGCGGGAAAAAGAAAATTGCCTATTTGCATTATGAATATGTCTATCCGCTCAAAACAGAAGTTTTTCAAAAATTTGCTAAAAACGCCAAAAAATTGGTTTTGATTGAGAATAATGCGACCGGTCAGTTAGGCAATCTAATTACTTCAAAAACTGGTGTCTTATTAAAAAATAGATTATTGAAGTTTGACGGCAGACCTTTCTTCTTAGAAGATATTATCGAGTATATTGAAAAAATCGATCACACCGAAAGTGAGGAGTAATATGTCTTGCATCACTTGTAACTCAACTACCACTCCAACAATGAAAGACTTTCAATCAAAGAATATCTTCACTTGGTGCACGAACTGTGGAAACTATGGAATTCACACAGCCTTGAGGAGGGCTCTTGTCTCCAAAAAAATTCCAGCTTGCAGAACACTTACCTGTTTTGATATTGGTTGCAATGGAAATGGATCTGACAAAATTGGTGGATATAATTTCCATGGTTTGCATGGAAGATCAATCCCATTGGCAGTTGGAGCAGAAATGGCTAACAGGAAAGTTACGGTAATCGCTTTTGGTGGCGATGGCGGAACTCTAGGTGAGGGAATAGGACATCTAGTTCACGCAGTTAGAGGTAACTATAATATTACTTTTGTTTTGCACAATAATTTGAATTATGGATTAACAAAAGGTCAAGCTTCTCCAACTTCAAAAAAGAACATGAAGATGAATTCATCTCCAGATGGAGCAACCTCTGAACTTTTGCATCCTGCTAAGTTTGTTTTGTCACTAGAGTCCACCTTTGTTGCCAGAAGTTTTTCAGGTGATGTTAAACATATGACTAAAGTATTTGAGCAGGCATTAGATCATAAGGGTTTTAGTTTTGTAGAAATTATGCAAAGCTGTCCAACTTATAATAAGGAAACTCCTCACGAATGGTACATGGATAGAGTTTATGACGTTGAATCAATTAAAGGTTATGATAGCTCTAATAGAGAGCAAGCATTGAAAATAGCTCAAGACCAAGAAGACAAGGTGAATGGCGAAGCCAGAGAGGGTGACCTGGGTCAAAAAATAGCCATTGGTGTTTTATATCAGGATAAAAAAAGCGTGCCTCAAATTGATAGACAACCCAATAGAAATGGAAGCGTGGGAACAAAAATTAAAACTGATGCTTATGAAGAAACAAAGCAATATAATATTTCAAAACTGTTGGAGAAATTCAGGTAATTTTACTGATTGCTTTAGGATAGGGTAATATTAATTTCATTGATTACTGTATTAATAGAAACATTTGTTTTAATAAAATATTTTTTGACGCCCATTTTGAGTGCAGTATTTTTTTTGTTATCTAAATTTGTAAGTATAAAAAGAGGTATTTTCACAAACTGTTGATTTGTTTTTATTTGTTCAAGAACATCAAGTCCGTCCATTTCACCGGGAATCACTAAATCTAGAATGATTAATTGTGGCGTCTCATCTTTTAATTTTTGTAAGCCTTTGGTTCCTGTTGAGGCAAAAATAACATTATAACCAGCATTTGTCAAAGCAAGATGATATGTTTTTTGTAAGAGAATATCATTTTCAATGATTAATATTGTTCTCCGATTTTCTTTTTGTAGGTTATTCATAGAAGTTATTTAATTTTGCCGTCTGAACAATTTTTATTTATATTTCTTGAACAAATTTTTTATTGTAAATCCATTTGAAAAGTTCAATTGTAGCAATCACTCCAAAACTTATTGCAAAAACAATTACCCAATCCATCATTCCCAAAGCAGTTGTTCCTAATAAATTTTGTAAAGGTTTTAAATGAACTGAAAGGATTGTCAAAATAATTCCGAATAACGATGCTATCGTTAGCCATTTGTTTTTGAAAATATAGTCGTGCCAAATATTTTTGTTTAAAGATCTACATGAAAAAACGTATAGTAATGAGTCAATGCTAAGTGTAGCAAAAACCATTGTTCTGGCAAGTTCTATGCCTCTTTGTTGCCAATCAATCCAAAAAACTATAAGACAGCTAAGAGCTGTGGTAAATGAGATAATTAAAATTAACGCTAGCATTTCATTATTAATTAATCTTGTTTTTGGAGAGAGCGGTTTTCTTTTTAATAATCCAGGATCTTT
>JAHIVL010000076.1 GCA_018816485.1 Patescibacteria group bacterium | reverse complement strand
TACTCTTTTAAAATATCATTTTCTTTAGATTTCATTTTCCATTTATAAGCTTTAGTAATAATGTCTTTTTTAATTGAATAATTATTTTTTAAAGCTTCCGCTAATCTCTTGCTATCTATTAAATCTTCAAAACGCACTCCAAAGCGATTTGTTCTATCTGAATAGGTGTATCCGATGCCCAAATGCAAACTCCCCACTTTTCCTTTTCCACGCCAATGCTCGGTGGCGGCATCCCAATCCTTGTGGTAAGGCATAACGATGTGTGTCCTGGGATCAATGATTAGTTTTAATTTTCTATTAAATCTTTTTTCAAAAAATTCTATTTCATTGATTAAAACTAATGGATCTATAACTACGCCCTGAGCCAAACATAGAGTTTTGTTGTATAAAACTCCGGAAGGAATTAGTGACAGCTTGAAAGCTTCGCCGTTCACAACAACTGTGTGGCCTGCATTATTGCCTCCATTAAAGCGAACACAAAGATCAAACTTTGGTGACAAATAATCTACAATTTTTCCTTTACCCTCATCACCCCATTGACTACCTACGACAACTGTCAAGTTTTTCATATTATCCTTAAAGTAATTTCTTTAGCCAAACCTAAGTATTTTTCTGGACTGAGCTTTTTCAATCTATTTTTAATTATTTCTGGAATACTCATATTCTCAATTAAGATCATAAATTCTTCAGAATTAAAAGTTTTGCCCCGACTAATTTTTTTAACCAAATCATAATCACCATCGATATTTTCTTTCCTCAAAACATTCTGAACAGCCTCTGCTAAAACTTGCCAATTTTCTTTTAATTTTTGTGACATCACCTCGGAATTTGGTTCCAATCTGCTCAATGCCCTTAAAATACTATCATACGCAAAATAACTGTAGGATAAAGTTAAACCAACGTTTCTTCTAACTGTGCTGTCAGACAGATCTCTTTGCATTCTACTTTTTTGAAGTTTGCTTGATAAAAATTCCAAAGTACTATTACTATAACCAAGATTTCCTTCTGCAGCTTCCAAATCAATTGGGTTCACCTTGTGAGGCATAGCTGAAGAACCGACCTCATCCTCAATTACTTGTAATTTTAAATAGAAAAAACTTGTATACCACCAAAAATCTACAACCATATCTAATAAGATATTATTGATTCTTTTTATTGAATCAAAATATCTGGACCAAGAATCATAAGGTAAAATTTGCGTGGTAAATAAGTTTGGCTCTAAACCGAAATCTGAGACGAATTCCTGGGAAAATTTTGGCCAATTGATTCCTGGAAAATTTAAAATAAAAGAATTGTAATTACCTACACTTCCATTTAGCTTTCCTTGAATTGATAACTTTGAAAATACCTTTAACTCATCCATAATTCTATGAATATAAACGGCAACTTCTTTACCCAAAACTGTTGGTGACGCTGGCTGACCATGAGTAAGACTTAGCATTGGTGAGTTAAGACTTGTTTTTGAAAGTTTTTTTAACTCTTCAATTATTTTATTTATTCTTGGAA
Source organism: Patescibacteria group bacterium (assembly GCA_018816485.1). Classification (GTDB taxonomy): domain Bacteria; phylum Patescibacteriota; class Microgenomatia; order UBA1400; family PJMF01; genus VFLK01. Next base: position 1,216 of record JAHIVL010000076.1, on the reverse strand, counting down.
TAAAATATTTGTTTTGGTTTTCTTTGAGCATTAAACCATACGCAATATTATTTATATCTTCAGAACTTAAACAAAAATGAACAAAGTTTTCAACATCTTTCAAACTAGTCTTTATTAATTTTTTTCTAAGATATAGCTCTAAAGCTTTTATGTCGTGATTGGTTTTTTCTTCAATTTTTTTAAACTTTTTGAATTCATTTTGATCAAAATCTTTGTAAATTTTTTCAAGTAATTTATTTTCTTGAAAATTAAACTTCCTAATAACTCCATACTCAGAAAGTTTCTGAAGATATTTTATTTCAATAAGGAGGCGATTTTTATTTAAAGAAAATTCGCTAAATAAATTAGCAAGATCTTTTATTTTTTTATGATTTCTGTCATCTAAGTGACAGATAAGGATTTGTTTCACCTCACGCAGTGTAAACAAGATCAAATATAAAATCAATAGCTATTCTTCCAACTATTTTTCCAACAAAGCACCCGAGCTGTAGTTTTTTACATTAACAATCTTCTTTTCCATCACTCTCACACGAGTTCCTGTTAAATCTTCGTAATCTTTTTGAAGCGTTTCTAAAGTTCGCCCATATTTGTCAAAACCTAATTTAAATTTATCCCATTCAGAAACAAAATCATCAACGTGTTTAACAACTTCTTTAAGTTTGTCACCAATCATAAAGTTTCGATAACTTTCCATAATTGTTCGAGCAACTATCAAAAAGGTAAACGGCGAAACGATAAGCACTCTTTTGCCCATAGCCATATCTACTATATGAGTCAAGTTCTGATTAATAAAAGAAAAGACTGCTTCATTTGGCACAAACATAATCGCATAATCTAAAGTGTTTTGGGATGGATCAATATATTCGGCAACCTTATTAATTTTTATTTTCAAATCTTGCTCAAACTGCTTTAGATGAACCAACTTAGCTGATTTTGTTTCAGCCATACTTAGTTTCTGCATTTCCGAATATGGAAACTTCACATCTACAGAAACCGTTCTTTTATTTGGAAGTAAAATTGCTATGTCCGGTCTAAGTGAAGTATCGCCCATTTTCTTCTGTTTCTCATAATGGATTCCCTCAATTAAGCCATTTGACTTCATTAAATCTTCGATTATTCTTTCACCCCATTCACCTCTTTGTTGATTATTTGAAAGTACTTTTGCCAAAGTATCAGTTGAGGCTTTAAGCTCACCAGTAAGTTCACGATAATTATC
>JAHIVL010000075.1 GCA_018816485.1 Patescibacteria group bacterium | reverse complement strand
TGTGTGTGACCCCACAGGGAATCTACGACTCGCCAACTTATACTTTCTATAGGAGGGCTCGCATGCACTAGGCGGGTGCCTCGCTTCGTTTCACTTCACTCACCACTCGCCGTCGGAACCTAGTTGGACAAAGTCCAACGAGCGCCCAATTCTAACTATGCGATAATATAATAAAAAAGAGCTATATATAGCTCTTTTTTATTATGTGACCCCACAGGGAATCGAACCCTGGTTGCCAGGATGAGAACCTGACGTCCTAACCACTAGACGATGGGGCCTTGGCGTGACTTAAACCAATATTATACCAAGTGGGTCAACCTACTTCAAACTCAAGCTAAATGTAAGATTTCTCTTATATTCTCCACTTAATATTAATTATCAGGAGAATATATGAATATTCAAAATACATCAAAAAAAAGTTATAAACCGCTGTTAATTCTTTCGTTGTTTGTAATTTTTGTCATTTCAACTACGACGGCTTACTTTACTAATTCATCTCAATCGGATGAAAATGTTTTTACTTCCGGTGATTTGAAGATAGAAGTTACTCAAGACAACGTGCTTTCAGTGCAAAATTGGTTTCCTGGGAGTGAACATTCTATGGAGTTTTCGATGACTAATACAGGATCAATGACTGAGTATGCAAAAGGTTATTTGGGAGGTATTTGGAGTAGTGAAGAGCTAGACACTTCAGTTTTTGAGATCACAAAGTTGGAGCGCAAAGTGAATGATGAGTGGCTGGTTATCAATAGCACTGGTCTTAATATTGGAGACGAGTTTTATCTAAGCGCTGATGGAAGTGAGCTGAATTTACTAGAATTGATTCCTGGAGCAAGAGAAGATTTTAAGCTCACTACCAAGCTTAGTGAGACTACCGAGGATCAATATCAAAACGAGTTTTTTTCTGCAAGCTTGCACTTGGCAGCTAGACAGATTGATGATGGAGCTGAATGGCCAGTTAATTACTAAGTAGAATCTCTGAGGCGTGCAAACAATTAATTCTGCACGCCTCAAAAAAATCAAAAATGAAATACAGTAAATACATAATTTTCAATATTCTTTTAATTGTATTTATGCTTCTTGCAGTGGCTGGATATCTTCTTAAAGCAAAGCCACTTATAGTTACATCCAACTCGATGTTTCCACTAATAAAAAGGGGAGACTTGGTGGTAATTTTTAAAAGCAAACAATACGAAATTGGCGATATCATTAGCTTTAAAAATAATGGGGGAATAATAACCCACCGGCTGGTTTCCAAAATCGATACTGGTTTTGAAATTAGCAGCGATTTCGAAACCAAAGGTGACGCTAATCAGTCTTCAGACTTTAGCTCAGTTTCAAATAAAAATATTTTAGGAAAAGTCAAATTTATTATTCCATTTTTAGGTTTTTTATTTATGTACTTGCAGTCAAAATATTTTGTTTATTTTCTTATTTTAATATTAATTTTTGTACTATTGGGAAAAATTAAAAATGCTAAAAAATAAGTTACCTCTTTTTTATCTGTTAGTTTTATTATTTGCTAGTTTGCTAATTACCAAAACAATATCATTTTTTTCTAACTCGGTTCAAAGTGAAAGCTTTAATTTAACAATGTCAGAGTGGAGACCAGCGGAATCAAGTTTAGAAATTATCAAGGATGAAGCGGTCTACTCGATTGATGAAAAAATAGATTCTCAAAACTTGTCTAATCCACAGCAAAGTTTTATCACAACACAAAATCAATATTTATCGTTTCAATATAAAGTTGATTCTAGTGAGAACGCGTCTGGGTTTGATGATCCAAATTTTTTACTAAAAATAAATGGCCAAATTATTTTACAAGACACTATTGAAACTGGAATTTGGAAAAGAGGATTTGTAAATTTGAAGAATCACAAATCTAGTGATAATAATTACTCATTAGATTTTATTTCAAAAAATACTTTTGACGAAATAAATTCGCCAACTCTAGCATTAAAAGAAGTTAGTACTTCAAGATTTTTGGCTAAAGAAAATGATTTATTAAGATTTACAGTTTCCAAAGATAATGCTGAAATTTATTTAAAATACTCAATCGAAGAAAATGGCCTAATAATACAAAAAAACCAAGTATTAGTATCCCCATATGAATTTTTAATTACAGAACATTTTTACAACAATGAAATAGAGTATTATTCTGTTGATTCATTTGGGAATACCGAGGACTCAAAATTTATTATTATCGATACAGACTTCAGTTATCCAGCCACGATTAGTGATCTAAAATGTTTTGCGGAGTCAGATATAGAATTAAGTATTACATTTACTTCCCCGATTGATAATTTTTCTAATTTACCAGCTTTATATGAGTCTGCAGTGTCGGATAGTGAAATTAATGAGATTGTCGATTGGGATTTATTAGAAAGAGTGAGTCTAGTTGATTTTAAAAAATTTGGAGTTTCAAGTTTGCCCTCAAAGTCAGGTGGTAGTGAAAATATGCTATTTCAAAATATAGATTCAGAGAAAAACTATTTTGCGATTAAATCATTCGATCAATCAGGGAACAGCTCTGAGATTTCCTCTTGTTTTAGATAATGATTTTCATCATAATGACGGAGTGAAATTATTAAAAATTATAAGTCATTTATTTCATCCCCAAAAATCTAATAATCATAGATCAAAGATTTTGCATCCTAAGCCATTAGTGTTTATGACTCTGATAGCCTTGGGCTTTTATCAGCTGGTCGCTACACTTTCTTTATTAGATTTACCTCAAGGAAATATACTTGGATATGCTTCTTCTATTGTTGTTTCACAAATAATTGAAGGTACTAATAGAGAAAGAACGAGTCAAGGACTAGTTGCGTTGACCTACAATTCCTCGTTGTCAGAGGCCGCCGCAGGCAAAGCCAGAGACATGTTTACTGATCAATATTGGTCACATACTTCCCCAAGTGGCAAAGAGCCGTGGGATTTTATAAAGAGTGTTAATTATAATTATAAAATTGCTGGTGAAAATTTGGCCCGAGATTTTGATTCAACACCTCCGATGATGGCAGCTTGGATGAATTCACCTACTCATAAAGCAAATATTATGAATCCAAGATACAGAGACATAGGTCTTGCAGTCGTCGACGGGAAGCTTAAAGGTGTCGAGACAACACTTGTTGTGCAAATGTTTGGAACTTTGGCTACAGATACAGGATTATCCACCACTCCTAGTGTTGAAGTTGTTGGAGTGACTTTGGAAAATACTTTGCCAGGCAAGGTTATTCCACAAGAAAGTTTACCAATAGAGAAAGTGGTCAACGTTAATGATTCTGAAGTTTTAGCAACATCAGTAGTTCCTCAAGGAAGTTTGTCCCAAGGAATTTTGATGTCTCCACTTCACCTTTTAAAAGCATTTTTTTTGAGCATCATCTTTTTGTTAGTTGTAGTCCTCTTATATGATGGTTTTGTGATTAGTCACAGAAAATCAGTTAGACTTGTAGGCAAAAATTTAGCCCATATCATACTATTTATTTTTATTGCATACTTAGTTGTTTTCTTTAAAGGAGGGGTTGTTTAAATGATTGCAGAATTCAAAAATCACAAGATTGCATATATTATTTTATTAATAATTCTATTTGTGTTTGTACTGACATTTCTTCATTTCTGGCCAGATAAAAGTAAACAAAGAATTGTTGTTATTGCAATGTCTTTATTTTATTTTGCATGGGGCGTTGTTGTGCATACAAAATCAAAATATATTAATTCGAAAGTCATTTTTGAGTATTTGGCAGTTTCATTATTGTCAGGATCAATTTTGATATTACTTACTTTTTAAATGGAAAAGTGATACGTTTGGAGATGTCGTTGTATACGGTACGATACTATTAAATAATAAAGGAGAAATATGAAGGGAATTATTTTGGCCGGTGGTTCTGGAACAAGATTGAGACCTCTTACTAAGGTTACTAGTAAGCAGTTATTACCTGTCTATGATCAGCCAATGATCTTTTACCCTCTCAAAACTCTTTTAGATGGAGGCATCAAAGATATTTTAATTATTGTAGCTCCAGATCACGCTGGAGATTTTCTAAAACTTCTTGGTAGTGGAAAGGATTTTGGATGCAAGTTTACTTATGAAATTCAAGACAATCCAGGAGGAATTGCACAGGCATTTATGGTCGGACAAAATTTTATAGGTAATGACAATGTAACTTTAATTCTTGGTGATAATATTTATGAAGACACATTCCAAGATGCAATAACTTCTTTTAAAAGTGGAGGAAGAATTTTTATAAAGGATGTAAAAGATCCTCAAAGATTTGGCATTGTGGAGTTTGATGAGAACAATCAAGTTATTTCAATCGAAGAAAAACCCAAAGCTGCTAAGTCAAAGTATGCGGTTACTGGAATGTATATTTACGACAATACTGTGATTAAAAAAGTAAAACATCTAAAACCTTCCGACAGAGGTGAGCTTGAAATCACTGACCTAAATAATCTATACTTAAAAGAGAAGACACTTGACATAGCTTTTGTTAATGGCAAATGGTTTGACACAGGAACTTTTGAATCCTTGCATGACGCTATTGTTTTTATTAGAGATAAAAAGTTAGCAAAGAAAAAATGAATCAACAAAAAAAACTTTTTTCAGCATTAATTTTAGTTTTTTTGATCGGGTCAGGTATTTCTCAGGTTTGCGCTCAAGATGCAAATCAAGATTCCGATCAAGCTTTGATTCAAACTCAAGAAGAATCACCTGCCCCTGAGGTTGTAACAACAAATAAAATATTTAATAAATCTAGAAACACTCAAAAAATCGTAGATTTAAAGGTGCTTTATAGAGATCAGATTGAGGCATACAGAAATTCAGATAAAGAGTTCAATATTGCAAAAACGCATTATTTTAATGTACTAACCTTGATATCTTTAGAAGAACTTGTTGGTACTACTCAGTTGGCCATGAGTGATAGATTAAAAGTTTTAATTACATATTTAGAGCTTTTAAGCGCTACTCTTGAAGAGACTTCCGGAGTGGAGCTAGCTTTGAAAGAAGAAAGTCTGAAACAAATTCGTACATCCATTATTGATCTGAAGCTCCACCAAGAAGATATAGTTTTGGCAAAAGATAGATCAGCTGCAAATCTTTTGGCTGATGATTTTGAATTATTTGTTGAATCTTATGGACAGGTTAGCTATAGAGCATTAGCTTTGATAAGAATTGGTCAGATTCAGTCAGTTTATGATGCTGCAACAATAATAGATTCTGATATTAAAAAGAGTAAAGAGGGAGAAGATATCGGTGCAGTTATAGAGTCCAAAAGAGTTCGTGCATATCAAGAAATTCAGAGAAATTTTTCGATCACAAATGATGGTTTAATAAAACTTAATGATAAAATAATTGAAAGTGAAAGCGATGATTTTGGTAGAAGTTTTTACGAAAAAACTTTGGCAGATCTAGAGCCAATTTATATTCAAATGTCTAGATCTTTAGATCATTTAGAGGAATTATTAAAGCTTTAATATGAGCAAATTTGAACAAACTAATCAAACCGAGTTTTCATATGAAGAACCAATTTTTTCTGGTTTAAATGTTGATTTGCCAGTTGAACCAAAACAAGTGGAGCCGTTAACAAATAAAAGTAAAAAGAAAAAATTAATTATTATTGGTGCAGTAGTTTTCTTTTTAGCTATAATACTTTTAATCGTTATTATTAAATCAAAAAAACCTCAAGTAGAAATAGTTGGAGAAGAAGAGTTTGAAATCATTACGAGAGACTTAGGACCATTTGAGGAACGAATTCGAAATGCAAGAATAGATTTAGAAATAGCAGATCCATCTAATCAGGATTTAACTTTTCCTCCTGTAGACATGGAGTTACGTATCGATAAAAAAGAGAGAAGATAACTTTAAATTAAAACTTATAATAGTGAGAATTGTCCAAAAAGCTATTGTTTCCATTGGTAATGTTAGATCACTGTAAAGGATGTTACTAGCAGTTTCAATTATTGTTGTAGGAACCATGATATTTAAACATAGTTTGAGGACTTTTTTAAAGTCAAAACCAAAATTGTATATTTTATAAAGGAAATATACTAAGGTTGTTTCAATTAATAAAAACCAGGTTTTTGAGAAAAAATACAAAATACTTGAAGTAATTGCTACCATGACTTGAACTTGTGGAAAAGATTGATCTATTGAATCTCTTAAGTTAGAAATAATTTTTGGTAAACTTTGTTTATTTAGACTGTAAGATCCTGAGCCATCTATAATGGTTGTCAGAGGATATTCTAGCCAATCATCTTTTGAGTTTTGATTCTCAAAATTTTGATCTCGGACAGTATTTTTAAGAGTATACAAATTTGTTTTATTAATATAAATTATAGCGCTATTGTTAGCTACTAATTCAGATTCATAAGGATGCTGTTGAGAGTTACTAACTATTCCTAAAAACTTAGGTAGATTATATGCTTTGTAATCTATAATTGAAGGCCAGTAAACATTTACATAATCTTGGTTAAGTTCTAGTTGATTATCTGCCCAAATTATTTCTAAGTTTTTATCGAAGTGTTCATTTAAATCACTTAATGCAAGACTCACATCATCTTTGATCTTTGGAAGTTTATTTAAAGCTATGTTTGTGCCATTAATTAATCCAAGGATAAGTACACTTGTGATAAAAAAGAAAAAAGAAGTTTTCAGGGGTTTTTTAATAGCGTTAGCGTAATATTCTATAGAAGAGACACTAGCTTGGATTTTTTGAAAATATTTTTTTAAAATCATGTCCTTAGTATAACTGGAACTAGACTGTAGTGCGACTATCACCTTCTAGCAAACTTTGGTATAATTAGTTATCTTTATTATTAAGAAAGTTTTTATGTTGTTTGATTTTGATGACTTTAAATTTAAGCTTGATAAATCATATAATTTTGTTTTAAATGATGTTGCCTCCTTGAGAACAGGACGTGCAACTGTTCAAATTCTTGACTCAGTTGTGGTCGAAGCATATGGCTCTAGAATGAAAATAGTAGAAGTTGCTTCTATGCAAGCTCCTGATCCTACGACGTTAATCGTGACTCCTTGGGATAGATCTTTACTTTCAAATATCGAGAGAGCTATCTCAACTGCAGAATTGAATTTAAACCCCGTAGTTGATGGAGATATTATTAGAATTAAAATAGCTGCTCTTACGGAAGATAAAAGAATAGAAATGGTGAAAATTCTTCACAAAAAAATTGAGTCAGGAAAGGTGATGTTCAGAAATTTGCGTTCTGATACTAAAAGAGACGTTGAAAATCAAAAAGGCAATGATGGAGTTAGTGAAGACGACATACAGCTAGGGGTGAAAGAATTAGATGATTTATTAAAACAACACATGGAGAAACTTGACGCTTTATTTGCTAATAAAGAAAAAGAGTTATTAACAATTTAGCATGAGCGTAATTATTTTTATTATAATTCTATCTTTCCTAGTAATCATCCATGAACTTGGACATTATTTTGCTGCTTTGTGGTCAAAGGTAAAGATTGATGAGTTTGGACTTGGCTATCCTCCAAAAGCTTTCAAACTTTTTAGATGGAAAGGAACTGATTTTACAGTAAACTGGATTCCGTTTGGAGGCTTTGTTAGACTTCAAGGAGAAGAAGGAGATTTAAAGAAAGATTTAAAGCAAAAAGGTCAACTTCATCAAGCAACAACTTTTAGAAAATTACTAATACTCTTGGCAGGTGCGTCTATTAACTTTATTTTTGGTATCATTGCCTTTGCTATTGTTTTTTCGAATACTGGAATTCCAAAAATAATTTCAGAAGCAAGAATCGGGCAAATTAGTGTTGGTTCGCCTGCTGAAGAAGTTGGTATCGAAGCGAACACAAATGTCATTGGTTTCCAGGCCATTGATCAAGAAAAAATACTTATATCATCTCCAAACGATCTAGTTGAGCAAATCTCCACACATAGAGGTGAAACTGTCAAGATTTTTACTTCTGGTCACTGTGAAAAAATAATTTGCGAGGAGATTGAAAAAGAATATGAGGTACATTTAAGACTGGCTGACTTAACTCCCGAAGATCAAGGATCACTAGGTGTGGTTTTTGATCAAATAATATATCAATTTTATCCACCCTTACAAATGCCATTTAAGAGTGTTGCTTTTGGAATAGAGCAGGCAATGTATTTAGGAATGCAAATCATTCAAGCTTTTTCACATATTATTCAGGGTTTATTCATGCATGGAAAAGTTACTGGAGATGTTGCTGGGCCAGTCGGTATTATTCATCAAGCCGAAGAAATCGGTTTGTTTGAAGAAGGATTTTTAACAATTTTATCATTTGCGGGCATGCTATCTATAAACTTAGCTGTTATGAATGTTCTTCCATTTCCACCATTAGATGGAGGAAGAGCATTATTTGTTGTACTAGAATTAATATTTAAGAAAAAAAGAACCGAAAAGATTGAATACTATTTGAATTATAGCGGCTATATCTTCTTATTAAGTTTAATTGTTATCATTACTATTAAAGATGTTTTAAGAATTTTTGGCAGATAATTATGACAAAAAAAACTAAATCTACCACTTTTTCTGAATCTCAGGTAAGCTTATTATATAAGGACTTATTAAAAACATTGATTACTACTATAATAGTTTTTACTGTTTTGATTTTGATTTATTTGTACTTTTAATTAAAAGGGAATTTAATAATATGAAATTTACAAGCAAAAAGATACTGGTAATGACTTTGATGATTTATGTCTTGTCATCAGTGCTTTCTTATTCTGCATTTTCATATTTTGCAGGTCCTAGTGATAGTAACAAAACGGCTGAGGAAGTAGCTCTTAATGAGGATGGTACACTGGCAACAAAAGCAGATACTTTACTTACGTTATTATTAAAAATAGATCCAGCCGAAGCCAAGTCAGAAGCCTGTCCATTAAATGGAAAATTATTTACAAAACAGGAAAAAGATGCATGGGAAATGAAGCGCCCTTTGGCAATAATGATAGAGAACTCGGTTGACGCAAGACCTCAATCTGGATTAGGAGATGCAGATATAGTTTTTGAGGTTATTGCAGAAGGTGGTGTAACGAGATTTATGGGTCTTTTTTACTGCGGTGTTCAAAGATATGATACCATTATCGCTCCAGTTAGATCTGCAAGAACATATTTTGTTGAGTATGCTTCTGGATTTAATTTCCCACTTTATGTCCATGTTGGTGGCGCAAATATATCTGGTCCAGCCAATTCACTTGGACAAATTTCAGATTACGGTTGGTCACTGGAAAATGATATGAATCAATTTTCAATTGGCTTTCCGACATTTGTGAGAAACAACGATAGGTTAGATAGAGATGTTGCTACCGAGCATACAATGCAATCTTCCACTGAAGATTTATGGAAAATTGCTGCAAAGAGAGAGTGGACAAATTTTGCTCCAGAAAGAAAGTATGGCAGAACAACATTGGGAGGAGATGATTGGAAAGAAACATACAAGAGCTGGTCATTTCAGGATGAGGTTGGTGTGATTGGAACTACGACAAATATTAAATATGAATTTTGGGATGGATTCAGTGATTTTGGTGTTGAGTGGCAATATGATAAAGGTTCAAATTCATATAATCGTGTGATGGCTGGTGAACCTCATTTTGATCTAAACACTGATAAACAAATCAAGGCTTCTAATGTTATAGTACTATTAACTATCGAGAAGGGTCCTATAGATGAACTAAAGCACATGCTTTATACAACTATTGGTAAAGGAAATGCTCTAATTTTTAAAAATGGTGATGCAATTAAGGCCACATGGTCCAAAGCTACTAGAGAATCAGAATTAGAGTTTTTCGATCGTAAGGGTAATGAGATTGAGTTTGCTCGCGGGCTTACATGGATTTCTGTGGTCGGTGTATCAACCGAGGTTACTTACTAAAATATATGAACAACTTGCAAGATTTCATGATTTCTAAAGTTAGAGTTGAGATGATGGAGTTGTTCTATACCCATATTGAGGAAATGTACTACGTTCGTGAAATTACTCGCGAAATTAAGGAAGAGATCAACGCTGTAAGAAGAGAGTTAGATAGGATGCTTGCTGCTGGTATTCTAAAGAGTGAGCAAAGAGGTAATAGGCTATATTATTTTTTGAATAAAAAATACCCATATTTTCAAGAAATCCATCAAATGGTGGTAAAAAGCACGGGATTGGGAAAAAAACTCAGAAAATTGAGAAGAAAACTAGGATCAGTGAGTTTTGTGATGTTTTCTGGCAGGTTTGTTAGAGGCTTAGTTCCTCGTCAAGGAGAGATTGATATGCTTGTCATCGGTGAAGTAGTTCTTCCAGAACTTGAATTAATTGTCAAAGCCGAAGAAAAAAATCTGGGTAGAGAAATAAATTACGCTATATTTTCTGATGATGAGTTTGAATTTAGAAAAACCAGAAGAGACCCATTTGTGATGGATGTTTTGTATGGTAGTAGAATAATGGTTGTTGGTAATGAGGACGATTTTGTAGAGAGAAACTTGCCTGGAGTATAGATGAAAAATCCAGTAAAAGTTTTTATTTTAATTATTTTTTTAACCTTTTTTGCTGGTCTTGTTTCGTTGCCAAATTCTGTTATTGATTTTAATCTTTTTGGTAAGCAGTATTATAAGAAATTCGAACTTAAAAAAGGTTTGGATGTTCAAGGAGGAATCCAAGTGGTTCTCTTAGCTGATATGTCTCAAATTGAAGAAATTGATAGAGTGACAGCGCTTGAGTCTGCAAGAGAAATTATTTTACGAAGAGTTGATTTGTATGGATTAGCTGAGCCTGTAGTAAAAACTCTCATTACTGAAAATGATTATAGAATAGTTGTGGAGTTGCCTGGGTTGAATGATCCTCAGCAAGCATTAGAGTTAGTTGGTCAGACTGCTTTACTTGAGTTTCAATTAGTTAAATTTACTGAAGTGGCTGCACCAGTTGAGGAAAATATAAAAACACCTGCGCCAGTTGAGATAAATCCTGAAGTTTCTTTGGAAGAAATTCAGCCCCAGACAGTTTCTTCCGTAACTTTAGAACAGACTGGTTTAACAGGAAGTCAGCTGAAGCGATCTAATATTCAGTTTGATCCTACTACTGGTGAGCCAATAGTAGCAATTCAGTTTAACGAAGAAGGAAGAGAATTATTTGCAACTTTAACTACAGAAAATACTGGAGAATCGCTAGCTATAGTTATCGATAATCAGGTGTTAATGGCTCCAGTTATTCAAACTCCAATTATTAATGGTCAGGCCACAATTACGGGTAATTTCTCATTAGAGGAAGCTCAAAAATTAAGCATTCAATTAAATGCAGGAGCTTTACCTGTTCCAATTACCGTTTTAGAGCAAAGAAATATTGATGCTACTCTTGGTGAAGAATCTATTCAAAAAAGCACCTATGCTGGCCTGGTGGGTATTGGTTTAGTCATGCTATTTATGATAATTTATTATGGAATTAAAGGTTTTTTGGCTAGTATTGCACTTATTATTTATGCAATTTTAACCCTTGCTACGTATAAACTCATTGGTGTAACTATGACTTTGCCTGGAGTTGCTGGATTATTGCTATCTGTGGGTATGGCTGTCGATTCCAATATTTTAATTTTTGAAAGAATGAAAGAAGAGCTTAGACTAGAGAAACCATTTGCTGTTGCTTTAGAATTGGGGTTTGGAAGAGCGTGGGATAGTATAAAAGATGCTAACCTTGCAACAATTATTACGGCTTTAATATTGATTAACCCAATGGATCTTTCATTCCTTAATAGTGGAGGAATGGTTAGAGGCTTTGGAATCACTCTTTTAATTGGGGTGCTTTTATCACTTTTTACTGGAGTTGTTGTCACTCGAACTTTAATGAGGTTGTTTCTTAGGGGAGATAAAGAATGAACTTAATGAAATATAAAAAACTATTTTTTGCAATCTCGTTGTTTTTTTTAATTCCAAGTATTTTTTCATTAGTATCTGTCGGACTTAAACCCTCAATTGATTTTGTCGGTGGTTCTCAACTAGAAATTAGAATTAATGATGAGAATGTGAATGAGACAGAAATTTTCAATACTTTGTCAGAGTTATATATAATCGATAATGTCAAACTCGCAGATAATAATAAATATGTGATCAGTGGTGAAAATATTAATAATGAAATTAAACAACAGGCCATAGTAAAACTGGGGAACAAGTACCAAGAAGTAGCTGAATTAAAATTCGAAACAGTTGGTGCAATTTTAAGTAAAGAACTTTTATCAAAAACGCTAACTGCATTATTTTTAGTTGCAGCTATCATCACAATTTATGTTTGGAAGCAATTTGATGAATTAAAATATGGAGTATGTGCGATTTTAGCTATGTTTCATGACTCAATAATATTATTAGGAACCTTTAGTATTTTAGGTTATTTCTTTGGAGTTCAGGTAGACGTTCTATTTGTGACAGCGTTACTTACGACTCTTTCTTTTTCAGTTCATGACACTATTGTGGTATATGATCGCATTAGAGAACTTAAGCGAAAAAGACGAGCGGTAGATTATACTGAAATAGTAAATATGGCCGTAACAGAGACTCTTAGTAGATCAATAAATAACTCAATCACAATCATCTTAATGTTGTTTTCGTTGGCTCTCCTTGGAGGTGATAGCATTCGCTGGTTTGCGGTTGCTTTGCTTGTTGGAGCTGTGACTGGAACATATTCGTCTACTTTTACGGCAGCACCTTTATTATTGCTTTGGGATGAAATTGTTATAAAGAGAAGTAAACTTAAGAAGAAGAAGTAAACTTTTTGGAAATTTCTAATAATTGTTTCTTAGTATTTAGTTTTGGGTTATCTAGAACTTTTTCAAACATGTCGGCCAAAATTTCACCAATAATCTTGCCTGGTTGTAAATTTAATTCTTTCATTAAATCATTGCCATTTATTTTTAAATCTTCAATAGAAAATGGCTGATGAAGTTGCTCAATCATTCTTTGCTTCATTTCCTCAAGTCGCCAACTAGTTTTTCTGGCACCACTTCCGAGCCTATCTGCTTCGCGAACATCTAGAATATCGTTGATATTTTTCAGGCCAACTTTTTTCATGAATCTTCTGATTGATGCATCACTATTTTTTGGTTGATAATGAAACATATGATATCTAACCAAAATGAAAATTCTTTCAATTTCTTCACCAGAAAACTTTAATCTTTTAGCAATATTTTTTGCCATTCTAGAACCAATGATTTCGTGATTATAAAAGGTTGGTTTACCATCGATAATTTTGAGAGTGCGAGGTTTCGCAATGTCATGTAAAAGAGTGCCGAGTCTCACAATTGGATCCTTAGAAGGACATTCTCCTAGAGCATCTAAGCTGTGATTCCAAACATCCGAAATATGATGACCACCTTGCATAACCATTTTTCCTTCTAAAAGTTCTGGGATAATGATCTTTAATAATCCGGTTTCATCAAGAATTTCAATTGCCTCTTTTGGATAATCACTTTTGATCATTTTTAAAAATTCGTCTCTAATTCTTTCCCAACTAATGTGTTCAATTAGGTTGGCATTTTTGATTATTGCTACATATGTTTCATCATCAATCTGCATATTTAGCTGGACAGAAAATCTAATTGCTCGCAGTAATCTGAGCGCATCTTCATTAAATCTTTTGTTAGAATTTCCAACTGTTTTAATTATTTGATATTTTAAATCATTCATACCTTCATGAGGATCGATGATTTCAAAGTTTTTGGATTCTATATTTACAAGATTTCCAATTTGAGTAAAATCTATAGAATCTAAAAAGTCTTTTGAAAATTTTATAGCCATTGAGTTAATGGTGAAGTCGCGTCTATTTAGATCACTTGCAAGGGTTTTTCCCCAAACAACATCTTCAGGTTTTCTGTGGTCTTTGTACTCGCCATCAGATCTAAAAGTGGTAATTTCAAAAACTTCTTCCTTAGGGTTGGCGGTGTTTTTGTCAGCAGATTGATTTCCAACATCTTTAAATGTTTCTGAATTTATCAGTGATTGGTGGATTTTTGTTGCTTCATGTAGATTTATCGTTTTAGATTTAATAGTAGAGTCTTGTTTATCAGTTTTAATCAAAATTCCCATTTGTTCCTGAAGATGTATTTTGGTAACACTAATTGTGCCGAAATCATTTTCGTAAAAGTTTTCAGGAAAGATTTTTTGAATTTCTTTTGGTTTTGCAGATGTTGTAAAATCATAATCAGACGCCTTTGTGTCATGGGAAAGTTCTGGCGAAAATTTATTTTCTTTTGCAGTAATTAGGGTGTCACGCACAGCTCCGCCCACAATGTAGGCCTCGAAACCATTTTTTTGCAATGTATGAAGAATAAACAGAGGTTCTGGTGCAATTTTAATACTTAAATCATCTTTCATATATGGTGAAATTGTAACCTCTTTATTAAACGCCTGCAATGTGTGCTGAGTTTTATAGTATAGTACAGACATGAAATGGTCCCTAAAAACTAAAAAAACCCCAAAAAATTCAGAAGAACTCAAAAAAATCCTTTTTGATAATCGAAAGATAGAAGGAAGTTTAGAAAGTTTTTTTAATCCAACTAATCCAATGGAAATTACCTTAAAGGAAGTTAATCTCGATGAAAAACAACTCAAGCTAATTATTAAAAGAATTCGACAAGCTAAAAAGAAAAAAGAGTATATTGTTATTTTTGGTGATTATGACGCTGATGGAGTTTGTGCTTCTGCGATTTTGTGGCAAACTCTTTTTGATATGGGTTGCAATGTCAAGCCATTTATTCCTCATAGAAAAGAACATGGCTATGGTGTGTCTGTTAAAGCTATTGATGTGATTATTGCCAGCAAAAAACCAGATTTAATTATTACAGTTGATAATGGAATTGTTGCTCATGAGTCGGTGCAGTACCTCAAAAGTTTGGGTGTGGATGTAATTGTTACAGACCATCATCAACCGGAAGTAGAAAAAGGGAAGTTTATTTTTCCAAAGGCAGATTTTATTTTTTACTCAACCAAGTTGTGTGGTGCGACTGTTGCCTGGATGCTTGCTAGAGAGCTTATTAGGGTTGAAAATGAAAAAGCAGGTAGTAGTCAGGTTGTTGATAAAAACTTGCCAAAAACTTTTTTAGACTTATGCGGCATAGCCACAATCGCCGATCAAGTTCAATTATTTGGAGCTAATAGAAGTTTTGCAAAGTATGGTATAGAAGCAGTAAAAAAAACCAAAAGAATTGGTCTTAGGCTATTGCTAGAAAAAACAGTTAGGGATTTGGAGGGTATTAATTCCGACACGATTGGTTTTGTAATTGGTCCAAGAATAAATGCAATGGGCAGGATGGCCGACGGAATTATAGCGCTTAGATTTTTATGTACTAAAAATAGAGCTCAGGCAGAGAAATTGTTGCATGTGCTAATAGAGACAAATGAGCAACGCAAAAGCTTGACTTACGAGCTTGTGGCTCATGCCGAGAAACAAATTGAATTTATTAAAGATGAGCATATTTTAATTGTTTACTCCGATCATTACAATGAAGGTATTTTGGGATTGATAGCTGGGGCAATCTTGGAAAGACATAGTAAACCAGCAATTGCGATAAGTATGGGCGAGGATTTTGCTAAAGCTTCAGCGAGGTCTGTTCCTGGAGTAAATATTGTTGAGTTTTTGCGCGAGATAAGAGATGATCTTTTAGAAGTTGGTGGGCATCCATTGGCGGCTGGTTTTGGTTTTGAACCGAGTAAACTGGAAGTGATTAAATCTAGATTGTTTGAGCTAGCTAGGGAAGAAATTTCTAAAGATTTGTTGATAAAACAAATTGAGTCTGAGTGCGTCTTGCCTTTTGAATTGGCAGGAGATGAAACTGTGGAGATAATTAATAGCTTTGAGCCATTTGGACAAGGGAATAGTGGGCCGATGTTTGAAATGAGAGATGTAGAAGTTTCAGAAATTGCGTCGATGGGGAAGGAAGGTGCTCATTTGAGAGTAATGTTGGGTGGTTCAAATAGTAAAAATTCTAAGGACGGCAGTTCTATAAAAGCAATTGGCTGGAGGATGGGTAAGTTGAGCGAAGAATTAAACCCAGGAGATAAAATTAATATTGTAGGAAGTTTGGAGTTTAATTTTTGGAATGGCAGGAGGTCGTTGCAGATTATTTTGAAGGATGTTGTGGTTTGTAAAATAACCTAACTCCTCTAATTTAGCTAAATTGAAGGAATGTATTCCTCTAATTTGACTTAATTAGAGGAATAGACTATACTAAAAGTATGAAAATACAAAGAATTCTGGAAAAAGAAGTAAAAAAAGCCCTAATTCCCGGTAGAGCTGTGATAATTATGGGAGCAAGGAGGGTTGGTAAAACAACACTTCTAAAGAATATATTAGAGCAAGTATCTTTAGAGAATAAAAAAGTAAGTTTCCTTAACTGTGATGACCTAGAAATTAGAACTAAATTTAGTGATATTAGTTTAAGTGCTTTGAAAAATTTATTTTCAGATACTGACTTGATAATATTTGATGAAGCTCAAAGAATAAAAAATATTGGCATAACACTTAAGATGATTGTTGATGAGATGCCTGACAAAAGATTAATTGCTACTGGCTCCTCAAGTTTGGAATTGGCAAATGAAGTAAGTGAGTCATTGACCGGTAGAAAGAAGACTTTTTATTTATTCCCGATTAGTTTTTTGGAGTTAAAATCACATCAAGATGAGAACTACTTTGCTTCTAGTGAAAATCTAGATCAGGCTTTGCGTTTTGGAAGTTATCCAGAAATTTTTAAAATGAGTACTCAGCAAGAAAAAGAGGAGTATCTATTGGAGTTAACCACAGATTATCTCTATAAAGATGCTTTAGAGTATCAAGATATTAGAAATCCAGAGCAACTTAGAAAGCTTTTAACGGCACTAGCTCTTCAAATTAGTCAAGAGGTTTCTTTGCCAGAACTTGCAAACACTGTTGGAATTGATCAAAAAACTGTGATGAGGTACTTGGATCTACTTGAAAAGAGTTTTGTTATCTTTCGTTTACCTGCCTTAAGTAGAAATATTAGGAAAGAAATTTCAAAATCTAGAAAAATATATTTTTACGATCTTGGTATTCGTAATGCATTAATAAAAAATTTTAATACCTATGATTTAAGGCAAGACAGAGGTCATGTGTGGGAAAATTTCTTGGTAAGTGAAAGAAAAAAGAGGGATATTTACTTGAAAGAATCAAAAAATTACTACTTTTGGCGTACTTATGATCAAAAAGAAATTGACCTCGTTGAAGAGCAATCTGGGAAAATGACTGGTTTTGAATTTAAGTGGAGTAAGGAGGAATTCAAAAAACCATTGGAGTTTCTGCATGCTTATCCGAATAGTGAAGTTAGCCTGGTAAATAAAAATCAATTTTTGGATTTTGTGAGTTAAGTGAGATTCATTTTTTGTTCCACTTGAGAATAAGGGTTTTACTTGGAAAAAAAAGGCTTGAATTAACTTGGAATTGGATAGCTGAGCAAACTAAAGAGAATATAAGTAACAATAATAGCGTTGTGATTGATTTTGTTGTTGAAGATGAGTTGGCATGGTTTGTAGATCAGATGAGAGATTTTAATTTTGAGCTAAAATATGTTGTGTTGATAGCAGATAAAGAAACAATAAAGAAAAGGTTGAAAAATAGAGATGGAGATCTTCAATTTTTTGAAAGATCAAAAACTCTTATGTATCAGCTAAAAGAAGATTCTAAAAATAAAGGATATCTTGTAGATACATCCGATTAAATAAAGCTTAACACCACCCTCCTCTTAAGGTACAATTACCCCAGAAATAATAAAAGCAAGCTGTTCCAAGTGCTAAAACAAAAAAAGAAAATATTATGAAAACCCAAGAAACCACTTCAGCGTCAACCAAGAGAACCCTAATCGCCACCACCACAAAACTAGTTGGCCAAACCATCACTCTCAAGGGTTGGGTCGAAACAAAAAGAGATCATGGA
Source organism: Patescibacteria group bacterium (assembly GCA_018816485.1). Classification (GTDB taxonomy): domain Bacteria; phylum Patescibacteriota; class Microgenomatia; order UBA1400; family PJMF01; genus VFLK01. Next base: position 1,136 of record JAHIVL010000075.1, on the reverse strand, counting down.
AAAATAACCTTTATTGATTTGCGTGACAGATCGGGAGTTATTCAATGTGTTGGTTTTAAAATGATGGGTGAAGTTACCACCGAATCTGTAGTTTCGATTACTGGCGAAGTCAAACAAAGACCTGAGAGAATGGTCAACAAAGATATTCCTACTGGCACAGTGGAGCTAGAAGTCAAGGAGTACGAAGTTCTAAATCTTTCCAAAGAGCTTCCAATTCAGGTAGAGGGTGATGCTTACGATGTTAAAGAAGAAGCTAGACTCAAGTATCGTTATCTTGATTTAAGACGCAGTAGAATGAGAAAAAATCTTCAAGTTAGATCAAAAATGATTCAAAGTTTTAGAGAGTATTTGTTTGAAAAAGATTTTGTTGAGATCGAAACACCTTTACTATCTTTGGCTACCAAGGAAGGAGCTAGAGATTTTATTGTGCCCTCACGTTTTAATCCAGGAAAATTTTATGCTTTGCCACAAAGTCCTCAACAATATAAGCAACTCTTAATGACCGCTGGTATGGAAAATTATTTTCAGATTGCGAAATGTGTTAGGGATGAAGATCTTAGAGCTGACAGAGGTTTTGAGTTTACACAACTAGATATAGAGACAAGTTTTGCCACTCAGGATGAAATTATGAGCATGATAGAGGAAATGACTATATACGCCATGAAAAAAGCAGGTGGAAAAATCAAAGATGAAAAATTTCCAGTGTTTACTTATGTGCAAGCTGTAGAAAAATTTGGCGCAGATAAGTTTGATCTTAGGACCGATGAAGAAAAAGAAGATGGCACTCTTGCTTTTGCATGGGTAGTTAGATTTCCATTCTTTAAAAAAGTAGATAAAGATGATGCAGCGGAAGTACTTGATGGCAAAAGTGGTTGGACGTTTACTCACAATCCATTTAGCGCTCCTTTAGATGAGCACTTAAAGGATCACCTTGAGGGAAAAAACCTAGGTAAAATTATTTCAGCTCAATATGACTTAGTTTGCAATGGTTACGAAGCCGGTGGTGGTTCCATAAGAGCACATAAGCCCGAAGTTTTAAGAGCGACTTTCAAGAATATGGGGTACAGTGATGAACAAATTAAGGCCAGTATAGGGCATATGCTCGAAGCATTTGAAGTTGGAACTCCTCCGCATGG
>JAHIVL010000074.1 GCA_018816485.1 Patescibacteria group bacterium | reverse complement strand
ATCTTTTGACATGTACAAAGAATCAAAACTAAAAGAAAAGAATTTTAAAGATAATTCGAAAGATGCAATTAAACAACAAGCTTCAGACATTGAAAAAAGACTTACTCGTCTTGAAGATATGTATATTGATGAACGTATTTCTTCAGAAAGATTTGATGAAAGAACCAAAGATTATAAAAATGAACTCGCACAATTAACAATACTTCTTAAAAGAAAAAATAGGAAACAGAGTGTTAGAACTTTGGAACTTGTTGAAGAGATAAAAAATAGCGCTGTACAGCTATCAAAAGTTTTTTATGAGGGCGATGATGAAGTGAGAAGAGATTTATTGAAATCAGTACTTTGGAACTGTGATTTTAAAGATGGAAAAATCACTAATACCAGACTAACAAAACTATGGAAACCACTTGAAAATTTCAATAATCGTTCTTCTTTAGAATCTATGCGGAGGTGAAGGGATTCGAACCCTTGGATCCAAAAGGATCACGCTTTCCAGGCGTGTGCAATTGACCACTATGCGACACCTCCAAATAATTGCGAAGATCTAATATTATACTAAATATCTAAATTCTTTATAGCCTCAAGCATATCTTGATGACAAATAAATCCAGATTCTTTTGCTAAGATATCTTCTTTTGCGAATCATTCACAATTAAACATATCTTCTTTAGATGGATTATTTAATAAATCAATCTTTAATTCCCCCCCCACCAGAGAAATCATGAATCGCAACATTTTTGCCATAGGCACTCACGTTTTCAAAAATTACCAAAAATTTGCCATTATAAATAATTAAGGCTTTAACTCCAGGTCTCATTCTTTTATTTTGTGGTAAATGATCTGTAGAAAACAAATTTATAATTTGCATTTCTAGCCACTAGAAGCAACTTTGCTCTAATGCTATAATCCTCAAGTATAGTCATTGAGATTACTAGAATATTATACAATAAGCTTGGTTGACAAGTGGAGGCATCGCATAGTGGTCAATTGCACAAGGTTGCTAACCTTGACCGATTTTTCGGTTCGTGGGTTCAAATCCCACTGCCTCCGCATCCTGGTGTGTAAGTTACAACGACAATTAGGTTTATAATAAGTTAATTAATTATGAAAAAACAATACGTCTTCAACGAACCAACTGCAGAGACTTTCAACAAAGTTGGTATTAGTGGAAAGATTTTTCCCTCCTCAAGAACGCCATCTGAGAGTGGATTTGTTTTAATAGAAACCTCAAAAGGACACAAAACTAGCATCATCGAACATAAATGTAATTTTGTTTATTATGTTTTAGAGGGAAGTGGACATTTTTTCATTGAGGACAAAAAATATGATTGTAAAACAAAAGATCTTATTACAATTCCACTGGGGACAAAATTTACTTATAAGGGTAAATTAAAAATGCTTTTAATTACGACTCCTCCTTTTTATCCAGAACAAGAAGAAACAGTCGTAGGGTAGTAACTCCGCTTATGGGACACACTGGTACCAGACCCACATGCTCCGCACCTCTTTCTCTTCACAATCTGCGGTCTCTTTATAAAATAAGTCATTGTTTAAACATTAGACATTTGAGATAATATCACTGAGACAATAATTGTTCATACAAAAGACTTCAAATATGAAAAAAATTAGTAAAATACTCGCCACACTTACTATAATTATTTCTATAATAATTAATCCTTCCCTCACTCACGCACAAACATCTAATCCAGCGGTAGTTTTATCTCCAGACAAGACTGTAACACCAGGTTCGAACAACAACATCGATATTTCACTGGTCAACATGGGAATCCCACTTAAACGAATTGAAATAACTGTTCGACTTAATGGTGATATGGACTACAGCAAAGGCATGAGCCTTGCAATTCCTAATACTACCCAATACGGACTTGAATACAAATCACATTATTTCAAGCCTTATACAAATAGAACAGATATCCAAGACTTTGTTGCTGTTTTTGAAGCAACTAACCCTCAGGGTTACAATCAAGGATCTGCGCAAATACCATTAATTCAACTCACTTATACTGTTACAAAAGGCACCTTTGCAGCTACAGTCATTCCAGAAAACACGAAGTTAACCGACATAGATGGTAATCTTACCGCACTTTATACTTCAGGTAGTAGAAATTACAGTACTTTACCAAAAAAAACCATACCTGAATCAGATATTCAAACATACAGTTTATCATTTGAATCAGACCCTATTCGTAAATGGTGGCCAACCGCACCCAATTCTGTTCAACAGATTGATGCCGCAATATGGAAAGATTCTGACGAAGATAACGTCAAGAACTTCACTGCAATTGTCGCTGACTGGCAAGTAGACTCAACTTACTTCGAAATTACTGACACTTCAAGTTCATATTTTTCAACTTGTCCTACTCCCACTGTATCTGGTCGACCATGTATCCGCTTTGCTGCACATGTAAAAACAAAAAAAACTGGGAAAACTTCAGTCATGTTGAAGGTTACTGATACAAAAACAGGCAGAGAAACCTGGAATAGTTATCCTGCCGAAATATATTCTGTATCAGCTCAAGAAACCAACCAGCCTACTATTTCCCCTTCCTTACTGCCCATCTCGAGCTTTATCCCTGAAAATCAAATATCCAATGAAGAATTTAAAGAAATCCAGCAAAAAGTTACATATCTACAGAGTCAGTTTAATGAACAACAAACTCAAATAGTGGAAACTCAAAATATTCTCCAAAAAATGCTTAATTTCCTCAAGCGCCTGTTCCGATTCTAAGAGCTACATTCATAATCATAGCTTTTTATCATACTAATCATTTAGTAAGTCGCAAATAATTTAAGCAATTTTTACACAAACCATATAAAATTGTGTGATGATGATTTATCTTAAAACCTGAAACTTTTATATTTGAGCTACTACGACATTCTACAGCTATTATCTTTTCACAGTTTGTGCAGACTGCGTGATCACGGTGATTATTTCTTAACTGGTACACAAACTCACCATCACCAAAAGCTTGCTTGCAAATTTTATCTTCAATGAGAAGTTTATCCAGCGCCCTATATACGCTGGTTTTATTAAAGTTCTCACCTGCGGTTTTTAGCATTTCTAACATTCGAGTAGCAGATAACAGATGATTTTTTGTTAATAATTCAATAATCATATTAGGAATAATTGCAACTCTTGCCATAGTGTGGATATTGTATATTAGTTAATAAAATTATGCAACTGAGTTGCAAAATAAATAGTTTCGTTATACAATCGAGTAATGATAAAAAGCAACTCGATAAACCTAATCCTTCTACTAATTATTATCATTGGAACATTCGCACTTCTATCTAAAATATTTTTCAGACCACAAACTACATCACAAATTGCAAATAAAAAACATCAATTAATCGTAAGTATACTTCCACAAAAACAAATTGTTAAAAAAATTGCTGGAGATAATTTTATTGTTACCGAACTTATTCCACCGGGTTTTAGTCCAGAAACCTACGACCCGACTACTCAAGAAATGAAAATCGTTTCTCAAGCAGATATATATTTTAAAATTGGACCAATTGCATTTGAAAAAACAAATCTCTCAAAACTAAAAGAAGTTAATCCTTCTATGCTCATAATTGATACTTCAATTAATAATACTTTCAGACAAATTGAAGAGCACACTCATGGAGATGAGGACACGCATAACCATACTGAAGAAATCGACCCTCACATTTGGCTTGCTCCTCGTATGGTAAAAAAACAAGCAGAAGTAATCTTCAACTCACTAGTTGAAATCTATCCCGAATATAAAGATGAGTTCACAACTAATTTTGGACAACTCAACAAAGATTTAGATAAATTAGATCAAGAACTGAAAACAGCTTTTGCCCCAATTAAAGGCAAAACTATGTTGGTATACCATCCGGCATTTGGATATCTTGCCAGAGATTATGATTTCTTTCAAGAATATATCCAGATTGAAGGCAAAGATCCTTCTATTGCTGACATTCAAAATATCATTAATGAGGCCAAAAAAGATGATATTCATGTAATTTTTGTTCAAAAACAATTTAGTCAAGATAGTGCCAAAGCTATTGCTGATAATATTGATGGGGTGGTCATTCAAATTGATCCTCTTGATCCTGACTATTTTAACAATATGAAAATAATGGCTCAAACTATTAGTAGTGCATTAGAAATGTTCAAGTAGAATATAAAGTATGGTAGAAGAAACAAAAAATCAACCTGTTTTAGAAATAAAAAACGTAAATTATACATATCCAGGCTCTTTAGAACCTGCTATCTATAAAATAAACTTTTCTTTACAACCCAAAACTATTAACATGATTATTGGACCAAATGGTTCGGGCAAATCAACTTTATTAAAAGTTATTTTGGGAATTCTAAAAAATAACGGAAAAATTAGTTTTTTTGATAAAGGGAAAAATATTTCTCATAATGAAGCTCACATTGGATATGTTCCACAAAAAAGTGCTCTTGACACTACAATCCCTGTTACAGTTAATGAACTGTTGTCGCTCACACAAAAAAGTTGCAAAAGATGTTCTGGAACTGCAGAATCAGAAATAGTAGCTATATTACAAAAAGTAAATGCAGTTGATTATAGATATAAAAAAATTGGTGATTTGTCCGGTGGACAACTACAAAGAGTTATTCTTGGACGTGCACTACTCCATCATCCTAAACTACTTATTCTCGATGAACCTGAAGCTGGAATCGACATCCAAGGAGAACAATTTTTCTATGAAGTCCTGCAGAATTTAGTAGAAAAAGAAGACGTAACTGCTCTTATAGCAACTCATGAAATGGAAGTTGTTAATCAATATGCAGATCAAGTTTTATGTTTAAATAAAACGCTTATTTGTGCAGGTACAACCGCAAAAACACTCAACAAAGAAACATTTGAAAAACTCTACGGAGTACATACAAGACCATTTAATCACACACACGCAATGCACACTCACGAAGGGAACCATCATGAACACGCTCACTGATCTCCTTTCACTTGTCTTTATTCAAAGAGCTTTGATCGCAGGTCTCCTTTTAGCAACTTTAGCTGGAATTGTTGGAATAATGACGCTAATTCGAAAAACTGCATTCTATGGTGATGCTGTGGCACACTCTTCCCTAGCTGGTGTCGCAATCGGTTTAGCATTTGGAGTTTATCCCCTATTTACCGCCCTTATCTACTCGGTAATTGTTGCTTTAGCATTGCCCTCTCTAAAAAAACGCCTTTCGCTTTCATTGGATAATATTCTGGGAATATTACTTCCATTCTCAATGGGAATTGGTGTGTTGATTTTTTCATTACTCCCTGGATATCAACCAGAAATGATGAGCTTTTTATTTGGAAATATTCTTACAATTCAATTACAAGAAATATATTTAATAATTGGAATTTTTATTACTACTGCAATAATATTTTGGCAACTTTTGCCTCAAATGTTGGCAACCTCACTAGATGAAGAATATGCTACTTTATTAGGTTTAAATGTAAAATGGCTCCAAAGACTATATGAAGTGCTTCTTACCATTATTATTGTTGCAGGAGTTAAACTGCTTGGTGTCATTTTAATCAACGCACTTTTAATTATTCCCGCTAGCGCTGCCAAAAATCTTTCATCATCCTTAAAATTGTGGCTAATACTAAGTCCAATTTTCAGCGTCATAACTGTTTTAGGTGGAATAATATCATCTGTATTGCTCAATACTCCTCCAGGAGCAACAATCGCTGTCTTCTCCGGAGTTGTCTTTGTTATTTCACAAATATATAAAAACGTTTTGACATTTGTAAATATGCAAAACAAGTCAATATCACTACCATCTACCAAAACTGTGATGATAAATCAAAAAAACAACGATTCTTAACAAAAATGTGTATCCCAAATATAAAGAACTTGGCAACAACAACCTCAAATCAAATAATTAATATCTATACAGCTTCGACTTAAACGGACCATTTCTTTTAATGCCCAAATAATCGGCTTGTTCTTTGCTGAGTTTACTTAGTTTCACTCCAATGTGATCTAAATGCAACATGGCTACTTTTTCATCTAGGTGTTTTGGTAAACAATAAACTCCAACTTCGTAAGTTTTATTGAACAATTCAATTTGAGCCAAAACTTGATTAGTGAAAGAGTTAGACATCACAAAAGATGGGTGTCCCATTGCACAACCAAGATTAATCAATCTACCCTCAGCTAAAAGAATAATCCTATGTCCATCAGGAAAAGTATAAATATCCACTTGTGGTTTGATTTGTTTTTTCTTAATTCCTTTGTATTTATTCAAAGCATCTACTTGAATCTCAATATCAAAATGTCCAATATTACAAACAATAGCCGTGTCTTTCATTTCAGCTAAATGCTCGATTCTGATCACATCCCTACATCCCGTAGCGGTCACAAAAACATCAACTTCTTTAATCACATCTTCAATCCTTTTAATTTCATAACCTTCCATCGCAGCTTGCAAAGCACAAATCGGATCTACTTCACCAATAATTACTCTGGCACCATTATTTCTCAGTGACTGAGCGCTACCCTTGCCAACATCTCCAAAACCCGCAACGAAAGCAACTTTCCCAGCCAACATAATATCAGTCGCTCTCCTAATTCCATCAACAAGTGACTCACGACATCCATAGATGTTGTCAAACTTCGACTTTGTTACAGAATCATTGACATTAATTGCGGGAATTTTAAGTTTTTTTTCTTTCATCATTCTGTACAGATTATGAACACCCGTAGTTGTCTCCTCAGAAACACCTTTGATATCGCTCAATAATTTTGGAAACTTTTTATGAATCAAACTCGTTAGATCACCACCATCATCAAGAATTAAGTTAGGACCAATTTCTTCACCTTTTTTATCTTTGAATTTCAGAGTTTGCTGTGTACACCACCAATACTCTTTTTCAGTTTCTCCTTTCCAAGCAAAAACTGGAATATTCATTTTGGCAATTGCAGCCGCTGCATGATCTTGAGTTGAAAAAATATTACATGATGCCCATCTAACTTGAGCACCCAACTCTACCAACGTTTCAATCAATACCCCAGTCTGAATAGTCATGTGCAGAGATCCAGCAATTCTGGCTCCTTTTAGTGGCTTCTTAGTCCCATACTCTTTTCTTAGAGACATGAGTCCTGGCATCTCATTTTCAGCCAATCTAAGCTCATCTCTCCCCCAACTGGCTAATGATATATCTGCAATTTTGTAATCTTTTTTAGTTTGTTTTTTCATACTTCCTTTTTTATATTTTAAACTCTTCTTGGTAATTTTCTGAATATCTTTTATTTATTTCAGTCAAAGAAAATGTGTGTTCTTGCGTACCATGTTTTTCTACTGCAAAAGCAGCCACAACAGAACCAAGCTTGGCGCATGTTTCTAAATTCCAATCTCTAATATAGCCATACAAGAATCCAGCTCTAAAAGCATCTCCTGCTCCAGTAGGATCAACAGTTTTTTTTACTTTTGTAGCTGCCACTTTTTGAGAAAAATGACTTTTGTCGTTATTTTGATTTCCTTCTCCACTCTTTTTAGAATAAATTACCGAACCATTTGACCCCAATGTCACCACGCAAGTATCGACATATCTTATTATTTCTTTTTCTGTTAATTCTACTTTCTTTGCTAAGATTGTCATTTCATAATCATTGAGAATCAATAACTCTGCAGCTTGTAAGCCTGTTAATAAATCATCTTTTGACAAACTAGAAATTTGTTGACCTATGTCAAACAACATTCTTTTTTTTAGTTTCAAACACTCTTTTATCTGGACTATCATTTGTGCTGGATCATGAGCAGAAACCACAACAAAAATATCTTCGTTTGCGAAGTTCCCAATGCTTAGACTTTTTGCATCGGACATCGCACCAGGATAAAATCCTCCAACTTGACAATCATTTTGATCTGTCAAAACACTAAAAGTTGCTGTGGGTAGTTCTGAATAATGTACATTAGACGTATCTATGCCCATTTCAGAAAGACTCGCGATATAATTTTTTGTATCTTTACCTGCAGAAACATACAAAATTGGTTTCTCACCCAATAAAGCTAGTGAGTACGCGATGTTTGCTGCAATGCCACCTCTAGTTCTATGCAAACTTTTAATAAGTGGAGAAATTGAAATAACATGGAGTTTATCAGGCTGAATCAATTCTTCAAAAAGGCCATCAAAATTCATAATTTGATCTTGAGAAAATGATCCACTCAAAAGAATTTTCATAATGCATAGCATAGCATAATTTTTATACTACAAAACAATTAATCTCCAAAAATTACAACATACATATGTTCGCCATGCCTCACACAAACATTTTCATAATCATTATTTAGCTGTGCTTCTTTATGACCTTTTGTAGACGAATCAAAACACCATTCAATAATTGACGTGCCTGTTTCAGCAATAAATGAATCTCCTGTAGTCATATTTTTACAATATTGATGTGCTAAATTTTCCGCAATTTCGGTACCCGAATAATTCCTAATCGGCTCTGGAAGATTATCCTGATCATCAAAATCTTTTTTAAAACCAGCGTGCTCATCCAAACTACCAAAGACAATCAAGTCTTGGACTCTTTTAGAAGCATACTGACATAAATTTTGATCAATATTTAGCGTCCTCACATCATGTACTAATCTATAACTATTTAATGCATCGACAATTTCTTCATCGGAAATTTCTGGAAAAACTATTGGGCTTTGGGTCTGCTGAGGTTTAGTCGGAGTTACATTCATAGGTCTTCCCAAAACTTGAACTATCACTCCCACTGTTCCAATATCTTTTATTCCAACAATTTTTGTCGCAAAACCAACTTGAGTGAAATCATCGTCTTTCATAGCTTCAATTTGTTGTGCATTGGAAAACCAAGCATCTACAACGGCTTGTTCTAGCATGGGTCCAACCATCGTATTGTGGCTTACGTGTGAATATTCATATCCGACATGAATTAAAGCATTTTTTAGTTCTGCTAAAAAATCGTGACTATCTAGATCGTAATCATATTTTGCAGCTTCTTCTAATAAAATAGCTGCCGCGCTTGCCAACGAATCATTATATTCAAGCTCTCCTACCTCAAATAAACGACGTTCTACATTTAATTTTTCCAAAATTATTTGTGGCTCAAGACTCGACTCTACTTCTTTTTTAATTTCGTCATATAAAAACCCCGATTTATTCTTTTCAATTATTCCTGAATTTACCAAAATATTCGCAACCTTTTTTGGTAAATAGAAATCATGATTTTCTAGAAAATATCTCCCCAAAATTATATTCATTCCCAAAAAAAATGCCATTACCGCGAGTCTAATTAGAAATTGATTATTAGAAAGTTTTGAAAAAGATAATTTTATTTTTTTTATACTTTTTTTTACTTTTTTTTCAAAGGTCTTTGCCAATTTATTCGACTTCATTAAAAACTCCTGATTTCTCTAAAAGTGGCATCAATATTTCCATTGGTAAGCCATGTGTGAAGCTAGTAAATGATCCATCAATAGTTGCAATCAAATTTGCACCTGCTGGATATGCTGGACAAAAACCAGCCGACCAAGTTAAAACTGGATTTTCTGCTACATATTTATTAATTTCAACATTTGAGAGTTCTCTAAAAACAATTTTTGTAACAGCGACATCACTAACTTGAACATCATTCTCTTTATCAATGTAGGCAAAACCACTGTAACAATAACCAGTTTGTCCCGATTGCTCTCTCAACATTTGTTTTGCTTCCTCCAAACTTTCTGGTTTTTCATAAGCTTTATTATTAAACATTGTGAACGTATCAGCAGCAATTATAATAGCGTTTAAGACTTTTTTAGAAATATAGTCTGCTTTGGCTTTAGCTATTTTTTGAGCCCTAATTTTTTGGTTATTTTCCACCACAGCTTTCTCATCAATATTTGCTGGCATTACTTCAAATGAAACTCCGATCGAATTCATTAATAATTTTCTTTGAGGTGATTGCGAAGCTAAGATAATTTTTTTCATGCTTAAAGAATAACATATAGACCAATAATATTTTGATGCCTAACTAGTTTTTTTTCAATTAACAACAACTTCTCTTTTCTTGATAATTTTTTAATTTCAGATTCTCGTTTTGTTGCCAAAGATCTATCGGGAAATTTTTCATGATAAACCAAAGTGACTGGCAAATGACTACGAGTATACTTTGCTCCCTTGCCACTACAATGTTTTTTCACTCTTTCTTCTAGGTCGTTTGTTAAACCAGTGTAAAGCGAACCATCACCACATTTTAATATATATACAAACCAAAATTCATTAGAATTTATGTTTTTCATAATTTATTTAACAATTTTTATTTGTTCCAATCCTCATTCACGCATCACTTCAAAGAAAATGAGTGCAGTGGCCGGAATAATAATTAAAATAATAATACCTTGCCAAGTCTGACCCCAACTGACGATAAAACCCGCTTTTGGAATCACCAGAGCTACTTTCCCTAAAACATTAGCAGCCAACACAATTTCAAAATCTTGGTAAGGGTTAGCGTCACCTTTAGTAATAAACTCTGCAACGCTATCACTTGCTGTCACAGAATTTATTCTGTGAGTAACCACTCTTGAAGACTCATCAATAAAAGTAATTACATCATTCTTAGCGTAATTTGATTGTGAATGTATCAAAATTAGATCTCCAGTCATGATACTGGGCTCCATCGATCCTGATTGAATAACATAAAAAGTGGAACCAAACAATTTTGAAAAATCAACTTGACTAAGTAAAGGAGCAAATAAAAAAGCCAAACCAACAGTAAAACCCAACTGGATAATTGGTTGTGAAAATACCCGTTGCAAAAACTTAATTGCCATTTCCAACCTGTTCTAGCTCAAAAACTATATCAAATTCTACCGAGTCACCTTGAATCTCGTTTATAAAATCTTCATAATTCATGGACCAATCCATTCTTATAGAACGGCTTTCTTTGGGAGGAATAATAACATTTCCTCCGGTATTTTGATCCCAAAGTTGACCAAAAGCGTCTGCCTGAAAAAAATTCGTAGAAACTATAAGTTGCTCATTTTGATCGTTGATTAAATATGTATCAGATTGCAGATAAACACCCAACTCACCTTGATTTTGACCCGGATCGTCACAAGAAGTATCTTCCAGCCCTTCGGGCTCATTGCAACCATACTCCCAGTTTGACAATCTTTCTATTCTCATAGAAAGATTTCCCGGTAGCGTTCCTACATTTTTGATAATCCAAGTTTTGCTTCCAGATAACATGTCAGAAGAACCTATGTTCTCCACTTCAAAATGATCGCTAACCTCTCCCTGTCCTGCTTCTACAGATAAATCAAGTGTTCCCACAACAAATGTTCCTTTATTTGACTTCTCAACATCGCGATACAGAGCCTGAGTAGCGGCTATACTTACTAAAGAAACAATAAAAATTAGTATTAACGAACTAAATGAAATACTTTTATCAAATTTGCGCATAATATATTACCTTTATCATTTCATAAAATGATTAATTTTCATACTATTCCTTACCAAGTGCCACTAATAACTTGATTCTGTAGTAACTCCTCATCATAGAGTGGTGTTGTGGTTAAATCGAGGGTACTTTTGACCAAAAATGCAAATGAGCACGAGCCTTGCTGTAAAGAATTATCATTTGAATTTAAAGCCAACGAAAGCACCAGATCATCATAGGCGTTTTCATCTAACTGATCGGAATAAGAGAAATCAGCAAGTGCTCCTTGATAAATAATCTGCCAATTTTTCAACACAGTTAATTCAAGATTGCTGCATAATGAGCCACCACTCATCTGACTCGGTTGAACTGAGTATTCAAGTGTAAAAGTTCCTTCATTCCTTATTCTCACTGATTCAACTTGAAATCCTGTTGGAATTAATCCCGAAATCTGAAATAAACTACTTTTGGGTTGGAGATTGGCAGAGTCTTGATTGTTAATATCTAAGTTAGCAACTGTTAAAAAATTACTAGCAACTAGTTCTTGGTCAGATAAATCAGCATCAGTCCTATTGCTAAACACCAAGATAATTATTAGCAAGATGAGGGCACTGCGAATAAACCAGTGTTTCATGAATTATGACCATTTACTTATTACTCTTACTTTTTTTTGAATCTTGATCTCTTAAAGCGTCTATTGTCATCAATAAAGTAAGGGGCAGAAAAATCACTATTAATACAACAACTGGTCTTTGAAGCCAAACTGCAAAATAACCTAAATAATGAAAGTTAGCATACCAAACTCCCATAACTCTATTTTCTGAAATTAATTCTGGGTCTGGATCTTCATTATTGTCGCCCTTTGTTCTAAAAAGTAATTCTCCATCTTCTCTCATTTCTTCAATAATACGGTGTGTAATCAAATGATCTTCTTCATCTAGGAAAGTAATAACATAGCCCAATGATGGTTTCCAATCAGTGCGATCAATAACAATATCCCCTGTCATGATCGTTGGTTCCATTGATCCTGACTTAACAATGTATGCTGAATACGGCTTAGGCAATGACGAGCTTGCAAACAAAGTGATACTAAAAATCAAAACCATAATGCCACAATAAAATCCCCAGCCAATCATCGAAAATAGTTTCATGCTTCTCTTTCGTAGATTAAAAGTTAAAAAGAGTGACGGGTTGAATTTTTCAGTGCCCGTCACTCTTAATTACTTGTTATCCTTCTAGAATAAGTCGTATTAGACTGGAAGAACTTGTACTAAATCAAATTGAAGATCAAAGTCTAAGCTATCACTTTGAATTTCATTACCATAAGAAGAAGGATTGGTCAGCCAATCCATCTTGACTTGGACACTTCCACCAGCGGGAATAGTGACTGCTTCTCCAGCATTTGGGCTAGCATTCCATTGAGAAGCATATGCCCCCTCACTAGCTGTAGCCAAATCTGAAGTAACAACAGGCAAAAACTCTAAACCTTGATTAAGTGAGACAAGTGTTGTGACTGCTACACCTAATTCTCCTTCACCCAAACCAGGATCAGCGCAAGTTGTATCTACCAAAGCTTCTGGCTCATTACAAGCATTCTCATAGTTTCTAACTTGAAGCATACTGAAACTTAGATTGCCTGGAACAGAACCAGTGTTATTGATAACCCACGTTTTTGTGCCATTAACGACTCCGTCGACACCAATATTGCTGACCACAATATTCTCGAAAGCAACACCATTGTCACCATCGACATTCATATCAAGAGTGCCGGCAGTAAATGTGCTATCTTCTGTTCGCTCAGTGTCGCTGAACAGTGCTGACGTTGTCTGGTATACGACAGTACCAGTCAGCAACAACAAAGGCACAATAATTAATAATTTTTTCTTCATAATAACATCCTTTCAAGATATTAATTATTACTTTGTATTTCACACATAACTAATACATATATGTGCTTTATATCAATCTTGAAGTATTACTGAGTATGGTGTCAACTATAATTAATAGCAACATACTAAGCTTTATTACTGCTAACTCAATCTTAATATTGTAGATGAATTTAATATATATAATGATACTAGTATCAGGAACTTATATTTAATAATTAAATCCAATATGATTTTTTGTAAAAAAAGCTATATATAGCACTATTTTAGTACTATTAAAGTGTATAAATTTAGTATGATTAATGATATTAGTATAGGAATTTGATAATTTATAATAAATTTATTAAGCCTATTTTTAATAGATTTTTTCGCTATATATAGCACTAAATACACATTTAGAATGTATTAGAAACATATTGAATAGTCAAGTTTTAAATTAAGATTAAAAAATGGGAAATTGATAGAAAAAATAAAATGCGGAGAGGATGGAATTCTCACCGTGTAATGTTCACCTCTTATAGCTATAGGTCTTAGAGCTTTTTTAACTCATTTTTTAACATTGCGAAGTATCAAAATCAGTAATAAATATCTATGTAATATTAAACTAATACTTGAACATTACATAAATTATGATATGATAAAATTATGATCAAAAGAGAAATCACAACCAGAATAAATAGACTCAAAACTCAGTTTCCAGTTTTAGCTGTAACTGGACCTCGTCAATCTGGGAAAACGACGCTTCTCAAAGAGATATTTCCAGACTATGCATACTATAACCTAGAAAATCCTGAAACTCTGGCAAAGGTGGAACATGATCCAGCTACATTTATCAGAGAAAACCAAGATAGAGTTATTATCGATGAAATACAACGAATTCCAAAACTGCTTTCCTACATTCAAGTAACAGTAGATGAAATTAAAAAGTTGGGAAGTTTTATTATTTCTGGTTCAGAAAATTTACTTTTGTCTGAAAAAATTAATCAATCACTGGCAGGTAGAGCTGCATACATTACCCTCTATCCATTATCAAATCAAGAACTACAAGTAGAGAAACTACTCAAACCAACTATTTATGAGCAAATTTTCACCGGATCATATCCCTTCCTCTACTCACACGACGTAGAAACAATTGGGTATTATGACCAATACATTGCTACCTATGCCGAGCGAGATCTCAAGCAAATTAGTAATATCATTAATTTAAGTCAATTTAGAAAGTTCTTTGCACTACTGGCAGGAAGAGTTGGTCAATTGGTCAATCTCACTACTCTAGCAAATGATACTGGTGTATCTGTAACCACTATTGAAAATTGGATCTCAATCCTTGAAGCTAGTTATCTTGTTATTAGATTGCAACCACATTTTAAAAATTTTGGTAAAAGGCACATTAAGAGCCCCAAAATTTACTTTACTGATACTGGTCTAGCTTGCCGATTATTAGGAATCAATTCACCAACACAGTTAAAAACGCACTACTTGCTAGGTGGCCTCTTTGAAAATATGGTGATTATGGAAGTAATGAAACATTTCTCTAATAATGGTATCCCTGGTAAGCTTTTCTTCTTCCGAGATAGCAATGGTCAAGAAGTTGATTTAGTAATTGACCAAGGATTAAAACAGATTCCTATTGAAATTAAGTCTAGTGGTACATTTAACACTGATTTCTACAAGGGACTCAAATATTGGCGTAATCTCATGGCAGATTCTAAGGAAGCAACTACAGATCATGGATTCGTCATTTACACAGGTGAACAAACTATCAATGGAGCTGAAAGTTCTCTTATCACTTGGAATAGTCTTGATAAATTGTTCTCACAAATATCAAAAGTGTAAAAGTATATGAACCTCCCAGACTTTACCCTCGATAAAATCAAGTTTGGCACCGATAAGCGAACACTTGAGAAAGCTTTCAAGTTGTATGAGGATGATAAAGTTGTCCAGGTAAAAAAAGGAATCCACTCCTATGGCGGAGTTGATGACTCAGATGGTACGGTGGGTGGATTTATCGAAGAGTTGGTTGGAGTTCTGTTTGATTTTGTTCGACTTGATGCCAGATGCCTGAAATCAATCGAGAAACTGCAAAATCAAAGTACTTGTTTTGACTGGGAAGAGCCACTCCTTGAATTACTGGAAATAGAGGAAAATTGCGTAAATAACTTATACGGCTGTTAAAGTGACATATGTTGTTTTTCAGCATTTTTTTGAAAACCACATCAACCTATTGCGAGATATTAGATGGGTCTATCAGAACTTTTCGATTGTTGCGGAGGGAGGGGGATTTACCCTCGTCAGGCTCAAGTTTTAATTTTCTTTGCGAATTCGCTTGATCGGGCACTGGACATCCCCATTCATATCTGTAAAAAAACAGGCTTACAGCCTACTTTTTTACAGATGCGGGGAGCGTGGGATGAAATTGGAACTTTACTAAATAGGGAAAAAGTTTTCTATTAGGTCTTTTTTCTGTTTATGAGTAAGTTTCTTGATCTTTTTTTTGTAAAACACTTAAAATTGATTTAAAGTGTTTTTTTTATTTTTTCTCTATTTAGAAAGCTTTATTTTTAACTCTTTAAGCATGCGTTGAATAGTTGAAAATGGAATATTATCTGAAATTCTTTTGTCTGGGTATGCAAGGTATGAATTTAGTGGAATTTCTGGGTAAAGTTTCTCAAAAAGTTCTTCAATAGTAACTATGAACCAATAACAATCATCTTCAGTAACTGTCCAATTTTCAACTTCATTTAGGCTAAGTCCATTTCGGTATGATAAAAAGATGTCCACAAGTTTGTTATCATGCTCACCCGAATTAACTTCGGAACAGAAATTACTGAAAATAGTTGATTCTTGTTCACCCCTAGTGTTTAAAATGATTCAACAACCCCTGATAAAGCATTGTGAGGGTCGCCAGTCATCATTGCTGTTGATATCTGTTGTACTAGGGGATCAGAATCCTTGAGTCCATCTTGTAAAATTTGCTCACTTATTGTTAATGGTTTTTCAGAATCTATCTTATTAGGTTTTGACATTTGATACTTTCAAATAATTAATTAAATCAAATTATATCATAATAGATCATCTGCGGGCGGTATGGGACGCACTTGGAACTTTAGTTAGTGGGGAAAAAGTTGTCTACTAGGTCATTTTTCTAATTGTGAGGTAGTTCTTTGATCAATTAATTAGTTAGATAGAACAACAACATCTCCTAAATGCAAGCTTTTTTCCACTTTTCTATTAGGTCTTTCTGGTAATCCAGGATCATGTAATAACCATTGATGGTAATTATATTCTTTGATGAGAAGAACAAAATGGCTAGTAGGGTTTTTAACTTGTGAGCTAGGTGTTCCGTCAAGTGATTCATATATAGTTTTCCCAATAGCTAACGTTTTTTCATCTTTTAATAATTCTATCAATTTTTCCGAATCAATTATTTCGTTTGCCCAGAGATTATTTGAGATCATTTTTTTTGTAAAATCTTGTAACTCTTTTAAATTTTTATAAGCTCCTGCCTTTTCTTCTACCTCATAGAACCATTTTTTAAATTCTCTGAGATAATTTTCACCCTCAGATGCAAATCTATTGTAATCAAATATAGAATATATTTTTACTTTAATTCCTAAACTATTTAACCAACAAACTGCGGGAGGAAACCAAGACCAACCTCCAATTTGTAAAGTTTTCTGATCAACAACATTATCTTCAAATTTTTCGTTTGGAAAATAAAAAGCAAGAGCACTTTTAATACATGCTTGTAAGCAATGTATGTTGTCCTCAGAATTTGGATAATATGGAACAATTTTCATAATAAATTCCAAATATTTAATTTAAAGTTTTTCAATTAACATATTTTTTATTAAAGCTTTTTCTTTGTGTGCATTTCTAAATCCTACAGTTCCATAATCTAAATTTATAGGAAAATGAATGCTTGGTGGGTTTAACTCATTTTCTTTTTGTGGAAATGGAAATGCAATTCTATCATGTGGAATACTCCAGACTCTTTGAAAAATTGTTTTTGAGTTTCTTATTATTGATATGTCTATTAAATCTTTCTCACAAGCAATCTTACATTTATACCAGTTGTCTTTAGATAGTTTTTTATCAAATTCTAAGCCAGTTTCTTTTGCTTCCCAAGGTCTCCATCCTCCATTGATTCTTATATGAGGACGAATGCCATAATCTCTAATTTGAAGCATGACATAATCAGATAAGTTAATTGCTCTAACGACAGCACCTAAGCAATCTTTTATGATCTTAAAATCAAATTCAAAACTATAATCACTCCAATTTAAAGTTTTAGAAAAAATAAAACCTGGTTCTGAATTAGTTATTAAATAAGAGTTACTAGTTTTACGAAATTCAAAATAACCTCTTCCAATCCAATCATCTTTTTCTTTGCGTTTTGTAAATGCTATGTAAAAAAAATCTTTATCTCTAAGTCTTAAATTAATGATTAAAATAAAAGAAATAATCGTGATTATAAGTAACGAAATTAAAATTGATTGCTGATCTTCAGCATATTTAAAAGAGATAATATATGAAAGAATCGCAAAAAAAGATGTCAGTAAATCGTATTTATAACTTCTTAAAAAGAAAATTTTCTCTCTCATAAGCCCTTTTGTTAGATAAATAAAGGGCAGTAACTTCTTTTATCAGCAAAGATGAATAAATGCAATAATTTATTCAGAAAATCTTCCAAGTCTTTCTTGAATAAATTTTAAACATTTTT
>JAHIVL010000073.1 GCA_018816485.1 Patescibacteria group bacterium | reverse complement strand
TCTAAACTATAATTTTTAGAATCTTTTTGTTGTTGATCTGCAACTTGTGGGCTAGCATAGCCAATATCATGAAAAGCTGCTGTAAGAGTAAGCATCAGCTTCTCTTTGGCAGATAAATCTTCTCTTTTTAATCCTTCGGCTATTACCATAGAATCATGCATATCTTGAGTCAGGTGAGACCAACCATGATCTCCAAGACTAACTGCATTTGCAGCTAAATCCTGGTAATTAATAGCCTCAACAACCATAGTTGCAAGTTGGAGTCCTTTTTCTACTAGGTTACGTTCTTCTTCCAGGTTTAGACCTTGTTCTCCAATAGAATTAAATAATGATTCAGAAAGTTGAGATATAAATTTATCAGCATTTTCTATTTTTGATTCTTGTCCACGAAGCACATCTTTCATCCTTTGCATCATTGTATCTTTAAAATTTTGCTTTGTAGTTTCTAAGTCTATATTCATATCTGGTGCAACAACTAACTCTTGCTCTTCATCACCTATCAAATTATCGGCAATTTCTGTCGTACTTTTTGTAGATTCACTACCTACGCTAAACTCCTTAACCCTTCTCAATAATGAGTGTTGTTTTCCTACGCCATCTTCATCTGAAGAAAACTTATGTGTTAGATAACCTTTAATAAGAAATTCATTGTTGGCAGGCTTGCCTTCAACTTCTCGCATCTGGGATGCTTCTACTCCATGTTGTTCTGTTGGTTCTTGCATATATTTACATTTCTCAAACTTTATCTTAAGACTAAATTATAATATAATTTCCTTACTGAAAAGTCACTACCGCGAATTGCCTCACTAAAAATGTACTGCAAAAAAAAGAAGCACAGATGCTAAAAAGGTCGCTAGACAAGCTAGAGTTTTTAAATATATCTAATTGTATCAACTAGCCTAGTATGATATCATCCAAAATTGAGCAAAATTACTCGATTTACTAATGAATATACTACTTTTTGATCACCAATCACAAAAAAATAAAAAAGAATCCTTAAAAAAATATCTTCTTGCGTATGCTATTAAACAAAAAATTAAACAAAAAAAAGCTAAAACAAAAAAGTATGTAGTTACAAAAAAAGAAAAAAGGTTAAAAAAAATCCAATCCTCTAAACCCTATCAACTCTGGCTAGAAATATTGGTTTCATTTAAACTAACTTTTAAAAATCACAAGAAACACTCGTTAATAGCTTTATTAATTAGTGGAATATTTTTTCTAGCAACCTACTGGGCTTATGATCAAATTTTTAAAGACCTCCCCTCACCACTCGACTTAACAAAAAAAGAGCAAAGCGTTTCAACAAAAATTTTAGATAGAAATGGAGAAATCTTATATAAAATTTATGAAAATGAAAACCGCAGTATTATTCCCTTGTCCAAAATTCCCAAAAGCATAATTAACGCAACGATCGCTATCGAAGATAAGGACTTTTATTATCATCATGGATTTTCAATTAGAGGAATCTCCAGAGCAATAATTTCCAATTTCAAAGGAGAAAAACTTCAAGGAGGATCAACTCTCACTCAACAATTGGTAAAAAATAGATTGTTAACATCTCAAAGAACATTTAGTAGAAAAATTAAAGAAATTTTACTATCCATCCTTGTTGAAGGAGTTTACAGCAAAGATGAAATATTAGAAATGTATCTGAACCAAGTTGCTTACGGAGGATCAACTTACGGAATTGAAGAAGCTTCACAGAGATATTTTAACAAACCAGCTAACAAACTTACATTGGCTGAAAGTGCAGTATTAGCTGGATTGCCTGCTGCTCCATCGGCCTACACTCCATTCGGACCAAACCCTGAATTTGCTTCAAAAAGACAAGAAGAAGTCTTACGAAGAATGGTGGAAGATGGTTATATAACTGAAGAAAATGCTGACAAAGCCAAAAACCAAACTCTTGTATTAAACACCAGTAAAATTGATATTAAAGCTCCTCACTTTGTGATGTATGTAAAAAGAATTCTTGCTCAAGAATACGGTGAAGAAATCTTGAATAACGGCGGGCTCGAAGTAAGAACAACACTTGATCTAAAAACCCAAGAAGAAGCCGAAGAAATTGTTTTTGATGAAATCATAAGCTTGCAAAAATTGAGAGTTGGCAACGGTGCAGCCATGGTTACGAATCCAAAAACTGGTGAAGTATTGGCAATGGTTGGTAGTACTGACTACTTTGATTTTGAGAATGATGGACAAGTCAATGTAACCTTAAGACCAAGGCAGCCAGGAAGTTCGATAAAACCAATTAATTATGCTCTATCTTTATCACATGGACAAACACTGGCTTCGATTATAAACGATAGTCCAATTACATATCAAACACTAGGATCCAAACCATACTCTCCAAGAAACTATGATGGAAAATACCATGGTAATGTAACAATTAGAGAGGCTTTAGCTTCTTCATATAATATTCCAGCAGTAAAATCTTTAGCTGAGAATGGCGTCAACAACATGATTGATTTGGGAGAAGAAATGGGTATTTCAACCTGGAAAGATAGATCAAGATTTGGTTTATCATTAACATTAGGTGGTGGTGAAGTGACCATGTTAGACATGACTGAAGTCTATGGTACATTGGCCACTGGTGGATATCATGTAGAAACAAATCCTATCTTAGAAATCAAAGACTATAAAGGAAAAATTTATTATCAAAACGAGTGTGTTTTAAACAATGAAGACTGTTCGGATAGAAAAGTTTTAAATCAGGGAGTTGCCTTTTTAATTTCAAGTATTTTGTCAGATAATTCGGCTAGAACCCCTGCCTTCGGACCTTTGTCTACTTTACATATTCCCGGTCAACAAGTTGCAGTTAAAACCGGTACAACCAACAACCTAAGAGATAACTGGACTTTTGGCTATACATCAGATAGGTTAGTTTCTGTTTGGGTTGGAAATAATGACAATACTTCGATGAGTTATGTAGCATCAGGAATTACTGGCGCTTCACCAATTTGGAATAAAATTATCAGAACTCAACTTAATGAAAAAAATCCACATCTATTTGCTATACCAAATAATATCGTATCAAATAAAGTTTGCAAAGGTTCGACAATAATTGATGAGTACTTTATAAAAGGAACAGAACCAAAAGTCGAGCCAAAATATTGTCGTCCGCTGGTACCGAAAATTTCACCTTCTCCTTTTATAAAAACCAAACCAAACTTCTAGACAAAATCGTTTTTGGAGTGCTAATTATTATTCAAAACCTTAACAATTAGAGAAATAATTATCGTGATAACTAATAAAATTGGTGCAACCAATTTTTCTGCTTGTTCCCGCTTTCTCTTTTTCTCTTTTTCTTCTTTTTTTTCCAAACGAACTTTTTTTTCTTCTTCTTTTTCGTCTTCAACTTCTTGAGTACGCCTTATTAGTTCTTCATTTAAAAGCTCATTTGATTTAGATCTTTTCCTTTTCATTTTTACCCTTACTTTGAATAATCTAATTTTCTAACAATGTTTCCTGCATGATATTTACTTTAAAAACAATTAAATTTACCACTTGTTCTATCGATAAATCACTTGTATCAATCACCCAAGCGTCATCGACAATTTTAAGTGGATCATTGGTTCTCTCTATATCCATCTTATCTCTTAAAACCAAATCTGAATAAACTTGATTAAAGGATACATCAATCCCTCTATTTTGAAGTTGTAGGTGCCTTCTATTTGCCCTTATAAAGTCCTTTCCTGTTAAGTATATCTTGAGATTAGCATTAGGCAATACTTTATAAGTAATATCCCTACCTTCCATTACTACATCTTGAAATTGAGTTATTGCCTGTTGTTTCTTAACTAGAATTGTCCTTACTGCAGTTATTTGGCTAACAATAGAAGCGCCTCTGCCAACTTCTTCAGTTCTTATTTTCCAAGAAACATCCTTATTATTGGCGATCACAGTTGTCAAACGACCATCTCTTTCTAGACCAACTGGATTATTCATTTTAATTTCAGATTTTTCTAACAAAGCTACTAAAGCATTTTCGTCATCAAACTGAACATCATTTTTCATTGCCAACAACACAGCGACTCTATACATTGCTCCCGTATCAATGTATAGAAAATTTAATCTCTCAGCAATGATCCTTGAGATAGTACCTTTGCCCGCAGCAACAGGACCATCGATGGCTATGTGGAAATGATTGTTCAAACCCTACTTCTTTCTTTTACGAACTGCTTTTTTAACCACTTTTTTAGCGGTTTTTTTTCCTGAACTTTCCCACTCTTCTTTGTCAGATGTGAGCAAGCCACCTAATCCTACAACAATTAAAATAATTGGCCAAAGATTCCAAAAGGCTCTAGGCAAATAACCCAGATTAGATGCCAAAAAAATGAAACCCATCGATACAAGTGATGCTGGCCAAAAAACTTTTTTAGGCATAATTTAGGTACTCCTTATAAATAATATTACAAAAACCTTATCTATATTAAAGATTAATTATTAATAAAAGTCGAGAGGTGGTTTTATCTCCCCACCGACTTTAGTTCCTTTGCTACTTCTCGGTCAATAGTTCTTTTTTTCATTTTAGCTCTTTTATCATGAAATTTTAGACCGATGCCAACGCCAATTTTTACTTTAATATTCCTTCCGATAGTATTAAAACTTAGGGGGACAAGTGTTCTGTTTTTTTTATCTAGTTCTTCTGCTAAACTAGCAATCTCTTTCTTTTTCAATAATAATTTTCTAGTTCTCTTGGGATCATAGTTTTCATTATCGGCAAAAGTATATGGAGTAATTTGAGCATTAATTAAAAAGACCTCTTCACTAATAACTTTAACATAACTTCCCTTAAAACTCCCGCTTTTGTTGCGCAAACTTTTGACTTCGGGACCACTCAATACAATACCTGCCACATAGGTTTTCTCTATGGAATAGTCATGAGTTGCTCGTTTGTTTTTTAATAGAAGCATGAGAGTATTATAACGCATTTAACCTAGCTAAATATTTATATAATCAAACTCGATTGCGCAGATTTTGAAATATTATAAATCTACGCTCCATTAGGTTTGCTTATATAAATATTTAGCTAGGTTTTAGGTAATTAAACCCTATAGAGAAATTGGAATTTCAAAAACGATCGAGCCACTCACGGCAAAAATTTTATTTAATTCTTCGCTCGCTGCAATTTCCTTAACTGTGGAAAGAGAAACAGATTTTATTTCTCTTTTAAATTCTCCGTCTTTAGAAAAAATCACAATTCTATTTTTATCTACCTCTAATACATAAATATTTTCTTGATTAATGTTCGTAAATATTTTAATACTACTCGAAAATTCTTCATTAAGTCCTCTAGTAATAAAACCTTCTTCTCTACCACTAGCAAACTTCTTTATTTGACCATCAATCGTTGAAAACCATATATCTCCATCAATTGAAAATGAAGTTATTTTGTCATACTTTAGTCCAGTTGCTGACTGCATCCATCCAATTGGATCTGAATATCCATCGTCACCTTTAGAATATCTATAAATTTCACGTTTTTCAGGGTTAATCACATATACAAATCGATCATAGGCGTTAATAAAAATAGCATTTCTGTTAGAATCACCCAACTCTCTAACTGTTTTTATTTCACTGTTATCTGCCAACTCAAATGACTTCAAACCATCCGAAAGTACAAATACTTCATTCTCGTTTACAGCCAAATCACTTGCATTTTCGTAACTTGAGAAATCTTTAACTTCAACTTTTTTTGTTGAAATGTCTAACACAATAATCTGTTTCTTTTCTGAATCAAGAAGAACTAGTTTGTCGTTATTAACATCGACATCGTTAGCAATGTAATCAGATTTAACTAACCTAAGATCATAAAAAACATCTAGCTCACTCATTTCTTTTTTCCCTGAAATCTCATTATAAAAATCTGAGGTTTGATTTATTTTTTCATCTATGAGTTTAATTGCACTACTCTCTGAATTTTCTTTATGTAATTTTTCTAAAGAACTAATTGCTTCTTGAACAATCTCCCTTGCTGAAATTGGATCTGTAATTAATTGTTGTTGAGCGAGATCAATTCTTTCTTGAATCGGAATCATCAAAGAATTAATTTTTTCTGCTTCATTTTTATTACTGATTACAAATGAAAAAATAACTCCTATGACAAACAATACTGCAATAACCATAGAAACTAGTTTTTTTCTCTTTATTGACTTAATGTTAGAAAAAAATTCTTTTATTTTTATTTGTTTAAAAATACTGATGCTTCTTTTGAAAAAGAATTTAATAAATATGCCGACTTTAGAAAAAATTTCGGACCTTGAAACAACAAGTTTTAATTTTGATAAATAATTAACTAAATTTTTTGGTAAATCTGTAGAAATTTTAAAATCTCCAACTTGATTATCTAGATCATCGGTCTCATCAACTTCAATACTGGCTTCTAAACTTGGTTCATTTTTTACTTCTTGATTTTTTGTATGTTTTTCATCATCATCCTCTCCTTCGAGAAATTGATTGATAAAAACTATTGCAGATAAAGAAGAGTCTGTTTGCGCATGAAGCCCAGGCACAACAGAGGTAATAATGATATCAACATCAAATCCCTGAGAAAATTTTTGTTCAATCTCGTTTAAAAACTGAGTAGCTTGAAATGTTGTGAGCACAAAAACATCGTCATTTGTGTAGCTTCCTTTTACAATCTTAATTTGGTCTTGCGAGAATAATATTTTTCCAATTTTTTCTTTTCTCTTTAGAAAAACAGAGCCACCTTTAGTAACAAAAACGCTGTTTTTGCCACTAATTAAAGCGCATGAAATAAATAGCTCACAATCATTTTCCTTTACGAACTCAACTAAATCCTGAACAAATTCATGAAGTTGTTCAATATCATAATAGTAAAAGTCGGAAATTTTATCAGAAACATCTCTGCCAACATTGCCAGCATGCTTACCTGAAATTGCAAATACACTAATTAACCTAGTGCTGACTGAGGAAATGCTTTCAGCTACTTGGGACCAACCTGTAAACTGTGGCAAGCCCACAACTGGAGTTACCTTGAGACGAATCATTAATCAAATTCTATCACACCAATGCAAAAATTACCTTACAAAACTAGTAAGTAGTATATCAAAATCAATATTGCTATAACTAGATGAACGAATGCTAAAACCTTGTTTTGTGTTGAGTTGGTTGTTTCCACAGTCTTACTCATTATTGAAACTTGTTTGGTAACTAAAATTGCATATAACAAATATAAAAATCCAGCTAAGACAAACATATACTTGACCACTACAAGCATAATTTCACTACCATTGTTAATTTGAAGTAAATATAATGGATTCATTAATTGACCCTCCCTTCAAATTTTTCTAACTCTTCTTCAAGGATCATCTCATTTAAGAGTGCAGTAACTTTAGCAGGCTGTGGAATATCCTCAAACTCTAATTCTTGCTTAGTTCCTGCAGTTTGGATAATCACAGTACCGTAATCAAATATTGAAGAAAAAAAGCCACTTGTTATTGCGGTAATATCTTCAATTTTATCAATCTTTGTTGTGGAGACATCTTTATAGATCATCGAGTTAAAATCGACATCAATAATTCTTTCATCTGTAACAATAAAAACTCTATAGAACCATTTCAAATAGCATTCTAGAGAAAACCCTGCCGTAAATAGATACCAACCCATCATGCTCCCAAATCTATATGTAAGTGGTAAAAAAGAAAAAATTTGGGTTGCTGAAAAGAGCAGTGGCAAAAGAAGTAAAGCCACCACAATAAAAACTGATTTTGTTTGAGTAATCACATGTTGCCTGAGCACTAATACTATTTGCTCGCTCTCAGCTTGAATATCAATCGTTAATCTTTTTGGCTTAGGTAAGAAAGCAGAATTATGACGCTTGCATGGAACTTCCTTCCTCATAACTTCTGAATATTCGTCAACGTGTCGTCTTAAACGATCTTTCTCAGCTAAAGTTGTACCTGCCATTTTAGTTGCCATATCTATATTATAGCATTTTTTGATATCATGAATACTCGCTCAACATTTTTTCACAATCTAAGTAAAATTGATCTAAAGATAAATTATTAACGAGTTTAAAATCAGCCAAGCTCAAACATTCGGAAACTTGTTGACCATTCTCTCCTTCTCCAACTCCTAAGTCTCTTGCTTCTACTTGTTTGAACTTTGAAATAGTCGCATCATCTTCTCCCCGAACCTTAGCTCTCTTGAGATATCTCTCTAAACGCCTACTTTTATAAGCTGAAATATGGACTATTTTTCCACCCAAATCATTTTTTATTGCAGAAATTTCTTGAGGATTTCTTACTCCGTCAATAACAACAAAGTCATGTTTTTTAATTTCATCAACAATTCGATCTACTAGAACAGATCCTGAAAAATTTTCTCTTAAATCATTCCCAATATCTTGCAGATTTTCTCTAGTAATTTCCAAGCCACGAGCAAATGTTTCGGCTCTAACCACATCGGACAATGAAAAATACTTAAAGCCCTTGGATTTTAAAAATTCAGATATTGTTCCCTTGCCACTAGCGATTGGACCAACCAAACCTATTACTAAACTAACTTCTGAAGAAAGGGCGGTATTTTTAGATGTTGGGAAAATTCTAGGGTAAGAAAGATTGTTTTGAACTGCAGTTTTCATATATATGATCAATGTACTGCAAAAAATAAAAATCTACAATCTAGAAAAAATCGAAAAGACGTACTCGATTAAACAGTGATTCATCACTTCTAATATGATATAATTATGGGATGCAAACATGTGGAGGTTCTAGGTTTTCATGGGAGGGTGGAACTTTTTAACACTCTCTACCTCTTTAAAACTGCCATAAAAGTATCTTGATTTAACTCAACCTTACCAAACTGTTTCATGCGTTTTTTGCCTTTGGCTTGTTTAGATAAAAGCTTTTTTCTTCTAGTAACATCACCTCCATAAAGTTTAGCTGTAACGTCTTTTCTAAATGCTTTAACAGTTTCGCGGGCAACAACAGTTCCTCCAATCACAGCTTGAATTGGAAGTTCAAACATTTGTCTTGGTAATACTTCTTTTAATTTCTTGACGACTCTTTTTCCTTGTTGCGGAGCAGTCTCCCTCACAGTCATAAAACTTAATGCCTCCACTTCCTCGCCATTAAGTAAAATTGATATTTTGACAGCATCCACCGGCTCGAACTTGATTAATTTATATTCCATTGATGCATATCCTGAAGTAAGTGATTTTAGAGTGTCATGAAAATCGGTAATTATTTCAGCAAGTGGCACAATACACTCAATATTAACTCTACTTCCCACGTGGATGCTCTTTACAAAGCTACCTCTTCTATCTCTCACTAAATTAATGATTTCACTCATTTGATGAATTGGGGACAATATATTTGTTCTAGTAATTGGCTCACGAATTTCTCTGATCAAAGATGGGTCTGGCATATCAGCTGGCGTTCTTACCAATAATTCTTCTCCATTTGAAGTAGTTACTTGATAAGTAACTGATGGAACTGTAGCAATTAGCTCCAAATTAAATTCACGAGTTAATCTTTCAACAACAATTTCTGCATGTAAAATTCCCAAAAACCCCACTCTCAAACCGCTTCCCAAAGCCTGAGAATGAGTACCAGAAAATCTAAGTGCAGCATCTCTAAGAGATAATTTGTCCATTGCATCTTGCAAAAAAGTAAATTCCGCTGAATCAGTAGGATAAATTTCCATATAAACCATTGGCATCGGCTCTTTATATCCTGGTAAGGGCACAACTTTATCTCTTTTACTGAAAGTGGTCATAGTGTCACCAATTTTTAAAGATTTAATGTCTTTTAATCCTGTTGCTACATAACCTACTTCACCTGCCCTTAACTCATCTTTAGGTTGCATACCTGGAACAAAAACACCCAACTCTATTGGTGAAAAAGATGATTTTGACTGTGTAAAACCCATTTTTTCTTTTTTTACTACTCCATCAATAACTCTAATCAAAGCTACTGCCCCTCTATGAGGATCAAAATATGAAGTTATTAATAAGGATCTTGCGTCCTTTTTATCATCTCCACCGGGGGCTGGAATCCGATCAATAACTGCTTCAAGAACTGATTGAATATTTTCTCCAGTTTTTGCTGAAACCATAATCAATTCATCTTCTGAGCAATTACATAGTTCCATCACCTCCAAAGCGACTCTTTCTATTTCTGCGGATGGCAAATCAACTTTATTCAAAACAGGAATAACCACTAAGCCCAAAGCAATTGCTTGCTCAAAATTTGATAATGTTTGTGCCTGAATTCCCTGCGAAGCATCAACAACTAAAATCACTCCTTCGCAAGCAGCTAAAGAACGACTAACTTCATATCCAAAGTCAACATGACCTGGGGTATCAATTAAATTGAAAATATATTTTTTGCCTTCATGATTCCCACTAACATACTCTATTCTAACTGGAGCCAATTTGATAGTAATTCCTCTTTCTCTCTCGATAGGATTACTATCCATCATTCTGTCTTGAAAATTAAGCTTATCAACCGTGTTGGTAAAACGTAAGAATCTATCGGTCAAAGTTGTCTTGCCGTGATCGATATGTGCAATTATTGAAAAATTTCGAATAGAAGAGCGCGAGTACGCTGGGTTTCCCATTTTCACCTGTGCCCTTCGGGGTATTATTTTTTAACTACGGTCTTTTTTACTACAGTCTTTTTTACTACAGGTTTCTTAACAATTTTCTTAACAGTTTTCTTAACAGATTTTGCTACTTTTTTGACTACGGGTTTCTTTGTTACGACTAACTTTTTTGCTTTTGAAGCACTTGAAGAACTAGAAGTTTTAACCAACTTACTTAGTTGAGATTTCATTCGTCCAGCTTTATTTTTATGCATTAAATTTCTTTTAACAGCCTTGTCGATACTAGAAAAAACAATAGAAAGATTACCTTTAGATGGATCTTTTTTTATCTTATCAATCATAGTTTTTAATATTGATTTTACTCTTGAATTAAAAACTGCTTTTTTTCTACTGGATCTAAGTGCTTTTTTTGCGTTTTGTAATATTGGCATATATATTGTTTAATACTAATTATATAACTAATTAAATTCCTAATTTTTAAATTTAAGCTAGGCAGGAATTATACCAGAAATGTTCTATAATTGATACAAATGTTTTCATTTACAAAAAATACAATTACTCAGCTTTTTTCCAATAATACAAAATGGCTTGAAAAACAACAAACAAGTATTAACTCTGCTGCTGCTGTTATTGCTTTGGCTAATATACTTTCAATTTTATCAGGTTTCGTAAGAACCAGAGTTATACTCACCTACTTTAGTGAGGAAATTGTCACTGCATGGACGCTAGCATTTCAAATCCCAGACATGTTATTTCAGCTCCTAGTATTTGGTGCCCTATCTGCTTCTTTCATTCCAATTTTTCTCTCAGTGAAAAAAAATAATAATGAAGAAACGGCTTTTAAAATGAGTTCTATTGTATTGAATATACTCATGTTGGTCTTCGCCATCGCAAGTATTGTTATTTACTTTTATGCCGAGCCACTAACATTGGCTAGAGTTGGAGACAAGCTATCTTCCGAACAACTTTCAATCGTAATCAATCTTACCAAAACCATGCTTTTAGCTCAAATATTTTTTACAGTTTCAAATGTTATGACGGGAATTTTACAATCATACAAAAGATTTATTGTCCCAAGTATTGCTCCAATTATTTATAATTTTGGAATCATCGCTGGAGTTGCAATATTTCATAAAACCTTTGGTATTTATTCTGCAGGAATCGGAGTAGTGTGTGGGGCATTAATGCACATGATTGTCCAAATTCCTTTAGCTCTTAAGCTTGGTTATAAACCAACTTTGTCACTTAATATAAATTACCCCGGAGTCAAAAAATTATTTTTACTTTCTCCAGCAAGATTTTTAACAATTGGAGTAAGTCACATTCAAACCCTAGCTTTAGGTTATTTTGCAACATCTATTGGCCAGCTTAGCTTCCTATACATTTCTTACGCAACCTACCTATCAGTATTTCCAGTTAGGCTGTTTGGAGTACCACTAAGCCAAGCAGCATTACCTTTTTTATCTCAACAATCTGGAAAAGAAAATCTTGCAAAGTTCAGAGATCTTATTCTTCAATCATTAAACCAAATTTCTTTCTTAGCGATGCCGACTTCAGTGCTTTTACTTATTTTAAGAGTTCCAATAGTTCGTTTGGCTTTTGGAACCGATAACTTTAGCTGGCATTCAACAATTACAACTGGAAAAATTTTGGCAATACTAGCCATATCTATAACTGCCCAGGCCATGGTACAACTTTTAATCAGAGGTTTTCATGCATTGAAAGATACAAAAACCCCACTTATCATTTCTGTTTTATTTACTAGCTCTTACCTCATCGGCTCTTTTTTAGTGGTTAACTACACAAATTTTGGTATTCTAGGCTTAGCAGTTATTAGTTGTGCGAGCTTTTTGGTAGAGCTATTTTTATACATCATTATTTTTAACAAATTTATACCAAACTTCATCGACAAATCTTTACTCATACCGCAAATAAAAATATTATTAGCAAGCTTTTTCATGGCGATATTTTTATATCTGCCATTCAGAATATTTGATGAACTAATTTTCAATACTACAAAAACGATTGAACTAATCGCATTAACACTTACAACTGGCACCATCGGCATACTAGTTTATATATATTTTGCAGCAATATTCGAAATAAAAGAGCTAGAACTTGTTAATAAAGCAATCAGAACTTTTGGTCAAAAATGGAAATCAGATGTCAACCAAACTCAAGAATTCTTGATAGAAACGTCGGTGGATGATGATCTAGTGTAGGTAGCTTAGATAATATAAGCAGATAAATATTCATAAGATGAGTTGACGCTCTTTATTTATAATTTCAAATGAATATCGCTGGATACTCACCTTAAGCACATTTATCTGCTTTAACTTTAAGTCACCTGGGTATTTTTGTAAACCAAAACAATCAAATCTAACTTGCTATAGTCCTCAATTTTCTAGTACAATAAATTTGTAATGAAAAAAGCTACTCAGATAGAGATTAATTTAGTTCCAAAAGATCCCTTTTTTTCCACAGTCATAGGAAAAATATTAAGGTGGTCCTTATCTGCTGGTAGATACATTGTTATTTTTACTGAACTTGTAGTTATCATGAGTTTTATCACTAGATTTAGTCTAGACAGAAAAGTTACCGACCTTAACTCATCGATAAATCAAAAAAAACAAATAGTTCTTTCTTATGGTGACACCGAGGAAAACTTTAGAACTATTCAAGAAAAAATCCTTCAATATAAGCAAACTGAGCAAGAAACAAATATTGTTGATACATTTGCAAGTATGAGTAATATTATGCCAGAAGGAATCGTATTGGAAGAACTTGCTATCAGACCTACTTCTGTCATCATTTCAGGAAAAACTCTTTCTCAAAATTCATTTAATTTGCTTATCAATAATTTACAAATATCACCAGATTTTTCAAATATTAATGTAAACGAGGTTGAATCTAGTAGTGTAGAGCCAGGATTATTTTTCAATATCAATGTTGATACTAGACCAGAAGTAAAGATTAAACAACAACCTACTAAGGAAGAAACAGTAGACCTTCTAGATAGAACTCAAGGATTATAAAATGCGAAAAAAAAGTGAAATCACCAGCACCCTTAACCATTTTTATAAAAATCCAGTGGCCAAAGTATCACTAGAGCTCTTTTTAACTATTGGGCTAGTTTTATTCCTAGCAGTATTTGCCATTAAACCAACAATATTAACTATGTCTAGTCTTATAAAAGAAATTGAGAATAAAGAAAAATTAGAAAAACAACTTACTCAAAAAATTGCCGCACTCCAAACTGCTCAGACTGAATATCTCTCAGTGGAGAGCTTACTGCCCGTTCTTGACGAAGCAATACCTTCAACTCCTGAAATTATTAAAAGTGCAAAGATCGTTGAAAAAGTAGCAGCCGACAACAAAGTCATAATAAGAAGCTTGAGTATTGTTGAACTACCCCAAAATGACTCTGTAGATATTCTCTTTTCACAAAAAGCAAAGCAAAAATTAAATTTTTCTATTAACATATCGGGTGACTACGTCTCTATTAGGAATTTTACTGAAGCTCTTAGAAATTCTAGAAAAAGTTTTGTTATTGATTCTGTGACATTTGCACTTGAAGAAAATAGAGGATCAAAAAAACTAAATGCTAATATTTCTATAAATGTTCCCTATTTTGGAGTTGAAACAAAAGTACTTTCTAAATCTAAATAAAAAGTAAAACAATATGAACCAAATTAAAAAAGATTTTCAGAAATTAAAAACCAATAGACAGTTCCTTACTATTTTAATCTTGCTATTCGTTTCAGTTTTATTTTGGATTGTAATTAGTTTGATAAGCTCACAAACTAATGATGAAATTTCCAAGGAATTAACTGCATTAGCAATGCCATTGACGCCGAGTTTTGACAGGGATGAATTGCTAAAAATCCAAGAAAAACACTCTTATTCAGAACAGGAACTATCTTCATTTATTATTTATAAAATATTAACATCCAGAGATGGAAAAACTGAAAAAGTTGTTCCTTTGGAGGTCACAATCGACGATTTAGATCCAAAACAAGTAATGGCACCAGTTAAAAAAAAGGACTCTGAATCATTACTAAAAACTGAAATTGAAAGTTCAAAAAGTAGTGATATTTCTGAATCTACTCAGGAAGAAACACCTCCCATCAACAACTAGATATCTTTTGTACTCATTCATTACATTATTTTCGGTCTTTGTTCGCGTTGCTTTCTTGACTATACTTATCTAAAGTAGATAGAAGAGTTGTCGTGAAAAAAAACGAACAGTTTTTATGTGGAAAAACTAGGCATACTTTTTATTTTGCCAAATAGATATGAATAATTTAAAGATACCAAAGAAAATACTTGACAAAAGAATCCCCACTATACTGGGAACTGTTGTTTTAGTCATAGCTTTAATATCAGGAACTTTGCTTATTGGAAAGGGTGGTGGTGTTTTCTCTCCACGCGCTTCTGTAGAAACCACTCCAAAAAATGTTAAAGTGTCGAATGTTCATGACACTAGTTTTACTATTTCATTTTTAACAGACAACAATACTGCGGGATTTGTAAAATATGGCGCTGAGTCTAATAGTTTAAAATCTCAAGCAAGCAATGATAGAGATCAAATCAGCGGTACTGTTGGTGAGTTTCAGATTCATCACATCACAATTAGAGGGTTAGAACAAGCTACTACGTATTATTACCTTATTGGAACTGGCTCCGGAGATACATTTGACGATAATGGACAACCATTTAGAATAAAAACCGCAAGTAGAAACGGAGCTCCTGCTGCTGCAAAAACAATTTATGGAAGTGTCACCACCGAAACCGGAGCTCCTGCTGAGGGATCTGTCGTTTATGTCGATATTAATAGAGCTGGAACTATGTCTTCTCAAGTAAAAGCGTCTGGCAGCTGGGCTATTCCTCTTTCAAATGCGAGAACTATTGATGGCAATGCATATGCATCGATTTCTGATCAAGATAACATAACTATTAATGTTCAAGGCCCTCTTTCCACACAAAAAACTTTCTTTTCAACAACTGTCGAACATTCCCAACCAGTGACTGGAATGACCTTTGGACAGAAAACTATCGATACTAATATTTCAGCTAAAGAAACAGATTCAATCAGAGAATTCGTGAGTGCTCCTATCAATACTGTTGAGGATGTCATAGATAAAGAAATGGATATCATGCCAATAGATACTATTCAAAAAGAAATTGCTACTGATTCAGCTAAAATAACTGATAGATCTAATAGAAGTGCTTTACTTGATGACTTGATAAATGAAGATGTAAGTTCAAGTGAGAGCGCTATTATTACAAAACTTGATCTTGAATTAACAGATCATCAAACAGTCACTACCTCAACACCAATAATTACTGGAAAAGCACTTCCAGGTATAGCGGTTTCTATCTCGGTTCATTCCGACACTCAAATTCAGCAAGAAATAATTGCTGATGAGAATGGGGAATTTGTTTTAGATATTTCTGAACTTTCGGAATCATTGGAACCAGGCGAACATAGCGTAACTTATTCATATACAGACCCAGATACTGGAGAGATCGTAGAAAAAACTGTTAATTTTACCGTTAGTGATACATCCCAACAACTAGCTGATGCTGGAGATTATATTGATGATGAAGCAGATTCAGCTCCATATGGATCTGGAAATCCCTACCCTATTGATGACGCCACTGACTCAGCAGAAGCAAGTAACTCGGCAGAAGCTACTGATGAAGCAAGAACATCGCAACCAGCCACAGACGAAGGCGTACCAGTTTCAGGATCTGTAGGAACAACAATGGCGTTAATATTTGGCGGTTTATTCTTCATAATTTCAGGACTATGGAGTTTCTGGATTTCTACTCAGCTGGAAAAAGGTGAGTTGGGGGGTTAGAATTGCATATTGTTTATGAAAATACTCGTCACTGGAGGATGTGGTTTTATTGGCTCACACATAGTTGATGCATATATCAAGCTAGGACATGAAGTTATCATAGCTGACAAAAGACAAGCTAATTTACTCCCCTACAAGAATCCTTCCGCTTCTTATTTCCAAATAAATTTAACTAAATCAAAAGAAATAAATAAACTTATTGAGGATGAAAAACCAGATGTTATCAATCATCATGCTGCTAATATTTCAGTAACAAACTCACTAGAAAAACCATTAAATGATGCCAATAACATCACATCTGTTATTAACCTACTTGAAGCCGCAAAAAAATATAAAGTGAAAAAAATTATTTTTGCATCTTCTGCTGGAGCAATCTATTCAGAAGATAAAACCCTTCCATTTACTGAGAAAACTCAACCTTTTCCCATTACACCATATGGTGTATCAAAACTTGCAGGAGAATATTATATTAAAGCCTACTCAAAAATATGTGGAATAAAATATGTAATATTACGCTATTCTAATGTCTACGGCCCAAGACAAAATAACAAAAATAAATCAGTAATTTCGATATTTATTGAAAATATTATCAATGGAAAACGATTAACAATAAATAATAATGGAGATCAAACACGAGATTTTATATTTGTTTCAGATCTTGTTTATGCTAATGTTTTGGCACTAAAATATGATATAAATAACTGTTTCAATATTTCTTCACAAACTGAAACCTCAATTAAAGATTTAAGCAAAAAAATAAAAGGAATGTTTAATTCGGAAATTAAAATTAAATATAAGAAAATGAAAAGTATTGAGCAAAACAGAAGTTATATTTCAAACAAGAAAGCTTTAAAAGAGTTAAAATGGAAACCAAAAGTTACTCTTAAACAGGGTTTGATTGAAACAGTTAAGTGGTATGAAAGAAATTTTAAAAACTAGTTATATTTTCCCCGTTTACAATGAAGAAAAAGATCTAGCAACTCAAATAGAATCTTTTATTGCAGAAATTAAGCAACACAATCTTCCATTAGATGAAATTATTTTAATTGAAAATGGAAGCGCAGACAAATCGTGGAATGAAATATGTCGATTAGAAAATAAATATAAATTTATTAAAAAAAGACGAATCTCATTTCCATCATTTGGACAAGCTGTAAAACACGGACTACTAAGTTCGAATTGCAGATACCTTTTTGTTCTAAATGTTGATTTTTATGACATCGATTTCATCAAAAAATCATTTAAAAAATTGCAAACTCATAACATTGTTTCTGGTTCAAAACTACACAAACAAAGTAGTGATTCAAGGCCTTATTTTGAAAGACTCAGAACAAAACTACTCGGATTTGTTTTAAAATACATACTTAAATATGAAGGAACAGACACGCACGGAATAAAAGCATTTAGAAATACTAAAAAACTCAAAAAGGCATTACGAGAAATTACAACAAAGCACGAACTATTTGACACTGAGCTTTTGTTAAAACTTAAAAATGAAGTAATTGAACTACCAATTACTATTCGAGAAATTAGACCAAGCAGATATTCTTCTTTACAAAGAATTGTAAAAACATGTATTGATCTAATTAGATTAATTGATTTTAGATTATTGAAATCAAAATCATCAGATAAAATTGTTGCAGATGACTATGGAATGTCAGAAATAATTAATAACGCAATCATTGATCAACTTCAGGCAAAATCAATTACTCATATTTCAGTCTTTGCCAATATGGTATCGAAAAAAGATTTAAATATTCTTAAAAAATTAACTGATGATTATCAAATAATTGTTCATATAAATCTTTTACGTGGAAAACCCATTTTAGAAACTCAGAGTATCCCCACCTTAGTAGATAACAACGGAATATTTTATAATCTCCCAAATTTCTTGCTTAGACTTATCATAAAGAAAATATCAAAAAGTGAAATCAAGAAAGAAATCGAAGCTCAAATAATATTTTTTCAAAAAAAAGGTATTATTATTAAAGAAATTAACTCGGAACAACATTTGCATATATTTGAACCAGTCAGAAGTATTCTTAATGAGATATCAGAAGAAAAAAGAATTAAGAAAGTTCGAACGCTTCGCTCGATAAAAAACTACTTAAAACCAAGATTTCATAAATATTTGGTATACTATATCTTTTCGACAATGTTAATATTGATATATAAACAGACTAAAACTACAAAAAATATAGATTTAGATTTAATTGTCCACCCGGGATCAAACTATGATTGATAATAAAAGAATTTTTGACATAATTTTATCAATCATTGGTCTAATATTTTTCATACCAATTTTTGTATTTATTTATCCCTTTTTTGTATTGTTAATTGGATGTCCAGTTATTTTTAAACAAAAAAGAATAGGAAAAGACAAGAAAATATTTACTATTTACAAGCTTAGAACTATGAAGCGTGGAGCTAGCTCACAACAAGACAAACTCAAAAAACTAAATATTTCTCCTTACCCAATGTTTAAAATTAAAAACGACCCAAGATTTACTATTATTGGCAAAACTCTTTCAAATTTTGGTATAGATGAAATTCCACAAATAATTAATATTCTAAAAGGAGAAATGAGTTTAGTTGGACCTCGCCCCCTACCAGTTAACGAAGCTAATAGCCTTCCTTCTTCTTGGGATTTTAGATATAAAGTTAGGCCAGGAATAATATCAAAATGGGCACTATCTCCAAATCGCTACCAATCATTAAATGAATGGAGAAAACTAGAAAAAAACGAAATCAATGACTTGATTGTTAGAAATGAATCAAAACTCAATTGGTCGTTAAAAAATGACCTTTCTCTAATTTTCAATACTTTTTATAAAATAATCATCAAGCAGCTATTAAAAGGTGACTATTAATTACTCCAATCTTTATTCCAAATTGACTCAATAAAATCATAGTATTTTTTATACAAATCATACTCACCATTTTCTTCGTGCCAATGAGCAGACAATAAAAGATAATTAATTATGTTTTCTTTTACTATGTATGACTGCCCCATTCCATTATTTTCATTTTCTATCAGCATAGAAAGACCTTTGTATGAAGCCTCTCCCAAGCTGACATACATGCCCTGGTCTAGCAAGAGCTGATAATAATTTGTGTTTGTAACATCGTACAACCTTACCACCATGAGTTTTTTATATAGTTCAATTTTTTTATCTATATTTGGTTCTTTTTCAATATTATTCAAAATAAATTTATCGTGATTCTCATAAATTTTATATAATAAATCAGTTTGTTCTTCTGAAATATCTGCTTCAGTCAAAAAGAATTCAGATTGTGAGTAGAAGTAAGGAAAAATTCTAAATGTTATTTCCTCATTACCGCCATTAATTAGAATTTTCGTAACAAAATTAATAAATCCAAGACCAATCAGCATCACCATTAGAAAAATAAAAAGTAATTAATAGATTTTTTTAATACTAAAAATATTCTTTTATTATCGAAGTATGCTCCCTGATAATCCCAAAGAACAACAGCTATAAAAATAATTACCATCTGAAAAATAGGAAATAGTTCCCAATCGAAATCAATAAATGAATTTATTAATAAACTTACTAATCCTAGATATAAAAAACTATTTAATCTATTACCATCTTTGCTTTTTTTCAAAACAGAAAACATATTTTTATACAACAATCCAATTAACAGCACATAGATAATTCCAACAATAACTCCAGATTCTGAAAAAATCTGAAGAAAGTTGTTATGAGCATATATCGAAAAACTTTGCGATGTTGTGTTAAATCTCTTGGATATTAAAGAAAAACTTCCAGGACCATATCCAAATAAAGGATAAGCTTTTAAACTTCTTACGGCCTGTTTAAAATACTCTGGTCTAGCTTCGTTTGTGATTGGTTTGCATAGCTGAATTTTGAACTCATTTACTAAACAATTTGAAACGGAGTTTAATGAAACCATCGCTCCAATCACTAATGAACTTGCCAAGATAATACCCACCAGATAAAGATAAATTTTCTTAAAGAATTTTTTGTTGATTATTCCAGGTATGAAAAAAAGTTGAATTATTGTTAACAAAGTTGCAAATCTACCAAATGAAAAAATAATTAAAGTGTAAAAAAGAACTAATATCGACTTTCTATAAGCAAAAAATTTGTATTCACTAGAACTGATAAACCACCAACTCAAAGGAATTAAAAATAAAAGCAGAGCTGCAAAATGATTGTGCCCATAATGCGTTGTAAAAAAATTAACTGGAGGCAAAAATTCAGATGTTTCTGGAAAACTAAAGAATAGTATAAAAAACATTGAAAGAACAAAACCCACTAATAAAAAAGTAGCTGCTATCTGAGATTTTGAAAATATTTTACTAAGTCCCAAGCTTTTAAAAAATATAAAGATACAAAATGAAGATGCGTAAAAAACGATATTATCTAAACTTAGTGGCAAGCTATGACTAAAAATTGAAGATATACATAAAAAAAGTATTAATCCCAACCACAACATTCCCACTCTCAAATCAAATGTAATTTTTAATTTGAAAAACCAAAAATAAAAAAATAAAAAAACTAAAAACAATGAAATTATTATGAATTGGTATGAGGTGTAGAATAAAAAAAAGATTAAAACTTGAAAAGACGCAAAAAGAAATAAAAAAATACTTTTTTTAGGCGATAAAGTCATATAATAATGGTAACATAATTTTAGATTTCAATTTTACTGCTTATAAAATCAGCAACTAGAAACGCGCAAACCTTATTTCCGTATGCATTAAGATGATAACCATCTTGACCAGTGTATAAATCTGAAAAGTCTAATGATTCAGAACCAGGCAAACTGCTATTAATCCGCATCATTCCTGGACTTGAATTAAAATATGGAAAATTATTCTTCCTAACTATTGATCCAAGCGAATCTCCTAATGTATTCTCTGTTGGGGTACCAAATGTCAATATGTCTGGTGTTAAAACAAAAAAAAATTAATGTTCATGATATTATCAAGTAATGCTAAAAAAGTTTAAAACTAAAATTGATAAAGTAATTGAAATAATTGCCCTAAACTTTGTATTTATTTTAGGAATTGGCTTGACATTTTTATTTTCAAGACTAGTTAATAAAAAATTCCTTAATAATAACCAGTCAAAAACAAGCTGGAAAGAATATCTTTCTAATAAAAACTCTGTAAAAATGTATTAATATTTTAAAATATGATTGTACTAGGAATATCTTGCTATTACCACGATAGTGCTGCTTGCATCATTAAAGATGGGAAAATTGTTGCAGGAGCTGCTGAAGAAAGATTTACCCGCATTAAACATGATAATAGTTTTCCTCTAAAAGCTATTGAGTTTTGCCTTGATAGTTTAAATATTTCTGCAAACGAGGTTGACTTAGTTTCTTTTTATGAAAAACCCTTGATTAAGTTTGAGAGAATTATTTCTCAACATCTAGAAAATTTCCCAAAAAGTTACAAACAGTTTGTCAACACTATTGGGCCATGGTTTGGATCTCGATTACAAATTAAAAAAACACTTGAAGAAAAGGTGAATTATTTTGGCGAAGTCAATTTTATTGATCACCACCTTTCG
Source organism: Patescibacteria group bacterium (assembly GCA_018816485.1). Taxonomy (GTDB): domain Bacteria; phylum Patescibacteriota; class Microgenomatia; order UBA1400; family PJMF01; genus VFLK01. The sequence continues at coordinate 19,628 of JAHIVL010000073.1, read as the reverse complement.
CATGCGGCTAGTGCTTTTTATCTTGCACCATTTAAAAAATCAGCGATTGTTACAGTTGACGGAGTTGGTGAGTGGTCCACTACTACCATTGGATACGGATCTAATGAAAAAATTCAAATTGACAAAGAAATTTACTTTCCTCACTCACTTGGTTTGCTTTACAGCACTTTAACCACTTATCTGGGATTTAGTGCCAATGACAGCGAATACAAGGTTATGGGCCTAGCGGCTTATGGTGATCCCAAACCATTTAAAAAACATTTTGACAAAATTATTGAGGTATTTCCTGATGGTAGTTTTAAACTAAACATGAAATATTTTGATTTTGATTGGGCTGATCATATGCCTTCAGAAAAAATGAGTGAATTATTTGGCCATCCTCCTAGAAAAAAGGAGGGACCAGTAAAAAAATATCATGAAAATATTGCTGCAGCATTGCAGAAAAAGCTGGAAGAAGTAGTTGTTAACCTCTTAAATACAGCATATAAAACCTACAAAACAAAAAATCTATGCTTTGCGGGTGGAGTTGCTCTTAATTCTGTTTTAAATGGAAAAATTCTATCTAATACACAGTTTGAAAGGTTATTTATTCCCCCTGATCCTAGTGATGCTGGTGCCGCTATGGGTGCCGCTATGTATTCCTACACTCAGCATACAAGCAAATTAGTGAACAAGAAGGATTTTCATCCATATTTGGGACCAGAATATAAATGGTATCAAATTGAAAAAGAATTAAAAAAATATAAATTAAAATACGTACGAATTGAAAGTGATAAAAAATTGGTTGATAAAGTATCTAAATTAATTAAATCTAAAAAAGTAATCGGTTGGTTTCAAGGAAGAATGGAATGGGGACCACGAGCTCTTGGAAATAGAAGCATTTTAGCTTCGGCAACTACAACAAAAATGAGAGATATCATTAATGAAAAAGTTAAAAAGAGAGAAATGTTTAGACCCTTTGCGCCAGTGATTCTTGAAGAAGATACAAAGAATTATTTTGAAACTGATGACTATATCTCTCCTTCTGCAAGATGGATGCTAATGGTATATCCTTTTAAAAAGATCGGCCTTAAACAAGTCCCTGCAGTGGCCCACGTTGATAATAGTGGTAGACTCGAAACTCTGATCAGAAAAGATAACCCAAAATACTATGACTTGGTAAAATCCTATAAAGATAAAACTGGGATTCCAATAATTATCAACACTTCTTTTAATGTCAGGGGTGAGCCAATCGTTTGCACTCCAAATGATGCAATCAGGTGTTTTTTGAGTACTGATATAGATTACTTGGTGATAGATAATTATGTTGTTAAAAAGTGAAGAAAAAAATATTTTTGATTACTATTGTAGTAACTGAAATTTTACTCGGAACTCTTTTTATTTATAAAGTTTCTCAAAATAAAATTACTCAAAATAATATTCTTGGAACAAACATAGTAACCGGCATAGATAAATCAAATACAATTATTGGACAAAGTGAAGAACTAAAATACTACTGGAAACTAGAGCCAAAAGAATGGATAGAAAAACCAGATTGGCTTTCCTATGAAGTTACATATCATATTAACAATGATGGTCTAAGAGAAATAAATGATTACTCTATCAATAAACCAACGGACACCTATAGAATAATTACTTTAGGAGATTCATTCACATATGGCCATCACGTAAATGTTGAAGACAGCTGGAGCGAGCAGCTAGAAGTGTTGATCAATAATGACAATAATCAAAATTGTAAGCATAAAAACTTTGAAGTTATTAATCTTGGCATGGCTGGATATGATATTCAATATATTGTCCAAAGATATAAAGAGCTTGGCCAAAAATACGATCCGAATCTAATTTTATGGTTTGATAGTAGCACGGGTTTTTCTAGATATAACGAACTCATGCAACCACTAATTAATGATTGCATAGAAGACATATCTAACTTTAATGGATATGCAATTTGTTATAACAAAGCATATCAACAATTGTTAAAAGAATACTCTGTAAATGAGCTCGTACAGTTTTCAGAATACAACTTCGACATATTTTTTAATCTAGATAATACTGATAATACAATTGTTTTCTATTATAAGAACCTATTAAAAGAAAACGAAAAAATAATTGAAAAATGGCAAAACCGATATAAAATAGCAACTTTTATTTCCTTAGTACCACAACCAAAACAAAATGAACAATTACCGGATAAACACCCAAATAAAGAAGGTCATACTGTTATAGCCAAAAATATTTTTAATTATTTACAAAAAGAAAAAAAGATTTGTAATTAGTATTATTAACAAAAAAGAAAGAAGTTATGATTAAAGAGCTAATAGAATATTTAATGAAAAATAAAAAGTGGTGGTTAATGCCTCCAATAATTGTGTTTGTGATTTTTGGACTACTAGTAGCTTTTTCTACTACTTCTCCTGTGAGTCCTTTTGTTTATATGTTATTTTAATGAAAAATTAAATTCTTTATTATTTCTTTGGAGTTTAAGAATAAGTTTGTTCCAAAATAAATTTCTCCTTGCTCAGAAAGATGCCTCGAACCATAGTTTTTCATATCATCGTTTGAAAAAAGATTATTCAAGTTGTTTTCAACAAATATAGTAGCACTACTAGTAGATTCCATGCTAATAAACATACTGTTTTCAATCAGAATACCTTCTAGTATTATATGATCACCTAAACTCCATTCATCACATGTCTTTTCTTGATCTAGATAACATTCTAATGGAGAAATAGTAGTTAGTAATTTAGCTGAGTTATTTGCAGCTAGTTTTTTTCCTGATTCTAAAAGCAAGGGAACAAAAACCTTGTTATATTCATCCACATCATCGGTATATATATCTGCTGGCCAAGTTCTAAAAAAGTCTTTTTTTGTTGACTCTTCAAAAAAATAATTTCCTATGACAGAAGTTCTTAAAAATGGAATGTGTTGGTTAAGAAAACCAGATATAAAAAACGCATTGTTCCATGCTTTCTTTCTTTTTAATAAATTTCTATCAATGTCATGGACAGAAAACTGAACATTATTAACTAAATCATTCCAATAAAATTGCCAAATAACTAAATCTGGATCTATCACCTCAATATTATCCTCTAGCTTAGCTAATTCTTGACTATTACCTACTCCACCAGAAGCCAAATGCAAAGAAATAAAACAATGATGAAATTCCTCAGATAGCTTTTCAGTAAAGTAATCACCATAACTAAACTCACTAAAGGGAGCTGTTGAAAATGAATCTCCTAAAAACAAAATTTTCTTGCATGTTGGTGAATATTCAGAACCAAAAATATTTTGCGGATGAATTAGTAAGCTATCAACATAAGAAACAGTTTCGGGACAATTATCTTCCAAATCACAAAAATATTTTTGCCAGAAAATATAATCTAGGTTAAAAACAGCATAATCCAATGTAAAACCCATATTTCCATCACCTATATATCTAGTCTTTTCAAGATATAAGTTGAAAGCGACAGCTAGTAAAATTAGTGTCAAGGTAACAGATATTACTGCTAGGAATATCTTTGCAAATATCGACTTAATATGTTCTATCATTTAATTCATTTCTAATTTGTTTATTTTATTTCAAAACTAAAGATGGAGCTTCTACATACCAAGTGCTATCATAATTAATATTCTTAAGAATTGGTTTGGTTAACAATTTTGTTGTCATAAAATTATATTCATCATTAAAACCATTTGATGAAATATTCACTATCATTGGGTAATTATTTAATTGGTTTGAATTAACATTTAGCATTGTCGTATCCTCAACAACATCAAATCTATTGTCATTTTTATTTTTGTTCAGATTGTCATAATGATAAAAATAAATAGTTTTATTGGGACTCTGATAAGAAATTCTTTTATAAAAAGAAAATAACTTTTCGTGATCTCTTGATCTATGACCCACCAAAATTAAGTCTGTTTTATTAGATTGAATAACTTGTTGCTCTATCTCATAAAGAGCTCGAGATTGAAAGTTATGACCATTTGCATACCTAATTGAATTAAAAAAGGTAATTGGCAATACTAAAGATATTAGTAAGCCATATACAAATTTTGCTTTATAAGAATAGTACTTTAAAATAAATGACAAACTTAAAACAATAATCATTGATATAGGTTGAATATAATGAGGAGCGACATACTCAGTAAATGAGTAAATTAAAAACTGCGCGCTAATTCCCAATGAACACAGTAAAAAAGTAAAAATTAAAATTATTTTTTTACTATTTCTTCTGTTAGCAACAACTAGAAACACACCACTGATAATAAAAAAAGTGAATGTTAACACCAAATGATAATTTTCTTTTATTAAAGCTAAAAAATTTAACATATTATCAGTTTTTAAAAAGTCAAACTGATTAAAATTATTACTAATCATTCTCCATTTATAACTTCGCCATGATTGAATCATAATAATTGGAATCATGAAGATTGAGCCCGAACTAAAAGCTAAGCTCTTTATAAAAAATGATCTTGTGAAGTATTTTTCTTGCCATAAAATGATTATGACCACAAAAGGAATTAAGAAAAAAAATGATTCCTTGACCAGAAATGATAAAAAAAAGAATATCACAGATAAACAAAAGTTTTTCATTATTCTATCCAAACCAAATAAAGAAAGCTGGTATATGCTACAAGAAAAAAGACACAACCCTAAACCTTCTTGAATTCCTAGTGCCATCCAACTAGCAATAGATTGATAGCCCAGAACACTAGCCCAAGTAAAAATAACTGCTAAAAAAGATTTGTAACCAATATTTTTAAAAAATAAATATAAAGATATAATGGTAGTAGAAAAAAAGACCAAGCTTGTGCTGTACCAAAAAAAGGGGTTTATTCCGAAAAAAATAGATTCAACTTGCCTTACTAACCAATAAAATGGCCTAAATCTATAGAGATTTTTCCAATCATCTAGAATGGCGGTAAAAATATTTATCTCCTTAAAATAAAGCCTGTATATCTCATGATCATCTAATAGAATAAATTTAGAATTCATAAAGAAAAAACTTATTAAAAACACAGGAAGCAATAAAAATAATACGGCGAAAATTTCCTTTAATTTTATTGTTTTCATTGTTAATACTTTTGCGCTAGTCACTCATTAAATATAATTTTTGATTTTCATGTTCATCTAACAAAACTCTTTCAATATCAAAAGGTAGAAACTTTTTATATTGTTGCTTCAAACGACTCTCGCCAATAGAAAATTGTTCTAAAAAATAAAAAGATGCACAATCTTTTGTTTTTGAAAACTTAATTGAATCTTCAACTTCAAATATACTTGCCGATTTGACTTGTACAACATCTTCTAAAAAATATTTAGTAGCTCTATAATTCCAAACAGGAATAACAACTAAACAACTCTTTTGCGGAAAATTATAATCCACAAAATAATGAATTGGGTGAATACGATAATCCATAAAAAAGTATCCATTTGAAAAAGAATCATCCTGATTAAAGTAAAGTAAGAACTGGCTTAATTGCAGCATTGCTATTAAAAAAACTAAGACTCTTGAATACTTAAAACTCCCAAAAGCACATGTAATTAATACATAAAAAGCCAATACTAAACAAATCGCTGTTCTTGGATACAATAAACTATTTCCTGTAATAAATACTGTTAAAAGAAAAAATATAAATGAAATTGCTGAAGTAAAAAAAATTCTTTTTATAGAGTTTTCTTTGTTTAAAAATAATTGACCTAATACAATCAGAACTAAGATAACAATAAAAACTACTGCATAAATACTAATTTTACCAAGATCTTTCTGCACAGGAATTATTCCAAAATAATTTACAAATAACTGAAAAACATTATAGATATTAAAATCAAAAGTCCATTGGTTGGCATTAATGCTTATTAAAGAGTTTTTGATAAAGGTTGGAATAAACCAACTAATGGAAACAAAAAAAGTAATTGTAAAAATAAATAAATTTTTTATCCGAAGTTTTAGAATTTCACTCTCACTAGAGATTAAATACGCTATGGGAAAAATTGGTATTAACCAAATCATACTGTAATTAGTGAAAAAACCTAAAGAAGCAATTATTCCAACAGTAAAAAAATCTTGCCATTTTTTATCCTTTTTATATTTTATTAAATAAAACCAATACAGAGCATAAAAAACTCCAAAACTTAATACTAAGGAGTACATGCGATGCTGAGAAGTTAAATGAATTAGTTCAACATTCGTTAAAAATAGCAACAAAAAAATTAATATAAATTTGTGAGGAATTTTTCTCCAAAAATACCCAGTTGAAAATACTAGTCCAAAAAATAAAATTAGAACTTGAATTGAACGATAGTATCCAATACCATGCTCTAATGCCAATAACTTAGTTGGATATTCCATAAGTAAATACCACAAGGGAGGATGGGTAAAATCTGGAGCCAATAATTGTTCTGACGCAGAATAGATCATGTTATTATCAATTGCTAAAATTTCGTCTTCCAAAGCATCATACTGTGAATGAGCTAAATAACGAGGTAAAAAAAATAAAACAAGAAAAAGAAAAAAGAAGAAAAAATACTTGTATCTTTTAACCATTTTTGCTTAACTCTCTTTTTATCCACTCATAAGTTTTGTTTAAACCTTCTTTTAAAGAAATTTGAGGTTCCCAATTCAATAATTTTCTTATCATGGTGTTGTTACTGCTTCTTCCACGAACACCCTGAGGAGCATCTAAGCTATAAGTGCGCTTCAATTTAATATTTGCAATTGATTCAACGATAGAGACTAACTCGTTTATCGTCACAAGCTCACTTCTTCCTAGGTTTATCGGATCTTTGATGTCGCTATGCATAATCATGTCGATGCCTTTTACACAATCATCAATATACATAAAAGTACGAGATTGTTTTCCATCTCCCCAAATTTCAATTCCATTTTTTTCCGCGTTTTTAGCCGATATTACTTTGCGAATAATAGCCGCAGGAGCTTTCTCTCTACCACCTTTATATTCACCATGAGGACCATAAACATTATGAAAACGAGCAACTCTGGTTTCTAAACCAAAATCTTCCATAAAATGCCTACACATACGTTCTGAAAAAAGTTTTTCCCAACCATAACCATCTTCCGGCATTGCAGGATAGGCATCGGACTCCTTTAATTCATCTATATCTGATCGTTGTTGCTTGTTAAGTGCATAAACACACGCAGAAGATGAATAAAAAAACCGCTTCACATAATTATCTCTGGCCGCCATTAATAAGTGAGTATTAATTAAAACATTTAACATACATAAAGCTTTATTAGCTTCAATAAATCCCATCCCTCCCATGTCAGCTGCTAAATTGTAAACTTCATCTACTTTACGCGTAACATTTTGGCAATTTTTTAGATCACTTAAATCTAGTTTTAAGTTCTCGGCCTTTTTATTGAGCTGATACCAATCTTCAAGTGGCTTAATATCTACAGCTCTAATTTTTTTATAACCTTTGCTAAATAAATAATTAACCAAATGACCGCCAATAAAGCCACCTGCTCCAGCAACTAAAATAACGGTCTTTTCTTTTTGTTTATTCATATCTTTGAAAAAAAATCAATAAATTAGGTTATACTAACTGCATATTTATACATTCAGCATCATTGTAGGACATCAAAAACGACAATTCAATCTTAAAGCGGGCATGGGGAAATATTATGAACAAAGTAAACAAATACAAGTTCCTTCTTGGAGATTTCAAAACAGTAGCCAATACTATCAATAATAAGATTGGGGAAAGAAAAACGACAGTTATTCTTCCTTGCTCACTCCATGATTTAGCACAAGCTAAAAATAATTCTTTTTATAACAATATTGATATCTACACTACAGACAGCATGTGGCTAACATGGTGGTTTCGCTCAAAAAATGATTTTATTATTGACCGAGTGTATGGCCCAAACTTAATGATTTTAATTTTAGAAAAAATAAAAAATAAAAAATTTTCGAGCGTGTTTTTGGGTGCTAATTCTCAAGCGCTTCGCAATTTAAGAAAAAAAACTCTCAATAAAAACCATTCTCAACACTATTTACTTATTAAAAAATCTGATTCTAATAAAAAAGAACAAGAAATATTAAATACGATTATTAAGATTCAACCTGATGTCTTATGGATTGGCATTGGATCGCCCAAACAAGCCGAGCTAGCCACCAAACTAAAAATCAAACTAACAAAAACTACTATTTTTTGTGTAGGAGCTGCATTTGATTTTATCACCAATAATAAAAGTCAAGCTCCTAAATATGTTCAACAATGTGGCTTAGAATGGTTATTTAGACTAATCACAGAACCTAAAAGATTGTGGAAACGATATTTAATTGTTATTCCAAATTTCATCTTTTCAACTATAATAAAAAAATTATTTATGTTCAACCAGCCCAGCAGGCAAATAAAAAAATGAAAATTATCTTCTCTACCTACGAAGCTAAAGAGATTGGGGGCAGTTATTTGCGATCTTTATCTCTAGCTCAAGGATTAACTGAGCTTGGTCACGAAGTAACGCTCTGGACAAGCGCCAAAAATATCTCCCTTACTAGGAAAGTATCGCTTGAAAAAAAAGTCAAGGTAATCGAATCAATTGGCATTTTCCCATACCGTTTTCGAAAAGGTGGCTATGATCCATTTGACATTATATATCGCTCTTTAATGATTCTTTTTTCAAAATGCTACATCATTCATACTTTTAATCACCGTCCAGCAGCTTCTGTTCCCGGGTTTATAAAATCACTATTTTGTAGAAAGACAAAGTGGTTTCTTGATTGGGCAGATCTATGGGGTAAAGGCGGAATAGCAGATCGTCGCTATGGTCGTTTTAGTTTGATTCCAATTACTCTTGATCATAATTTTGAACAATGGTTTGTCAAACATGCACAATATCTAACTCCAATTAGTGATGACCTTGTCAAAAAAGCAATCAAGATTAGAGGATCAAAGAAAAATATCTTCTTTCTACCCATCGGATGCAATATTGATGGCATTATACCAATGTCAAAAAATGAAGCCAGAAATAAACTTTCTTTCCCATTGAACTATAAAATCATAACTTATCTTTATGTGGGCACTTATGATGAGGTGTTACTGGCTAAAACATTTATTGATCTTAATAAGGAAAGAAACGACACTCTTTTGTTAGTGTTGGGACCAAAAAATATTGATAAATTTTATGAAGAATTTGAAAATTATCCAGTAGCACTTAAAAAAGTCATCCACCCTGGAATAGTTTCCAGAAAACTACTTCCATACTGCCTGGCTGCAAGTGACGTAATGCTGCTGCCTTTTGCCAACAAAGAAATCAACTTAGGTAAATTCCCAAATAAGCTAGGTGATTATTTGGCTGCAGGGAGACCAATTGCAGCCAACCCAACTGGAGAAGTTGAAAAATTACTCAAAAAAGAAAAAGTGGGCATCTTGGCATCAGAAAATCCTAAGGAATTTGCTAAAGCAATTAGCAATCTGTTAGATAATCCTAAAAAAATTGAAGTTCTTGGAAAAAATTCAAGAAAAGTGGCAGAGATACTCTCTTGGAAGAGTGTGGCGAAGCAAGTTGAGAAATTTTATATTAAAAATTAATCGTAATATATATTTTTCTTCACAACTTCAGTAGTTTAAAACTCTGAGAGTTAAATACATTTTTTCTAAAATACCACTTTAACTTTCTTTGATCATAATAAACAGCTGGACCTATTTTGAGATGATGAGCAATTTTAGCAACTTGGCGCCAGACGATTTTCCCTATTAAACTAATACTTTCTGGAACCCAGGCGTTTATTTCCTTATAGTATTTATGGTGATTGTCATTATTTTTGCGGTTACGATTTAATCTATATGAAGCTAAACAAGCATGTATACAATATAGTTGCTCGTGTTCTGCAAATGACTGCCAGAGTTTAAGATCCATTGAGTAGGGCACCTCATCTAGATTCCCACCCGCTCTATCCCATAAAGATCTCCTCCAAAATGTGCCCTCTTGCATAATAAAACCCATAAATTTACGAGTGTACCAACCTCTTCTGATAAAGCTATTTATATATAATGGAGGTTGAGACAAATAGAGTTGAAAATCTTGGTCATTAATTGTTGATGGCAAACTAGTTAACCAACTGATCTCACTAAATTTTGAAAAAATACTAGCCACCAAATGTAGCGCTCCAGGCCTCAAAACATCATCGCTGTTAATCCAAAACATGATCTCACCATTTGTTTTGGCAAAACCTTTATTAATGGCATGTGACTGCCCCCTGTCTGATTTACTTTCCCAATAGTGCAATCTTTTTTGATATTTTTTAATTATTTTTTGACTTCCATCAGTAGATCCACCGTCAATAACTACATACTCAAAATTTGGATAATTTTGATTGAGTACTGAAAGAATCGTCTGCTCCAAAAACTTTCCTTGATTAAAAGATGGCGTAACAATTGATATCTTTGGAAGTTGTTTCATTAATCCTCTAATAAAGGTTCCACTTCTGTAATAATTCCAACTACAGATGTATTATTGAATATAAGATGTAAACCTTGTCCAACAATTAGAGGAGCTTCACGACGATAGTAGTAATAATTATTAATTTTCTCACCTGAAATTTCCAATTTCAATTTTACTTTAGTTCTATTTGGATCAATGGTTTCTGTATATCCATACGAACCCACCCAACTTCTAATTCCAGCAGACTTCTCTATATCAATAATTTCTACCACTACATCATCATGACTGTCATTAATTTTCATTCCTTTTTCTAAAGATTTAAAAACGTAATTCTCAATTCCATCTATAACTACAGCACTATTGCTCATAACAATACCTTCTTGGCTATATAAGTCTAAAGAAACTAAAAATTTATCTTTTTTCTTTATAGTTGCATTACTACTGTCTTCAACATCAACTATTTCTCCAACAATTAATATATCCTGAACTTTAAATGACCTTACATCATGAATTAGCAATGGACTGCCGTTATAGATATATTGTTTACTAGTTCTATTTTGAGCTGCTCTAACTTTTAGTGTTACGTAAGTATCTTGCAAGGCCGATGGACCATCATAATTATATACATCCATGACTTCAATCAAAGTCTGACCAAAACCACTTACTTGTTTTTTACCAGGAGTAATTTGTTCAACATACCAAGGACGAGGCTTGTTGCCTCCAATTCCATACTCTGCTCCCTCGTAATTAAACAAGCGTAAGGTTATATTTAAATACTCAACTTTTCTATTAAGAAGCAAGTACGATAAAGAAATTATAAACAGAATTAATAACACACCAAAGACATCTATAACTCTAGACTTTTTTCTAAAAATTTTTTTATATTTTAGAAGTTGTTTTTTCATAATGAACAATAAATAAAATTAAGACTACTAGAAAACTTAAAAAATTGTTTTGCGGATGAAATAACATCATTACAAAACTAGAAATAATGCCTGAGTATATCATAGTATTCATGATTCTAGAAAGCTTTAGCCTGATAATTTCTAAATAAAAATAAATTGCAAAAACTAAATAAGTTATTGTAGATGCCAAGCCTCTTTCGACTAAAAATAATAGATAGCCATTGTGAACTGGTTCAGGAAAATATCTCATAATTCCATCTGGAAACAATTGATAAGAAGCTGGCATGAACATGCCAACTCCTACCCCAAACAATGGAGAGCTTTTAAATACTTCAATTGCCTCGCGATACTGCTCGGTTCTAGTAGTAACTCCACCCAATTCAGTAAATGAATAAATACTGTCAAATAACCTATTAGTTAACTTAAAAACCAAAATTCCCAATATTATCAATACAATAACTTTAAACCATGGGTTAGATTTGATTAATAGTTGTTGTTGTAAATTTTTAATTTTTTTAAGTAGCCTGGGGTGCCTATATGCAAAAAATAATAACGATGCAAAAATTGCTACAAATGCTGCTCTGCTAAGAGTAAAAATCACTATCAATAATGATACCAAAATAACACCTGCCGACAATTTGTTTATTACCTTTTTTCTTATAGTAAATTTTTCTGATAAATACTGAATTAAAATTAAAATACTCATTCCAACTAGAATAACTTCATTAGCTAGTCCATTTGGATGAACATTAAAACCAAAAGGCCTAAAAACGTCGGCTCTTTCGTCGGCTCCTAGACCAAAAACGGGCGCAACTTCTGTTCTTTCTATTGCTAATCCTAAAGAACCACCTTTAACGATTTGTCCAAATACAACAAGCGAATTTTGTAATAAAATTCCAGTGAATATTATTATTAAAGTAAATATTACTTTTTTGAATTTTAATTTGGAAACTTTTTTTGTTGCCAAAATTAAATAAACTCCCCACACAATCAGCATTAGTTCTCCAAAAGTAAAACCAAAACTTAAAAGAGGTATCACAGAGTCAACAAATGAAAGTCCAAACGCGCCAAACAAAATTAATAATAATTTTTCATGTAATAAGAACCTAATATTAATTTTCTTCCACAAAATAAATAATAATACTAAGCCAGATAAAAAAATAATAAAAAATGGAGAGAAAGAAAAAACTAGTTGCCTACCTTCCCAGTATTGTAGGCTATATACTGCCGAAGCCGGCACAGCGACAAACGAATGAATTTGACCTAAGCCAAAATATAACAATGGAAGCATACTATAAACCATAGCTTTATAAAATGAATAACAATAAGCTAGAAAAACAAAAAAAATAAAACTAAATAGAAAAGACAGTTTTGTAGAAGAAATAACTAGAGAAACTAAAAAGTATACGTTAACTGCTATAATAGCCGAAGAATCTAGATCTTTGTTTAGTTTAGAAAATATTACTATAAACTTATTATTTTTCATAATCAGAATATATGATTAAAAACTCAGTTATATTAATTCCCAATATTTCTCATCAAAATCAAGTTTGTGATTATCTAGAACAAACCGCCAATGTACTAGCTAAAAAAAACAATAACAAAGTCTATATAATATATCACACAGAATCTTTGTCTATTAAAGAAATTCTTAAAAAAATTATTTCTAAACAAGTAATAAATTTTTCAAAAAATATTAATAATATTTATTATTTACATCCTATTTACCTTATTCCTGGCAAAAGAATTAAATTAATTAAAAACATTAACTCAATTATTTATTCGATTACAATTCAACTTATATTAAACTTGAAATATCTTAATGCTGAAAACCATTTAATATGGATGTTTTTCCCCCAATTAGTCCAGTTTATTGAAGTAAGGCTACCTTTCTGGAAAGTTATTACTGATATTGTCGACTTCCATACCTCACCAAACTCACAAAAACAAAAGAAACTTACTAAACAAAAACAACTTCTACTCAAAAAATCTAATATCATCTCAGTAAATTCACATTCTTTAAAAAATCAATTTAAGATTTTAACAAATAAGCCAATCGCTGTAGTTCCACAAGGATTCAATTATAAAAATTTTCAAAATATTAAGCAAAAAAGTAATATCAAACTTAAGACTTACAAGCATTTAATTGGCTTCATTGGTCAAATTAGTCAAAGATTAGACTTCGATCTTTTAAAAAATTTGATTAGACAAAATCAGCAATGGAATTTTGTTTTTATAGGTTTAAAGCATCACGAACCAAACATTTCTATAAATAAAAATCATAATTTCTTAAAAAATTTTGAGGAACTTACTAAGTATAAAAATTGCATGTGGTTCGATTCGCAACCCAAAGATGAAATTGGATCAATAATTCAACAACTAGATGTTTGCACGATTCCATATGACATTTCATATGATTTTAATCGATATTGTTATCCAATGAAACTTTTTGAATATTTTTATATGAAAAAACCAGTGGTCAGTACTCCTATTGAAGAACTTAAACAAACAAAGTTTAAAAACCTAATAAAGATTGGTGACACTGCAAATGAATGGGAAAAACATATTAAATTACTCTTAAAAAAACCATGGCCAAAAGAATATCAAAAAAAACAACAACAATTAGCAATAGATAATTCGTGGAAAAATAAAGTTAATTCTATTGGCTATATAATTGAGAAACACTAATCTTTTTCTAAAGAATAAAACAACTCCAAAGCATTCCCAAATGCCTCATCCATATTAATGTATTTAAACTCTGCTAACCTTCCAATAAAATGAACATTGCTTAACTTTATAATAAGCTTTTTGTACTTTGAATATAACAGCATATTATCCTCAGTTAACATAGGATAATAAGGTTCGTTACCACTATTAGGATACTCTTTGGAAATAGTCGTTTTGGAGTGTTTTTGCCCAGTAATGTGCTTGTATTCAACTATCCTCGTATATTCATGATCATTTGGAAAGTTAACAACTGCATGATCTTGAAAAAATTCTTTATTATGTGTTTCAAACTCAAACTTGAGAGACCTATATCCCAATCCTTTTTTACTAAAACAGAAATCAAAAAAATGATCTGCTGCACCTGTGTAAAAAACTTTTTCAAAATCGTCAGAATTATTTTCTTTTTTAAACTCAAAAAAATCAGTATTTAGCCTAATCTCAATATTCTTACTAGATAACATATTTTTAAATATTTTTGTATATCCACCGACTGGTTGAGCTTGATAATTATCTGAAGAATACCTGTCTTCAAAATCTATTCTCACTGGAATTCTAGAAATAATCGAAGAGTCTAACTCTTTTGGATGTTTCCCCCATTGTTTTATTGTGTAATTTTTAAACATCTTTTCATAAAGATCTTTTCCGACTCTACTTAAGGCAACTTCCTCACTATTTTTAGGATTAGTTATTTTAACTTGGTTCTTATAAAGCCAGTCTTGCATTTCTGGTTTATTTTTTATATCTAGCTTATATAATATGTTTACTGTTTCAATATTTACTGGCACAGGAACTAACTTTCCACCTATAAAAGCTTTAACTTTATGACTATATGGTTTCCAACTAGAAAACTTTTGTAAATATTCCCAAACATCTTTATTATTTGTATGAAATATATGAGCTCCATATTTAGAAACTAGTAAGCCATCCTTATTAATAAGGTCATAACAATTTCCACCAACATGATTTCGTTTTTCTAAGACTAAAACTTTTTTTCCAATAGAAGCATATCTTTCAGCCAGTGTTGAGCCTGAAATTCCAGAGCCTATTATTAGTATTTGATTAGATTGGTTTTTCATTGAACATGAAACTTATAGTGAATAAAGCCATTTATTTCACACTTTACAAATTGATACTCGCTTCCAAATTCTTTTGGAAACTCTTTAAAATCTGAGTTTAATTCTATAGCAAATGTTAAAGAATTTTTAAAACATAAAATATTTGCATCTGGATTTATTTTTCTTAATCTTTTTATTAAGCTAGTTTTCTTTATTTCTAAATTAGAAAACTTTTTTTTCCATCTGCTCCTATTATTTCCAACTATATTAGCCCAAATTGATAAAGCAGAACTTCCAGGTCTTGAACCCAAAATTGTTGAGTCATTTTCAAACAAGTATGGAATAGGAACTTCTATTAGTTTCCTTAGGTTATTTTTATACAATACTATTCCTGATGGAAGTGGTGTATCTCCATGTTTATGAAAATCGACCACATATCCTTTAATCAAATCACTTTCCATTGGCCTAAAATTGCTTTCCAAAAAAGATTTCGGTAGGCCTTGCGCAGCTGCATCAACCCATATAAAACACTTAAGGTTTGAATGCTTCTTCTTTAGTTTCTTAATCAATTCTACAATTTTTTTAAGAGGATCACTTGCGCCAGTAGAACTATAGCCAATAGTAATTGGTAATAAAAATGAACATTTTTTATTCTTAATAAATTTAAGAACAACTTTTTCTAAATCTAGCAGACTCATGCCCCAATTTTTTTTGTCTACTTTCACAATAAAAGAATCAATATCTAATATCCTGGCAGATTTATTAATAGAGTAATGAGTGAAGTCTGTGGCAAGTAAAATTGGCCTAGAGTTATTCTTTTCTTTTAAATACTCCCTACCCATCCACATTAAAAATAAGTTTGACTCTGTCCCTCCGCTAGTTACATATCCCTCAATATTTCTATTACCACAATGAATAACTTTTTTATTCCACTGAATAACTTGTTTCTCAATTTTTTGAGTAATACTTAAGCTGCTATTTTTTATAGAATAAACATTTCCTAAGTGGTTGATATTGAATCTATTCCCAACAAAAGAAGCAAAAACACTTTTCCAACTCGATTTGCTCCATAGATGTCCGATATTAAAGCCAGACTTTTCAAAAAGAATCAAAGTATAAAGAGCAAGTAGTTTTAAAAAAGAGAACTTACTATTAAAATCCAAAATAAATGTATTGAAACCATCTAGAAAACCACACCTCATCCTTTGAGGAAAAAAGTAAAAAAATCTTATACATTTTTTTAGAAACAAAATCATTTCTGTATTATACCCAATCCAGAGCCCAAATAGTTAATCTTTATTCCCTTAAATTCTTTTTCAAGCTTTTTCCAAAGTTTCCAAACTCCATAAACACCCTCTGGCTTATCTTCTTTTACACAAATGTCATGAAAAACCAAATATCCATTCCTATTAAGTTTTGGCCAAAATAATTTAAAGTCTGAAGTCACTCCTTTAAGTGAGTGATCTCCATCTATATAGATATAATCATATACTTGGTTTGGGTATCTTTGTGAAAATTTTTTAGTTGTAGTTAAAAATAAAGTAATATAATTTCCTAAATTAAAGTTGTTAAAACAATTCCTACCTTTTTTAGTTCTCCAATAGCCAACTCCTGTCCATCCCCCTTTATCATCCAGATCAAATCCAGCATCTACAAAGTCTACGGTTCCAAAACCATTGTCTTTACAAGCTTGAGCAAAAACTGCAGGAATATAACCATGTCTAGAACCAACACAAAGCACTCTTTTTGGTTTTTGTTGTCTTAATAAACCATAGTGAATCCAACCATATCCTAAGTCTGCTTTTTCAGTATTACATTCATGACCAAACTCATCTGCTTTAAAAGTAATCATTAAATCAATAATCTTGTCTTTATTTACCAAAGATTGATTTTTATTTCTGAATAGCTTTTTTAGTTTTGTTTTAATGCCAAGCATAGTAATTTACTCCTGAATTTTCATTGATATAATATAGCACACCTTATGGAAAATAAAGCATACTTAGTTATTGGGATTCCAACTTACTGTGAAGCTAATAATATTAGCTCAATTGTTAAAAAAATTGATGATGCTTTAGTAAAATATGCAAAAAAATATAATACCTTAATTATTAATGCAGATAATAACTCTCCAGATGGAACAAAACAAGCTTTTTTAAGTACTGAAACAAAATCAAAAAAAATCTACTTAAAAACAACCCGCAAAGGTAAAGGTAGAAACATAAAAAATATTTTACAATACCTAAGAAATTTCAACTTAAAAGCGCTGCTATTATTTGATGGAGATGTAAAAAATTTATCTTCTTCATGGGTTGACTCCTATATTAGCTCTATACTTAAGGGATCAGATTTAGTAGTACCGCTATACTCAAGACAAGAGCATGATGGTGCTATTACAAATCATGTTTGTCGTCCAATAATATCTGGTATTTTTAATAAAGATATCAAACAACCAATAGGTGGAGATTTTGCTTTATCAAAAAAATGCATAGATATGCTTCTTAAGAAAAAAATGTCTGGTAACACATTAAAATATGGAATAGATATTTTTATTACTTTCAATGCTTTAAACGAAAAATTAAAAATAGATCAAGTGTTTTTAGGAGAAAAAATACATAGTCCTAGCTTACCTAAACTAGACAATATGTATATAGAAGTGTTAGATACCCTATTTGATCTAATTAAATCAAACCAAAAGCTACTAGTTAACAATAAGAATTCTTATGGTAGTAATGAGAAACAAATTGTTCCAATTTCTAAAATTAATGATAAGACAAGAAATGAAACTACATTGTACCTAATGGAATCAGCATCATTAGAATACATAACTTATAAAAATCTATTAAAAAAAAATCTAACAGGTGAATTATTTAATAGAATAAATACAATTTTTGAACAAAATAAATCCCCGCACCTTACAAATAAAGATTGGCAACAAATAGTTATTAGCCTTTATCAAAAATACTCACTTAAAAAACCAAAAATAAACAGAGAAATACTTAGAGCCTCTCTATGTTTATTCTTTTTACAACACGCTTCATTTATAATGAGTATGGAAGAAAAAAATGGAACTCAAATAGAATCTATACTTGCTAATAAATACAACTTATTAGACATAATATAAAAATTATTTAATCAGAAATAACTTTAAAATGAAAAAATTAGTATCAATTATTATACCCACTAAAAATAGACCAAAGTTATTAGTCGAATCTGTTAAAAGTGCATTAAATCAAACTTATCAATACACTGAATTAATAGTTGTTGATGATGGATCAGATATTCACCCTTCAAAAATACTCAATAAGGTTAATAAGTTAGCAATTTATGACAATCAATTTAAAGGAGCAGCAAGTGCAAAAAATACAGGAATTATTAATTCAAAAGGAGAAATAATAGTTTTTCTAGATGACGATGATAAATTAGCTCCTGAATCAATAGAGAAAATTGTTTCCATTTTTACTAAGAATCATAATGTTAATATTATCTTCATGTTATATGATTTTTTTGGTAAATATAGTAAGGAAGCAAAAAAAAGTAATGATGAACAAGTAAAAGCTATTTTAAAAAAATCTAGGTCAGCTAAAAAGATTTGCATGAAGGTGTACTTAACGTCTAAAACTCTTTTTAAGTATTTAGTAATTACTACTCCTTTACCCTTTCAAAATCCCGCTGTAAGGCGAGAGGCATTAGAAAAAATAGGAATGTTTGATGTTGATTTTAAATTATTGTGGGACGTAGATTGGACACTTAGAGCTGCCTTAACTACAAAATCAGTAATTACTTTGGAACGACTTAAAAAGATGAGGGTAGACGGCCAAAATTCTATAACTAGAGGAGATCGGCTTGCCGATCGTGAAAATGAATTTAAATGTATACTCCAGAAGTTAAAAGCACTCACTGAAAATCATCCAGATAAATCATTTCATCAAGCAGTCAGCAAACGTCTTTCAGGTATCTATTATCAAGAAAGTATCTCTTTTAAAGAAAATAAAATTAAAACTTTTTGGAGTAATTTAAAAGCAATGTATTATTATTTTGAATTTAGACAAGTAAAGCTCATTGCCAAATTATTTGTACCTAAATATTTTTATAGATATCTAAAATATATTTATAAAATAGTTACCTAAAAATGCGTTATTGAACCTGCTTCATGTAAAAAATCAGACAATATTACTTTTCTAATAAACCAAATAAATCTCAGTTTGAAGAAATATTATAGTGATAATTAATTTAAACTCCATCGGAAAACCATCAAATTTTAATATCCGATCTTTGGCTCGCACAGTCGGAAGTGTGGGACAATGGTTTGTTATGAATAGATCTAGTTATAATAAGTTGATGTGGGAAATAAATCGGGCTAATAGATACAATATTTCAGACATAACTATTTAATTACTTCCCAATATTTTCTTATACAACTCTTCATATTCATCTACCATTCTTGAAGATGAGAAGTTACTAACTGCCCAATCATGACATGTTTTCCTATCAATCTGATCAATCTTTTTGACAGACTCTACCATTTC
>JAHIVL010000072.1 GCA_018816485.1 Patescibacteria group bacterium | reverse complement strand
TATTCTTGCCATGCTTTTTCTGGCCATGGATAATAATACTTCGTTGTATCTATTGGATTTACCGGAGAACATGTGTAATCAGAAAGTGTGTAATCAAATAATGCATTGGCCCAACCGATAGTTGCATATAGGATATTACTATCTTCCAAACGTTTTATAAAATCGTGAACAGTCTCATCTTTTACAGAAAGAAATTCGTCGACATCCAAGAAAACAAACCAATCAATTTCATAATTTAACTTCGCATAGTTAAGAAGTTTGTTAATAATTTTGGCATGATCAAAAATCGGATCTTTTTCATCAATCACGATGACCCGCGGATCATCCTTATATGAATTAAGTATTTCTCTTGTACCATCTATTGAACAGTGATCTGCAATAAATATATAATCAAAGCCAAGGTCAAGATGATAGGAAATATTTAAATCTATATATGACTCCTCATTCCTCACCGACATAAGAATTGCAATCTTGCTATGTTCCATATAACCAATTATAGCCTTTATGGTCTAATTTTGGAACTTGCTATTTAAGTAGATTGTCAAAATAATCTTTGAATTTATAAAACGCTGGGTGATCCGGATAGACTGCGTGAAGGAGTGTTACATCGTTAAGATTCTCTATCTCTGTATTTTCATTATTTCCAATAAGAATATATCTATCTTTTGGGAAGATATATAGTGCACCATTCTTTAGAAATTTCGTAAGGGCAATAGCTAACGCGCCTTGTTCATCATGATGAGTTTGTTCTGTCTTCTTGATATTATCTTTCCACCATTCATATTCTTTTATTAGATCAGAAGTAATATCGTAACCAGCTTTCTGAACGAAAAAACCGGCGTTTACGTAAGGAGTATCAGGTGTTGCCCTTTTACTCATTGCCCCATGTTGCCATGATTGGCCAAAAAATTCGTCCATTATGGCAAATTTCTTTTTGGGATTGGATAAAAAATAATCTATTTCTTTGGGATATTTTAATAAAAAAACATCTGAGTCTATGTAAAATTCCGTCTGATTAATATCAATCCTTGATACTGGGCACCACTTCATCCACGTAGCTTTAGAGGTTACGCAAAATAACAAGCCTTCGTCTGTCGGAAATTGCCTAATATCTACACTCTCAGCAAAATATTTAGAAACATACTCTTCATTGTCTGTATAAATTATATATTTATGATTATTCCCGAATTGTTTTTTAAAGGTCAAAATACTATAGCGCAGTAACTCGATATTCTTTGAAGTATGGCTACCCCAAATTGACCAGCGAAAAATCATATTTCCATGATATTGTCTCTAATAAACTTTGCTAAAATCTTAGGGAAATTAAATTTATCAATTGTTTTTTTATTTCTATCTATAATCTTTCTTCTACTTTTGTAATCCATTGTGACAGCTTCAATTATTTTCTGCGCAAATAATTCCGTATTTCTAGGATCAACATAGATAGATTCATTACGGTCAAACGCGTCAACAGCACCATCCACATCACTAATAATAGTAATGTAATTCATTCCATTAGAGAAAAGCTTCGCTTCTATTGATGTGTGTGGAAATGGGTCCATAATTGATGGTATGCACACTACATCAGTACTCTCTGTTCTCAATATAGTTTTCCATATTTCAGGATTAAAATCATCTATTACGACATATCTTGATGTACTGGCTAAGACCTCTTGGACTTCAAAAAAATAATTCGGTTCACCGGAGTTGTTTGGTATTTGTAAAATTAAATAGTGATTCGGCAATTGTTTGTGTACTTTCACCCATGCCAATGCAAGCTCCTTAAAACCCTTAGCGACAGAGCAACGACCCCAAGCAAAAATTAACTTATTATCTTTTTCAATCTCTATGCCAAACTTTTTTAAATCCTGATTTGTAAATTTTCTGTCTAGATAATCCATATATCTACCAAAAAATAAACCGTTTTGTAAAAAATCATCTTTCCCAAAATATAAGCCGTAATCCTCGGACATTCTTTCTGCGAATCTTTTACCCAAAACAATGACCTTTGAATTATAATCTTTTGAAACTAGGTCAAAACATCTTTGTTCCACCCTTATGCGGTTATTTCTCCAGTCTTGATCGCCAAAAGCGTGGTTTTTACCAGTACTTAATGGAAAATAAAAACATTTAATATTTTTATCGTTTACTAAATCTTTATAT
>JAHIVL010000071.1 GCA_018816485.1 Patescibacteria group bacterium | reverse complement strand
TTTTGGTATTTTGATTTGCCAATTCCTCAGTTAAACCCTGACAAGCAACTCCAAGACCTCCGCTATTATTAGGAGGATACTCCCAACCAACCATGAAAACATTGTTACTTTTACCCATATTCTTCTTTCACTACAACAATAAAACACTAACGTAGTGCATTACTTAAGTTTAATCTCTTTCGGGCACATCTTTCAAGAGGAGTTTTAACAAAATAGTTTTACACAACAAACAAAGTAAAACCTACAAATTCTAGTCAAAACTAACCAATCAAAACTAACCTTGAGTATTATGCCACTAATAGGTTATGATTTGGTAAAATAAAAAATATGGAAAATAAAAACTACAAAATTTCAATTATTGGTTGCGGAAAAGTTGGAATGACCACCGCTTACTCGATTCTTCACGATGGCGTTGTAAATGATTTACTCCTTGTAGGCAGAGATAAAAGTAAAATAATTGGTGAACAACTAGATCTTGAACATGGTCTTAGTTTTCTTCATCATGCCCATATCGATGCGACTGATGACTATGCGGATATTAAAGGAAGTGATCTAGTAATTATTACTGCTGGTGCAGCTCAAAGACCTGGAGATACTAGACTTGATCTTGCTAATAAGAATCTCAAGATAATTGACGAAGCTATTCCTCAAATTGTGCGACACTCACCAGAAAGTATAATTTTAATTGTTTCCAATCCAGTGGATATACTAACATACAGAGCATACCAACTTGCGGGCCTACCAAAAGGAAGAGTTTTTGGATCTGGAACTACTCTAGACACTGCACGTTTTAGATTTCACTTATCAGAATTTTTGAAAGTTAACCCAAGAAGTATCCACGCATATATTTTAGGAGAACATGGTGATCACTCTTTCCCGGTAATTTCCAGTGCTTCCGTTGGCGGACAACCTCTGACAACTATGCCAGGTTTTTCTGAAGAAAAAGCGGAAAAAGCATTTACAAAAGCAAGAGATGCTGCCTACAAAATTATTGCTTCAAAAGGTGCAACTTATTACGCAATCGGGGCAGTGGTTGCTCATATTTCTAGAATGGTTTTAACCGATGCCAAATCAATCTTACCTGTCTCAATTCCATTGCATGGATATAAGGAGATCAGTGGTATTGCTCTGAGTGTTCCATGTATTGTTGGAAGAGATGGAGTAGAAAAAATCCTAAATGTGAAAATGTCGTGGGATGAAAAGAAAAAGCTTCAAGAAGCGGCAGAAGTCTTAAAAAAGTTGTTATAAATATCAAAATCGGCAAGACTTTATTGGGAAATCGACGTCTCGGTAGTCACTAATGGTTGCACCACCCAATTTAATACCTAAAAAGATAAGAGATTTTTTGTGGATTAGTTAAGTCGCCATCGCCCGAATTTCTCTCAATATTTTCATCTAATAAATTAATCTCAACTCTAGTATGTTTGGATAGCAAACTGCCCAGTCATTTTTAAATGAGCAATAATATTCATATTATGTGGAGTTTTTTGGCTATTGTTTCTACTTCTGGTAGTTCTGGCATTGTTACAATTTATCGCATTCCCTCATTTCGCATGCATTTATTATTTAAACAAAAACCTTCTGGATCTATTCTAGCTGGGCCATTACTAAATTCACAGTTTGCGGTCTTGGGCCATTTATCTCCAGCAAGCACCAATAAAGTCATTTGAGCAATCTCACAATTAAATACTTCCTCTGGAACAGAGCACTGTCTTTCGGGCTCTCTTAACCGGATTCTTGCTTTTTTTCGCTCTAACCATGTTTCGTGCTCTTTAAATTTTCGCATGCATCCTTTATATCACAATAACAAAAGTGGGTCCGCCGGGACTCGAACCCGGGACGCACAGCTTAAAAGGCTGTCGCTCTAACCGACTGAGCTACGGACCCTCACAAACATATTTTAACAAAGTCGAGTATGATTGTACATCTCGACAAACAAGCATTATATCAAATAATAAACATTTATTAATAGACAAAGTCTTAAATAAATATAAATCAAACATACTACTTGTCAAAGCTCGAGTTTTTTTAGATACTAGTAAGAGTAAACATTTATGTTAAATACAGAAAAACTACTATATATACTGCCCGACTTGACTTATTTAGCTGAGTTACTGCCTGGAAAAAAAGAACATACATACGCAATTCAATCTTTTAAACAAATAAATGGAAACTTTTTAGACGATAACGAGTTTATTTCTGCAAACATTCAAAAATTATTTACTAAAGTAGATAAAGAAGAGTATCATTTAATTCTTCCTGATTTTCTTTTTACTGATACCATTGTGAATGTTGATGATGAATCAATGGCAGGAGCATTAGCTCACGTAAAAGATAAATTATTACCAACATTAAATTTAACTGACGAAACTCATGAAATTGAAATAACAGTCTTAAATAGTTTCAAAGGAAAATCAAGAGTTCAAATTTCAGCTATCGAGAAAGAATTGCTTGCGCCAGTTAGAGTTGCTGCAGAAAAATCAAAAACAATTATTAAAGCGGTTTCTCCTTTAAGTTGGGCAATAAAATCAATCGTATCTCTAGAACCATCTATCACAGTTTTACAAATTGGTAGTAATTTATATAGCTCCCAACACTATATTGGCATCGATCAAACGAATAATTTTCCTGTAAACGAGCTTTCTTCAATTGTTGAAACTATTAAAACTCTTAAGGGCGCTGAGCCTTCGATTCAAACTATTTATCTTGCATCTAGCTCACTGATTGAGGAAAAATTTAAAGAAGAACTTGGCGGAACATTACCAATTCAACAATTAGCAACATATAAAGAAGAAGATTCAAAGATGCCTTCTTACGTTAAATATATTATTGAATCTTCTATGAGAACTCTTTCTTTGCCAAACTATCCAGTACCAAAATTTAAACTTGGAAAAGCATCAAAAGAAGAAGAAGCAATTGTAGACTCCGCTGAAACAACTGAAAAAAATGATAAAGTAGAAACAGACAAAGAATTAAATAGTAAAAATACTGCCCCAACCGATCTTCCTGAACCATCTAAGGTTCCCGAATTAATGACTGCGGCAAAAGTAAAGGATGTTATAAATATGCCAAAAACCAATATTCTAATAGAAGAACCTTCAGAAAAAGAAATTGAAGAGGTCAAAAATGAATTTGAGACTGTTGGAGTAAAAGTAAGCGACGATACAAAAGACAAAGTAAAAAAGGTGAATAGCGAAACTAGAAAGAGTGACCTAAATCAAGAAATCGCTGAAATCAATGAAGAAACGTCAAAAACCAAAGATGAAGCAACTGACAATAAAAAAGAAAAATTAGAAGATAAAAATGAAGTCAATCTAGCTCAATTTGCAGGAAAAGATAATGGCAACGAAGATGAAAAAGTAAAGAGTGAAACCACAGAACCAAAGAATTTAAAAAAAGTAATAAAAAATTCATCGGGAGTAAATAATATGTTAAAAATGGTTTTCATAACCTTAGCTGTATTTTTCATTACCATCGCAATTGGAATTGGGGTTGGATTAGGGCTATTAAAAATGTCCGACAAAAATCCAAATCAAGAAATAACTCCTGTAGTGGTCACTGATCCAGAAGTAACTCTAGAGCCTACAGCAACCCCAGAACCTGTAGTAGAAATAAATAAAGAGGATCTTTCAATTTTAGTGGTTAATGCGACATCAAAAGCAGGCTATGCAGGAAAAATAAAAACACTTCTAATTGAAGCTGAGATACCCAAAGCAATTGCTGGAAATGCTGAAGGAGAATATGACGAGGGTACTGATTATATCCTGATGACAAAGGAAAATACACAACTTGAAAAATTGTTGGAAGATGCATCCAGTTTAGATTTAGAATATAGTTCTGGAATAGAAATTGAAGATCCTGATGATGACTATGACGCAGTTTTAGTACTTTCAAAATAAAACTGTGTCTTGTCCTAGCAAGAAGAAGCATTATAATTCAAGTTACAATTATATATTTGATGTGCGCTTGATTAGTTGAAAAAATTAATAATAAAGAAAAAAAACTATGGCAACTGGATTGCATATTTCAATCTCCGCTGAACGACTTTTTACTCTTGGAGGACTTGATATAACGAACTCGATGTTTACAAGCGTGTTAGTTAGTATGCTCCTTATCTCCTTTGCAGTAATTACCAAATCAAAACTTAAAAATGTATCAAAGCCTACAGGTATTCAGAATTTCGCCGAAATGATCATTGAAGCACTTCATGGACTTGTGCATGGTGTAACAAGTGACTTTAAGAAAACCCGTCTTTTTTTTCCATTTATTAGTACTTTCTTTTTGGTCATAATTTCAAATAACTGGCTAGGGTTAATTCCTGGAGTTGGAACGATAAGATTACTCGTAAATGAAGAAGCTGCACAAATGGAGGAGGCTGTAAAACATAGTAGTGTGCTCGTAAATTCAGTTCAGGCTTCAGAAACAACAATAATTGAAGACGCAACAATATTAACAACAGATGAGGTGGCTCATGAAGATTCTGCTAACGAGCATAGTGGTCCAGTAGCTGTTCCAATCTTTAGACCAGGAACTGCAGACATCAACACCACAATATCATTAGCATTAATTTCAATTATTGTTACGCAAATATTTGGATTTAAGTACTTAAAATTTGGATATTTCAAAAAGTTTATAAACTTTTCAAGCCCAATAATGTTCTTTGTCGGTATCCTAGAATTAATTTCAGAATTCGCCAAGATAATTTCTTTTGCGTTTCGTTTATTTGGAAATATCCTTGCTGGTGAAATCTTATTAGTAGTTATAGCCTTTCTGTGTCCAATCATTTTGCCAATGCCATTTTATGGCCTAGAATTATTTGTTGGATTTATTCAGGCCTTGGTATTTTCGCTATTAACTCTGGTATTTTTCAACATGGCAACTATAAACCATGAAGAGCATTAAATTAAAACAGTATAAATAGTAACTTAAAATAAGGAAAAATATGTCAACAGAATTCGCAGTCGCATTTGTTATGGCAATCGGCACAATTGCTCCAGCAATTGCAATCGGACTACTAGTTTCAGCAGGTCTTACAGCTATTGGAAGAAACCCAGAAGCAGCAAGTAAAATACAAACAAACATGATTCTAGGAATTGCCTTTGCAGAAGCTATCGCTATCTATGCATTAGTTGTTTCATTAATCTTGAAATTTGTTTAATAAAAAAAAATTAAATTTCAAAGGATTAAACCATGGACATTCAACTAACACAAATACTTTTTCAAATAATCAATTTTTCAGTTGTACTTGGAGTTCTAACTTTTCTTCTTTATAAGCCAGTCATCAAAATCTTTGATGAAAGAGCAGTGAGAATTGAGGAAGGTCAAAAAGCAGCTGAACTAGCAATTAAAATTAAAGATGAGCTAGATAGAGAAAAGAAAAAAGCCGAAAATGAACACAAAACAGAGAGAGCAAAGATTTTAAATGATGCTCAAGAAGAAGCAAAGAAAAGAGCTCAAGAGATCATCTCAACTGCTCGAAAAGAAACAAAAGAAGAGCAATCAAAGCTTTTAGATAGCTGGAAAGAAGAAAAAATTCAACTTATAAAAGAGGCTAAGTCAGAAATGACTGACGCAATCATTGCTATTTCTGCAAAAGTCATTGGAAAAACTCTCGACATAAAAACTCAACAAAAATTGATTGATGAAGAAATCAACTTAATCATAAAAAATATATGATCAATACCTTAAAAGTTACTGCTACCTCAGCAATTGAGCTTACACCGAAACAGGCTGAAATTATTGTCAACGCAGTAGAAAAAAAGAATACTCACGGGACTAAAATAGAGCTTTCTCAAGTCGTTGATCCATCAGTTATTGCGGGTATTAAAATTACCATCGGTTCAGAGCAAATTGATGCAACAGTGATCACAAAACTTGAGAAACTTCAGACACAACTTAGAGAAAATATTTAGAGAGGGAAACACTCAAAAAAGGCTAAAGCTAAATGAAAAAAACTGCAAATAAAAAACTAAATTTTTCTATTGCTGAAATTATTAATAACTCTGATTTATCAGCCGATATACAAACTATTGGAATTGTTAAAGCTTATGGTGACGGAGTTGTAAAAGTTTCTGGACTAGATGACGTTAGAGCTGGAGAACTTATTGACCTGGGTAATAACCAGTTTGGTTTAGCTTTAAACTTAGAAAAAGAAGAAACAGGTATCGTTGTTTTAGGGGATGCACTTCACTTAAAAGCCGGTGCAACCGTCAAAAAAACTGGTGAAATTCTCTCAATTAACGTTTCAGATTCCATACTTGGTAGAACAGTTGATGTTTTAGGTAGAGTTCTTGATGGTAGAGCAAATGTCCCCATTGGAAAACAAATGCTTCTTGAAAAAAAGGCTCCAGGAATTATGCCTCGTCAATCAGTTTCTCAGCCACTTCATACAGGATTAAAGGCTATTGATGCCTTAGTTCCAATTGGCAGAGGACAGCGTGAACTTATTATTGGTGATAGATCAACTGGTAAAACAGCTGTTGCATTGGGAACAATTCTAAATCAAGCAGATCAAGATGTTGTTTGTGTGTACGTTTGTATTGGTCAAAAAAGATCTTCTTTAGCTCAAACAATCGATATTTTAACTAAAAATAATGCGATGGATTATACCGTTATTGTTTCAGCAACCGCTTCGGTTTCTGCTGCAGAGCAGTTTTTAGCTCCATACGCAGGACAGGCAGTAGCTGAATACTTCCTAGAAAAAGGCAAAGACGTGCTTATCATTTTTGATGATCTCACTAAACATGCTCAAGCCTATCGCGAAATTTCACTCTTGCTTAAACGTCCTTCTGGTCGTGAAGCATATCCAGGAGATGTTTTTTATCTGCACTCAAGACTTCTTGAAAGATCCTGCAAGCTTAATGATGCCAATGGGGGTGGTTCAATAACTGCCCTGCCAATTATTGAAACTCAAGACAATGACGTCTCTGCATTTATTCCAACAAATGTGATTTCTATTACAGATGGACAGATTTACTTGGAATCAGACCTTTTTAATGCTGGAATGAAACCAGCCATCAATGTCGGTTTATCAGTTTCTCGTGTTGGAGGGGCTGCCCAAGTCAAAGCCACAAAACAAGTCGCTGGAACTATGAAACTCGACTTAGCTCAATTTAGAGAACTCCAAGCTTTTGCACAATTTAGCTCAGATCTTGACGAAAAAACCAAAGCTCAACTTGATAGAGGGGAAAGAGTCAACGCTATTTTAAAACAAGGGTGGGATACTCCTCTAAAGTTTGAAGAAGAAGTTGTTGTCATCTATGCGGCTGTTAAGGGACATCTTGATTCAATTAACGTCGATGATATTCAAAAATGGGAAGCATTATATTTAGAATTTATCAAAAACTCATACTCACACATTTTAAAAAGTATCGTTACTGAAAAGAAATTATTAGATGAAACAGAAAAAGAGTTAATCGAAGCTATTAAAACTTTTAACTCAATGAATCCAAAACTATCTCTCGAAGTTGAGGAATAATAATTGATCTAAACTATGTCTAGTGCGCGCCAAATAAAACAAAAAATCAAGACTGCTAAAAATATCTCCAAAATCACAAAAGCTATGGAAATGGTTTCTGCAAGTAAAATGAGACGTGCACAAAGTCAAGCATTGGCAACACGTCCATACACTCGAGCCTTACAAGAATCTTTATCAACGTTAGCTTCGACAATTAAAACGAATATTCACCCTTTTCTGGTTAGCCACACAGGTGGTATTGATGTAGCCATTATTATTTCAACAGATAAAGGCCTTTGTGGAGGATTAAATCTAAATCTATTCAAATCAACCATTGAATGGCAAAAAAGACATAAAAATGGAAAGCTTATACTTGTGGGAAAAAAGGCTGTCGCTTTTGCAAAAATGTACGGTCTCAATACTCATGCTCAATTCACCGATCTTCCAGATATTGTAAAAACATCAGAAATTCTTCCAATAGCTTCAATTATTTCAAGCCAATATTTAAATGAATCTTTTAAATCAGTCTCAATCATATACATGGATTTTATTAGTACATTAGTTCAAAGAGTGAAAACAATTAATTTGTTACCACTACCTAAAAATGATGAAGTTAATTGTTCCAGTCTCGTATCAGTTAACACAAAAAGCAAAATCGAATATATTTTTGAACCAAGCCCAAAAGCAATTCTTGATGATCTACTAAACTATTATCTAGAAAACACTATATATCAATCCTTTCTTGAAGCAAAAGCAAGTGAACACAGTGCTCGAATGGTTGCCATGAAGAATGCTAGCGACAATGCTGGTGAATTGATGAGTGAATTACAATTACAATTTAATAAATCAAGACAAACAGGAATCACAAGTGAGCTACTTGATATTACTACAGCTGTCCTTGCACAAAAAAATAAAAAACTAAGAAGCTAAAAGGAAATTATGAAAGACACACAAACTACCGGTAAAGTCACTCAAATCATTGGCCCAGTTGTTGATATTAAATTTGAAAAGGATTTGCCAGCAATTTATACAGCACTAACCATTGAAAGAGAAGGTAAAAATGCTTTATATCTAGAGGTCGAACAACAGCTTTCAGAGACTGAAGTACGTTGTATTGCTATGGACCTAACCGATGGATTAAAAAGAGGTGAAACAGTTTATAGCACAAACAAACCAATCACTGTTCCAGTTGGAGAAGCAACATTAGGAAGAATTTTCAATGTTTTAGGCCAACCAATTGATAACTTAGGTAAAGTCAAAACAGACAAAACTTCACCAATTCATAAATCATCTCCAAAACTTGTTGACCTTGAAACCAAACCAGAAATTCTAGAAACAGGCATTAAAGTCATTGATTTAATCGCCCCATTTTCAAAAGGTGGAAAAGTCGGCGCTTTTGGTGGTGCAGGTGTGGGAAAAACAGTTATTATCCAAGAACTTATTCGTAATATTGCAGAAGAACATCAAGGTCACTCTGTATTTGCAGGTGTAGGTGAAAGAACAAGAGAAGGTAATGATCTTTACTACGAAATGAAAGAATCTGGAGTTCTTGCAAGTACTGTTATGTGCTTTGGACAAATGAATGAACCACCGGGTAATAGATTGCGCGTTGCTTTAACTGCGCTAACTATGGCTGAATACTTTCGTGATGAAAAACATGAAGATGTACTCTTTTTTATTGATAACATTTTTAGATTCTCACAAGCTGGAGCAGAAGTTTCAGCACTGCTAGGAAGAATTCCGTCTGCTGTGGGATATCAACCAACTCTGGCAACCGAAATGGCAGCATTACAAGAAAGAATTACCTCTACAAAAGATGGTTCTATTACATCTATTCAAGCAATTTATGTTCCAGCCGATGACTATTCAGATCCAGCTCCTGCAACAACATTCGCTCACATTGATTCAACAATTTCATTAGATAGAAAATTATCTGAGCAAGGAATATATCCAGCAGTTGACCCATTAACTTCATACTCGAAAATTTTAGAGCCTGTAGTCGTTGGAGATGACCATTACAATACGGCTAGAGCAGTACAACAAGTTCTCCAAAGATATAAAGAATTACAAGATATCATCGCAATTCTTGGTATTGATGAACTAAGTGAAGAAGACAAGAAAATCGTTGCTAGAGCAAGAAGAATACAAAAATTCTTATCTCAACCATTCTTTGTCGCTGAACAGTTTACATCTATTCCAGGAGCATATGTTTCTATTAAAGAAACTATAAGAGGCTTTAAAGAAATTTTGGCAGGAAAACATGATAAGCTTCCTGAACAAGCATTCTATTTAGTCGGAACAATCGATGACGCCATTAAAAAAGCTGAAACTCTTTAATAATGAAAAAAATAACCTTAACTGTTGTTTCTCAAGAAAAGCAGTTACTACAAACTAAAGTTGACCAAATTACAGCTCCAACTGTTGAGGGAGAAATAACTATACTTCCAAATCATATCGCCCTGTTTAGTAAATTAAAAACTGGCGAGTTGCGATATCTAGAAGAAGCAGAAGAACATTCACTAGTCATTTCAAATGGTTTTATCACAGTATCTCCTAAAAGCGAAGTTACCGTCATTGTTGATAGTGCAACGCTGGATCGTAATATCAGTGTTTCAAAAGCTGAACAGGCAGTTAGAGATGCTAAAGAAACAATGACAAAAACATCAGATCAAAGAGAGCTCTTGTTAGCTGAGGCATCACTAAAAAGAGCAATGCTGGAAATCCGTATCGCTCAAAAATCAAAAAAATCAATGATTTGACGAGTCACAAACATAAGCTAGACATCCTAAAAAAGATTAATTTAGGATATTCTCCTCTAGTAATTCACACCTTGCCGTCTCAAAAAAAACATTTATACTATCTATTGTTATGAAACCAATAAAACAACAAATAGAGCTAACTAAAGAAGGCTTAGATGAGCTTCAAACAGAACTAACTGAATTGGTCGAACACAAACTACCGGCAACTATTGTAAGAGTCACCAAAGCTAGAGAGCATGGTGACTTATCTGAAAATGCTGAATATCACTCAGCAAGAGATGATCAACAACTTCTCCAATCTAGAATTGATGAACTTCAAGACATTGTCAGTAAAGCCAAAGTCATTAAACAAACCAGAAGTAACTCCAAAGTTGGAATTGGCTCAGTTGTTATTGTTTCAAAGGTTGGCACTAAAAAAGAAATAACCCTTAAAATTGTTGGTGAATTCGAGGCAAATCCTAAAGAAGGCAAAGTTTCAAACGCCTCACCAATGGGAAACTCATTAATGGGCAAAAAGAAAGGCGACAATATAGTCGTAAAAGCACCTGCGGGAAATATTGAATATGAAATTAAGAAAATAAACTAAAAATAAATTCAAAAATTCTTAAGCCCCGCTAAAAGCGGGGCTTTTTAGTTATTTTTAAAATAAATAGAGGAGAGATATAATGTATAATTACAAAATAGAAATCAAAGCTAATCAAAAGGATCGCCGTTATGTCTAGAATGGATGAAACAATTTCCGCCAAAAAAGAAAAAAGAGCTCAGCTTGAAAAGCTGAATGTTCCAGTACATCCGTATTCATTTAACAAACAGAAAACAATTGCTCAAACCAGAGAAATGATGGACAAAAAAGTTGAAACTGCGGGACGCATAATGTCTATTAGGGCTCATGGCAAAGTCGTTTTTATGGATCTTCAAGATTCCACAGAAAACATTCAAGTCATGGTTAGAGAGTCAGAAGTCGATGACAACAAATTTTCGTGGCTAAAAACCTTGGTAGATCGTGGAGATTATTTAGGTGTTATTGGCTCAATTGTCACTACGAAAACAGGAGAAACTACTATTCTTGCTACAGATTTTGAATTTTTAAGTAAAGCCTTAAGACCTTTACCAACTGCTTGGAACACTGCTGAAAGCAAAGAGGCTCGATTCCGAAAAAGATATCTTGATATGTTGATTAATCCTGAATCAAAAAGAATTCTCGATGCAAGATGGTTGATTGAAAAAGAAATGAGAAGATTTTTGCAAGATGAGCACGATTTTGTAGAGGTCGAAACCCCAATCTTACAACCTCTTTATGGTGGCACCAATGCAACTCCATTTAGTACACATATGAATGCACTAGACACTGATTTCTATTTGAGAATCGCTCCAGAATTATATTTAAAGAGATTAATTGTAGGTGGATACGATAAGGTTTTTGAGATAGCCAGAAATTTTAGAAATGAAGGTATTGATCAAACTCACCAACCAGAATTCACCATGGTTGAGTGGTATGAAACATACGCTGATTATCACAAGATGATGGATGTTGCTGAAGACTTAGTTAAACATTTGGTTAAAAAACTATATGGCGAACTAAAAATTAAAGTCGGTGAAAAAGAAATTGATATTTCCATAAAGTGGGAACGCTTAAGAATGGAAGAAGCACTGAAAAAATTTGTTAATATTGATTTTAATAGTCTCAGCGATGATGAAGTTCAAGAATTGTTAAAAAAGAATAATCTCAAGCTTAAGACACAATATTCTAGAGGTAAAGCCTTATTTGAATTATTTGATAATTTAGTCACTCCACATTTAATTGATCCAATCTGGATTATTGATTATCCAAGAGATATAAGTCCACTTTCAAAACAACACCGAAAAAATCCGGAGCTTGCCGAAAGATTTGAAGCGTACATTGGAGGCAAAGAACTTGCGGATGGTTGGAGCGAGATTGTCGACCCAATTGATCAGAGGAATATTTTTGAAAAAGAGCAAAAAAATATGCGCCAAGGAGATACGGAAGCACATCCACTAGATGAGGATTTCATTGAAGCTATGGAGCATGGAATGCCGCCACTTGGAGGAATTGGCATGGGAATTGACCGTTTAGTGATGTTCTTGACAAATACCTGGAGTATTAAAGAAGTGATTGCCTTTCCAACGATGAAACCACTGACTGCACGTATAGAAAAAGAAACATTATCAAATAATATTCTCACTGGAATTGAAGGAATTGATAATGCCGTTATTTCAAAATTTCCAGAAATGGCATATGCACAAGTAATAATTAAAAATGTAGAAATTAAAAAATCTAATAAAAACTTAGAAAAACGAAAAGCTGAAATCATAGAACAGTTTCAAGATATAACAACAGAAAAAATAGGTGAGATGAACTCTATTCAGGCTTACAGAAAATTATTTAAAGAAACCGGAACGGATTGGCATAAAAAAAGACCTTCTCCAGAAGCCCTTTTAAGAAGGATTTCTCAAGGAAAAAGTCTTTATAATATCAATACTGCTATAGATGCATATAATCTAGCCGTAGTCGAAACAGGCATTGGACTTGGTGGATTTGACGCAGATAAACTAGATTTGCCAGTTTCACTAAGATTTGCGGCTGATGGAGAAGAAATGCTTTTGCTTGGAGATGATAAAGTAACAACAACTAAAAAAGGCCAGCTAATTTATTCTGATGCTAAAAAACCAATAACTATAGACTTAAACTACAGAGATATTAATCAAACAAAGCTAACAAAAAAAACCACCAACATAGCACTGTACGCCGATGGTGGTCCTGGAATAAGCGAGAGTGAAGTTCTAGATGCATTAAAAAAAGGTGCCAAATATATTATGGAGTTTTGTGGTGGAAACATGGGAGATATAACTCTTTACAATCAGAATGGCAAAAAAAATATAGAGTCTAGCACGCCAAACTCAAAACCAACAAATGCAGTATCCAACAATACTGTCGAACTTCCAACCCGAGATAAATCCGCTGAACTACTGAAAAAATATATCAAAGATGAATCTTTGATTAACCACAGTGAAATGGTCGCACTTTCTATGCAGGCATACGCCAAAAAGCTAGGTGAAAATGAAGAACTTTGGTACCACACTGGATTGCTTCATGATTTAGATTGGGAAATGTTCCCCGATGAGCATCCAAAAAAAGCCTTGAGTGAGTGGCTAAGAGATTATCCCCAAGAAATGCTCGATGCAATTGCAGCTCATGCTCCAGGCAGAACTGGAAAAAGTCCACAATCAACTTTAGATAAATATCTTTTCGCTTGCGATGAAATTTGTGGCTTTATGAATGCGGTTTCAATCATGCGCCCAACAGCTTACGAGGGCATGAAACCAAAATCAATCAAGAAAAAATTAAAAACTAAAGCATTTGCTGCCAATGTGAGTAGAGAAGATATTACTCAAGGTCTTGAGTTAATAGACAAGTCCGCCGATGAACATTTTTCTTTTTTAATTGAGGTTTTTAATTCTAAATAAACTTCAAATGCAATCATTTTGCCGAAGTCGGTAAAACGATTGAAAAACCAAAAATTCTAAAAAATAATTACTATCCAAAAAATGATACAATAAAACCCTATGCTAGACATAAACTATATTCGCGAAAATGCTCAAGAAGTAAAAACAGCTTGCAAAAATAAGCAGCTTGATGTTTCAATCATTGACCAACTGCTCGCAACAGACATCAAAAGACGCGAGCTTCAAGTGCAAGTTGATGAGCTTCGGAAAAAAAGCAATGATCACGCAGAAACTATTAAAGTTGCTGTCCACGCTGGAAACAAACCAACTCCAGAACAAATTGCCAAAGGAAAAGAAATAAAAACTGAAATCCAAAATCATGAGCCAAAACTTAAAGAGGTTCAAGAAGAGTATAAGAAGTTGATGTTTCAAGTTCCTAATGTTCCAGCTCAAGATGTTCCAATTGGTAAAGATGAGTCTGGAAATGTTGTTCAAAGAGAAGTAGGCGAAAAACCAAAGTTTGATTTTGAACCAAAAGAACATTACGAATTGATGGAAAATCTTGATATGCTCGATACCAAGCGAGCAGTTAGGATTGGCGGTTTCAGATCTTATTTCTTAAAAAATGATGCTCTGTTACTAGAGCAAGCCGTGCTAAATTATGCCCTAAAACTGCTTAATGAAGCTGATTTTACTCCGATGTCTGCACCAATTCTTGTAAATGAAGATGTAATGTGGGGCACTGGATATCTTCCATGGGGCAATGAAGATCACTACAAAACTCAAGATGACCAGTTCTTAGCAGGAACTGCTGAAGTCGCTCTAACTGCATATAGAATGGGAGAGACTTTAAATGAAAAGGAGTTGCCATATAAAATGTGTGGCTTATCTCCTTGTTTTCGAAGAGAAGTGGGCACTTATGGTAAAGATACCAAAGGAATTATCAGAGTTCACCAATTCAACAAAGTTGAACAAGTTGTCTACACAGTTGCAGATGAAGAAGAAACCAGAAAATGGCATCAAAAAATGACTGAGTTTTCTGAAACCCTACTTAAGAATCTTGGCTTACCATACCAAGTTCTCTTAATGTGCACCGGAGATATGGGAGCAGGACAACGCAAAAAATTTGATATTGAAACATGGTTTCCTGGACAAAATAAATACCGAGAGACACACTCTGCAAGTTATTTTAATGACTTCCAAGCAAGAAGACTTAATATCAAGTATCAAGCCAAAGATGGCACGACTAAATACGTCTATACTTTAAACAACACCATGGCCGCAACGCCTAGACTTTTAGGAGCAATTATTGAAAACTATCAACAAAAAGATGGCTCTATAAAAGTTCCTGAAATCTTGCAACCATACCTCGGAAAAGACGTCATTAAAAACTAAAAGATTGATAATTCAATCAATATTAGTTGTACAATTAAAAATAAAAATATATATAATAGAATGCCTGATGGACCAGAAAAACTATGTTTAAATTTTTAAAAACCTTATTTGACGAAAACAAAAAAACAATTGATAAATACGATATTATTGTTGAGCAAATCAACTCACTTGAACCAAAAATTAAAAAACTCACAAACAAAAAACTCGCAGCCCAAACCAATAAATTTAAAAAAATTATCGCTGATGAACTTAATGCTGGTAAATCTGAAGAGGATATTCTAACCTCAATTCTTCCAGAGGCTTTTGCAACTGTTAAAGAAACCTCCAGAAGAGTTATAGGAATGCGCCACTACGATGTGCAACTCTTGGCAGGAATCGCACTTCACTACGGCAATATCACAGAACAAAAAACCGGTGAAGGAAAAACTTTAACAGTTACAGGTCCTTTATACCTTAATGCACTTCTTGGAAAGGGTGCTCATCTCATCACAGTTAATGACTATCTCGCAAAACTGGGCGCAGGTTGGATGGGACCAGTTTATGAATTCCTAGGATTAAATACTTCAGTCATCGTTCATGAACACTCCAAAAAATATAATTCCCGCATAGATAGTGAAGAACACGGTGACGAACGTCTTGAACACTTTGAAGAAATTTCCAGAAAAGAGGCTTATGCAACAGATATCACATATGGAACAAACAATGAGTTTGGCTTTGATTATCTGAGAGATAACATGGTTCAGACCCAAGACAGAATGGTCCAACGAGTCAACGATGCTCATCATTACACAATCGTTGATGAGGCTGACTCTATTTTAATTGATGAAGCTAGAACTCCATTAATTATCTCCGCACCAGATGCAGAACCAACCAGAAAATATGTTGAGTACTCAAAAATGATTACTTCCCTGACTGGAAACGTTGATTATATTGTTGATGAAAAAGCTAGAACCGCAACCCTGACTGACTTAGGCGTAAAGAGAGTTGAGCAAAAAATTGGAGTTTCAAATCTTTATGAAGAAAGTTTCGACACCATCCACCACATTGAATCAGCACTCAAAGCAAAAGCCTTATTTTTCAGAGACAAAAATTACGTTGTCAAAGAAGGTGAAGTTATTATCGTTGATGAACACACCGGTAGATTGATGTATGGAAGAAGATATTCAGACGGTTTACATCAAGCAATTGAGGCTAAAGAAGGAGCTAAAATCCAGCAAGAATCAAGAACTTTGGCAACAATCTCCATTCAAAACTATTTCAGACTTTATAAAAAACTTAGTGGTATGACTGGAACAGCTCTAACAGAGTCTGAAGAATTCAACAAAATATATCACATTAATGTTTTGGGCATTCCAACTAATGTTGAAGTGATTAGAACTGATAAACCCGACATTGTCTATA
This sequence comes from Patescibacteria group bacterium, assembly GCA_018816485.1. Lineage (GTDB taxonomy): Bacteria > Patescibacteriota > Microgenomatia > UBA1400 > PJMF01 > VFLK01. The sequence continues at coordinate 1,123 of JAHIVL010000071.1, read as the reverse complement.
AAACTACCTCGGCAAAATATTCCGCAATTATCAGAGAAATTCAAAAAATTACTGCAACTGGACAACCAATAATGGTGGGTACAAAATCAATTGAAAATAACCACATAATTTCGAACTTTTTAAAGAAGAAAAAAATTACTCACACAATCCTGAACGCAAAAAATCATGAAAAAGAAGCTTTTGTTATTGCTGATGCTGGAAAAATAGGAGCAATTACAGTTGTTACTAATATTGCTGGTCGTGGAGTCGATATCGTTTTAGGAGGTTCCAAACCAGAACTAAAAGATTTCCGAAAAACTAAATTGTCAAAAACAGCAATTTCAAAAGAAGATTTAGCCAAAACAAAAAAATTCGGAATATCTCTTCCACCATTAGTAAATCCAAGTAATTACAAACTTAAAGAATATGCAAAGGCCTTAAATGATTGGCAAAAAGAGCACCAAGATGTCGTTAAGACCGGCGGACTCTATATTTTGGGCACAGAAAGACATGAGTCTCGTCGTATAGATAATCAGCTTAGAGGCCGTTCTGGAAGACAGGGCGATCCTGGAGCATCGCAGTTCTTTGTTTCGCTTGAAGATGAAATCATGAGAATTTTTGGTGGTGAGCAGATTGCTAAAGTGATGGACTTCCTTAAAATTGAAGAGGATCAGCCAATAGAGCACTCAATGATCGGAAAATCTATTGAATCGGCCCAAGTCAAGGTTGAAGGTTTCTTTTTCGATCAAAGAAAAAGATTGGTTGAGTTCGATGATGTCATGAATCGACAAAGAGATATTATTTATAAAAGAAGAAAAAGACTCTTGGTTCAATCAGAGGATAAAGAGGGCAGTAAAGTTCTAAGAGAACAAATCGGCAAATATATAGATCATGAAATATCCTCGATAGTTACTCAGTTTGCTCCAGAAGGTTACACTCAAGAAGAGTACAGAGCCCTAATAAAAGAGTTTAGTAAATTAATTCCTTTTGACCATGCTTCACAAGACCAGTTGGTCAAAAATATTTCTGAAATTACCGAACCAATTGAACTTATTGAGAAACTTTCAGGTGTGGCGCATGAAACATATAAAGCAAAAGAAAAAGCTGTTGGTGAAGATCAAATGAGAATGCTAGAAAAAATTGT
>JAHIVL010000070.1 GCA_018816485.1 Patescibacteria group bacterium | reverse complement strand
GTGGAAAATCCCGATTGGCGAGCTTTGTTCATTCTGTTGGTTGCTGGAGAAAATACAATTGAGCCTACAACGTATTGTATTTCACAATTTTTTCCCGTTGCTTTATCAAGAGATTGTTTAATTTGCAAATGAAGATTTTTTTTAAGATTTGTAGAATGAAAAGCTGTTGGACTCATTATTGTAGCAAGACATTTGCTGTCTTCTAAATAATCCAGGGTTGAGACTGGATTGGAAACAATCCAGGTGTTGTAGACAGCGGGCGACAGTTGAATCTGAAGTTGAGCACAAGCTTGATCCCAGATATGTTTAACTTCGCTAGACGGCACGTTACCAATTTGCATAGTGTTATTAAATAAAACCTTTGGGCAGAAAATTTATTATTTGAATAAGCCTATTTATACACAAAGTTATCCACATTAAACAAGAGGAGAAAAAGACCGATCCATTGGACAGTAGATCAAGTAGAGGGCGGAGAGTAGGTATCTATAGAGTATAAAGACGTTGCTGTTTTCATTTCTTTATCATCTTCACCTTGTTTGTTTTCACCTTGTTTGTTTTCTTTTGTGTCTGCTTCTTTAAATTGCTTCATAATTTCTTCTTTTTTCTTTTTTTCCTCATCCGTGTCTTCTTCGGCGTTCGTTGGATTATCCTGTCTTAGAACAGAGTTGCTTCCAGGCATATTTGAAGCCTCGAGATCTTTTCTATGAGCTAATTCTTCAGGATTGGTTGTAATAACTTGATGCTCTTCATCAGAAGCAACCACTCTTAGCGCAACGTGGTTTTGTCCGGCAAAAAAAATTCCTTCTCCAACGTCAGATGAAACTAAAAGCTGTCTTTCTCCTTGAGATAAATAAAATGTTTCAGCTAAGATCGGAATTGAAGCCGTTGATTGTTTCATTAAAAATTGAATAGAAGCGTTAGTAACAATTGCTCTTCCATAATCATTGTGTAAAAAATCCTCAACATCTTGAGTGATGGTTGTAACTCCAAGAAAATATTTTCTAGCTCTTTTAACCATCGAGTGTAGAAATGATGCTGAGTCTGGGCTTTTCATAAAATACCAGGCTTCATCAACGACGAGAATTCTTTTTTTTAGGTCTTTTTTAACTCTGGTCCAGATAAAATCTAGAATAACATACATGGCAATAGGGCGAATTGATTCTTCCATTTCTTTAACTGAAAAAATTGTCAATTGGTTTTTAATATTAAAGTTGGATTTCTGATCAAAAATTCCTCTAAACGAACCAACAATATATTTTTCTAATCTGGCGGATATATCGTCAGCATCTGAAGATTCCATTCCGATTAAAGCTTTGTAAACATCTTCCATGAGCGGAGGTTCGTTAGTTTGGGTAGCTGGATCCGGAGTAATTCCTTTAGCTTTGTAAGCAGCAACCAAAGCCCTGTCTAAAAGAGCGTCTTGTTGGGGGGTCATATCACCTAACATTACTTTTAAAAGTCCATGCAATGAAATAATTTTTTGTCCAAGTTCATTTTCTCCTTCTTCATAAAGGTTTGAAAGATCGAAGGGGTTTAACTTGGTTTTTGATCCGAAAGTGAAGTTAATATATTCGCCGTCTGCGGCCTTGGACAAATCCTCATACTCGTGTTCTGGATCTAGAACCAGAACTTCGGTTCCAAACATAAGCTGACGCAATATTTCCAGTTTGACAGTGTAAGATTTTCCAGCTCCGGATTTTGCGAAAATAACCATGTTGGCATTTTCCATTTTAAATCTATCAAAGATAACTAACGAGTCATTATGTTCATTAATCCCATAGATAATTCCTGTTTCCATTGTAAGCTCACTTGAGGTGAATGGGAAAGTTGTTGCCAGAGAAGTGGTGTCCATGTTTCTAGTAACTTTTAGCTTGTCTGTTCCCATGGGAAGGGTAGTTTTAAAACCTTCATCCATTTGAAGTGTGGCTTTTTTTGAAACAATTAGAAGTGATCCTAGAGCTGATTGAATACTTTTGGTGATTTTATCAAGTTCTTCTTTGGTTTCTGTCTGAATCGTTACATATAATCCAAATTGGAAGAACCTTTCAGAACCTTTAGCAAGTTCTTCTCTAATAAACCTAGCATCATCAAGCTTGATTTCAGTATTGATGTTACTAATTTTTCCAGATCTCAAATCGGACTGAATTTCAGCCTCCATCTCGGTGATCTTTCTTTTCAAGTTATCAAGAATTTCTCCCGAATCGACTGGGTAAATAAACATAGCAATACTCATCTGATGCGGGTAGTTAATTAATGGAGAAAGCCAGTTTGCAGGAACGGTTCTTGGATATCCAGCGATAAAGATGGTTCTGGTATATGTGGAGTTTATTTTTTGGAAAGTGAAATCGACCTCAATTGCTTCTGGGGCAATAATATCTTGAATGGTGACAAGACCTCTTGAGAATTCTTGTAACTTTTCTAAGTCTTTTTGTTCTTGGCTTGGCACGAGATCAGTATTAATTTTGTCATTTTCTTTCTTTTTAAAAAATGGTAGTGAGTTTAAAATATTTGGCATTATTGTTGAGCCTCTTCATTTGTTGGTAATGCGCCGTTCATATTATTTCCCTCAATTTGAGCACCTACCAGAGGAGTTGTATAGCTACTGCTGTCTGCGATTTGTTGTCCCTCTTGTGCTTCTGGGTTATAGCTTAGATAAAAAAGCTGAATAATTTCTTGAGTTTCGAGTTGTCGAGAATACAAACCTATTCTGGCAAATTGAGCAATTAAATGGTCTCTCTTTGATTCTAAAAGATTTTTTGCTTTTTCAATAATAATATTTCGGTCAATTGAAGTTATTTTCATTGCGCCTTTTCCAGGTAAAACGCTGGTCGCAGTTAAAATTCCCAATTCAACTGGAGCTGCTGGAATAACAACAAAAAACTTTTTATCTAAAACATTTCTTTCACGAATAAGCTCCCCCACGAATTCTCTATATCTTTGGATTCTTTTTTGTTGACTTCTGTCGGAGGTTGTAGATTCCTGATCCTTAAGAAGTTTCAAATAACTAGTAACATCTTTTGTTTGAGATCTAATTATTATTTGAATAGGATAATTGATGGAATTTAATAGACCGGCATATGCGTACATAATACTATCTTGCTCTTCTTCAGCTAAAAGACCAAAATTCATTGCATCAACGGCAATAATTATTGATGTGGTTCCATCTTTCATTATTACAAAGTTGTTGGTTATATCAAAAATATCTAGAAATTGTTGTGTGGTGGAATCAGTTGTTGCGTTGGGCATTCTGTATAGTTTATCTCTTTTTATGATTAAATTCTAGTTTTCACTTCTAATCTCTATTGGCTGAATGATCGAACCATCTATTTCTATGTGCATTGGTTCAAAAATATAACCTTTTTTTTCAATAACAACATTATATTCTCCAACCTTGAGTGGCGTAGTGATAAAAAATTGTCCAAGAGCATTGGTTTTAACCGCTCTTTCAATCTCTCCTTCTAGTGTCTGAACCTCTACAATTGAGTCTGATAAAAGATCATTGTTTTTACTTAGAATCATGCCTACAAGCTTATTTGGTTTTGAAGGCTTAATTGGAAATGGTAGATTTGAGTTAAAACTAACATCTTTGGTAATGCCAAGGTTTTTATTTGAAGGGATTTGGTCTTTAATAAATGTTTTTTCACTAGAATCAGACGAAATTGCTCCAATAAGCTCTTTTTCTTTTTCATTTTCCTCAGAAGTGAGTTTAACAGTGTCTTCTTCTGGAATTTCAATATTGTGAGCTACTTGGTCATTTGGTAGAGCTGATTTTTTAATACCCTTGGTAACTTTTTTAGTTTCTTTAATAATCTCAAACATCGAAGCTGGTTCCGAGGAATCATCATCTAATAATGGATTGGAAAACTCCATTATTTTTTTTGGAGCTCTCATACCTCTTATTCTTATGTCTAACTTAGGCTTTTCTTTTGTTGTTTTGTTGGTGACGGTTGTTTTGGTTGTAATTTGTACAGTTTGAAAACTCGACAGAATATCTTTCATTCTATTAACTTCTTCTTGAGAAAAATCAGTGGAGAAAGAACTGGTTTCAGGAACTGAGCCCAAGTATTCCTTTATTCTTTGACGCTTGGCAGGAGTCAAATCCATTTCCGGTTCTTGAACAATAGTGCTTTGCTGGCTTTGAAATAGAAAATATTCAGGAATAGTTGCTTCTTTTCTCCAAAAAAATTTTGTTGGTCGATACATCACGCCAACAAATGTGCTTATCCAATGAGTTAAGGGTTTTTCTTGAATTGGAACAAATGCGGCAATTATTCCAAGCATTATTGTGAATATTATTAGAGGCCACTTAACTATTGCTAGCAAATTAGTATTATAAAATATTACAGCAATAATGACGCTCGCAAGGACTTCCCCAAATTGTTTTAAGGTCATACTTCCAACAATGTGGAATCTATAGCCAGTGATATCCTGAGGGATAGGATGCTGTTGCATAAGTACGGGACAGTAAATACTTCTAATTTAATAATAACATTTCTGGAGTGAATGATCTAATGAAGAGTTTCAATGATTGGTCGAGAAATATTGTAAAGCGTTCCATTTACGCTGGTCAAATATATGTTTGAATTGGTTATTCCATTTATAGATTTTATGTAAACTCCACCCAAGCTGGCAACTTTTTTAAACTCTGTTTTGTTGTTGTTTTTTATGTCGAGAAGCGAATACTCAATCCCGCTGAGGCCATTTGAGAAAAGCAGAATTGTTTCTGAGTTTAACCATTCCGCAAAATAAGATCGATTCATTTTGTGTTCGGTTTGAGACTGAGTTTTATATGAAAACATAGTTATTTTTTCTGAATTAAAAACTGCTACAATTCTACTATCTGGTGAAACTGAAAAAGAGTTTCCAGGCTCAGAAAAAACCACTTTATTGGAAAAGGTGTCTAATAAAGACGTAATGCTCGCATTGTTGTAATCAGCGTAGGCAAACTCTACAATAAATTGCTCACTCAACGCTTTTATAGAAGTGGCTTTTGTGTTGGTTATTTTAACAAAATCTTCATCATTGCTTTTAATATTGTAAAGACCGCTTGTTCTGTTGATCGTATCAATGTTTCCTAAAACAAAAACATCATTTGAGCTTGGAGACATAGAAAGAGCGGAGATAGTGATTGTTTTTTTGGGAGTTATTCGCTGTTTTTCATTTGTTTCCATGTTTATAAACACAATGCTGTCTGGCTTGTTTTTCTCAATTAAGGCGACGATGTGATTTGAACGATCGAAAGTGCTCACAAGCTCTGAATGAACAATTGTTGTACTTTTGTCATCAATTTTAATAAGCTGAGATGTATTTCGATCTATAGAAAGCAGATAGTTGTTTTGTGTTTCGCCAATCGTGAGCGTGAGCGCGTGGTTGATGGGAGTTTCTATAATATCAGAGTCCTGTTTGGGTTTGAGATTTATATTCATATTTTTGTCATTGGTTAAGTTTATAGTTTCAACATAATTTTCATAGTTTTCATTAGTAATTTTTATTTGATAACTGTCTTTTTTAAGACGTAATTTATAAGGGCTTTCTGAATAAAAACTATCGTTAATAAATATTTTACAACCCTCGGGAGTAGTGAATATGGTTAATGTTGGAAGAGTGAAATATGAGATTGCAATAATAGTCATAACTCCAACAGCAGCCATCACTAATATTGTTTTTAATTTTTTTATGTTCATAACAAAAGCCCCTACTAAAAATTATGGCACAACACATTCTTGTCCAGGAGGTTTGCATAAAATTATGTCAAGTTTTTCTCTAAAATCTGTAAAGGGACAGACATTTCCGCCACTAAAAAATTCGGGTCGAGTCCCACCGTCTTGAATAGCAAAATGCAGATGTTCTGGAGTGACTTCCGCATTTATTCCGGATTGATTGGTAATACCGATAACCTCTCCTGCTTCTACTCTTTGATTATAAACAACATAGTTGGCACAAAGGTGAGCATAATAGTAATAGCGTCCATCATCGCCTTTTAAAATAACATACATTCCGCCCAAACTATCGTTATTGACAACCATGTCAACTGTGCCACCAGTGTATGCGACTAAAGGTAGGTTTTTTTGAGGATCCGTTGCTTTAGCTTGGCCAGTGAAAAGATCAACTGCGAGTGTCCCATCCCAATGAGCACAGTTGTTAGACGGTGCTGCGTTAACTATTGGAAAAGCATATTGGCCATCGCTAGACCTAATAACCCCAGTATTATCGGGTTTGGGAATGTTTGATCCATCGCATTTAAATGTGTTTCCAACAGTAATGTTTTTAAGGTTTGAAGGAGTTGGAACCAAAAAAGCACTTTGAATGGTAAAAACTGTATAAACTGTGACAATTAATCCAATAAACATTGTTATTCCTGGAGCCAAAATTGCAATTGGCAATCCAAAAAAGACTCCGCTTGTGTTTGCAATTGTGGCAGCCTGCGCAGCTTGGGCTGCAGAAGCTTTTATCACAGCGGCGCTATTTGCCGATGAATTGGCTAGCGCTGTTTCGTGGGTCAAAACACTAGCAGCATCTTTTCCACCAAAAAGAGAACCAAACCAATTGGCCGGAGCTATTGCTTGACCAATGTTTGCTCCTACTATCACTCCTGGTAAAATTCCAATTGGTCCGCCAGCTACAAAAAATCCAATGGCTCCTCCGACAATTCCTCCAATTAGTCCGCCAATTGTAGATAGTGCATATAAGGTTTTTGCAATTAGAAGCGCTAAAAGCGATCCGGCAATGGCCATCGTTTTTTTGAAGCCTATTTTTTTACCGATTTCATATAAAATTTTGCCGCTACCAGGAAGAATAACATTTGAAACTGCAGAAACCCCTTTGAACACAGCTGCTGCGGCTGATTTTTTAAGTGATTTCGCCATCCTTTTTGCAGGACTTAATTTGTTTTTATCTAGTCCAAGTTTATCTGCTAATTTTTTATATGGTTTGGAATTTGTAATTCTGTTAGTAAGCTTTCTAGTCAATGACCGATTATTAAAACTAGCTTTCCACATTCTTATATTTGGTTCAGATACTTCATACCCAGTTTCTTGAACATACTGATCCATTTCCATTAATTCTCTTGCTGAATAGTTTTCAAAAAAACTTGCAGATGGGTAGCTCTCTAAAACTTGGCCATTATTAATAAAATCAGCTAGGAGAAGAAGTTGGTCTTGCTCCATATAATATCGATAAGAATCATTCATGAACTGGCTATAGGCTCGTTCTGCCTCGAGTTGGTTGCCAATTTCCAAATATCCGTTATTTTTTACTTCCTCATATTCCTCAAGCGCCGTATTTTGCTCTTCCGCAGTTAATTCATCACTTCCTCTTATATTTTTAAAAGTTCTCAATGTTGATACGTCAAAAAATAAAAATTCTGCAATAAAGGGTAGTTTCGCATCTTTATTTGAAGCGTTAAAGGGAATGCTAAACTTGTTATAAATAATTCTCTGTTCTTCTGGTTGCAAATTTTCCCACAAAGGTATAAAAGATTTGTATTGTTTGGTTAGTTTGCTGATCTTATCGTTTCTTTTGCTATTCTCATTTTTTCCAGTTTTTCCTTCAATTCCACCAATTACCGTTTCTGTAGTATTTTTTTCAATTGCCATTCTAGTGCTATCCATAAAATTATGTTGAGTATCACCAATTTCATTGTTAGAATTTACCGCCATTAATCCTTTGGACAGAGAAGTGTCTTGAATGTGAAATGTTAACTCTGAGGCACGATAAACAGAGTAATTTTTAATTGCTAATTTAAATTTTTCTATTTGGGCCGGGCTCATGTTGTCCGTGAGGCCAAAAATAACCTTGAGCTTGTCAGCGTTCATGCTGCCAATAATTTTAATGACATCATGGTTATTTTTTGCGCCCTTGATAGAAATGATTTCTCCATTTTCATCTCTAAACTCTTGATCTATTCCATATTGTAGAATCATTGCATCGAGAGTATTTTGAACGTTTTTATTTAGAACAGCACTGTCAGATCCAGTGGAATCTTTAAGCGATTCTCTTAACAATTCAGTTGCGGAAATTTCTTTAGAGGCAGTGTCACTGAATAAAATATTATGGAATTCTTCGAATTTTGCTTTTTGTTTTGGAGTAAGTTTTTCATATGAGGGTAAGGAATAAACTCCCTTATAAAATTTTGAAAGCTCTGCAGAGTTTTCGCTTGCAAATTTTGGGTAAAATTTTAATAAAGCATTTTGTCTTTTTGAAGCACTTCCAAGCATTTGTAATAACTTTTCATCTCCAAGTCCTGAGGTAAAACCATATATTTCTGATCTTAGATTATTCAAAAGAGAAGGATCGACGTCACTTGTGTCTATTCCATGAGCGGTAAACATTTCATAGACTGCACGGTTGTATAGCCAGCCAGTTTCATATTGAATTTTATTTTTTTGTTTTTGTGTGAGTTCGTCTTTTTGAAGAGCTTTATCAACTTGAGCACGATTTTGTAATGGTTTTCCATCTGTATTGATGGGAGCAACCGGGGGCACAACTGCTGAATCGGCATCTCTCTCTTGGTCGTCACCAGCTTCAGCGGCAGTTGTTTCCTGGGTTTCGTCACTTGCAGTTGTTTTTTTCTCTTCTAGAGCATCGACGATTTTTTTTAGATCATCTTCAGAAAGTTTTTCAAGTTTTTCGGCTACGTTTAAAACATCTTTGTGAGCTCTATAGGTATTTATAATTGAGCTATGCATTCTTTCTATATCATCAAGATGACTTATGAAAGCAACTTCATCGATAGTTTGATAGCCAGTGTCATAGTTTCCCCATGTTTTTATTTTAAGAAACTCTCCTTTGGCAAATTCTGTTAAATTTGAATCTTGTTTAACAAAGATTCTTGCGATATTTGTAAGCGCTCTTATCAAATCACTAGGAAAAAGGTAAGTCGAGTAACTATTTTTTTCTATATTTAAAGATCCATCTTCCAAAGCCTTCAAATTTACTGAAAAAAGCGAGTTATTATTGCCAATGTTGACAGATTTTTTTTCTTGAGAAAAAAGATTTTTTAGAGAGGTAATTTGTTCAATACTCTCAATGAAGCTGGAGATTTTTTTAGGATTTCCGCCATAAGCGTCATGAACGATATCTTTTATATCGTCAATTTTTCTTCTAAATTGATATTTTAGTTTTTCATCAGCCACAAAATTATTATACCCTTTGATAAATGTGGTTAGCTAGGAGAGATTATCAGTTGAATATTTAGGAATTTAAGTTTTTATGTTTTGAAATAAAAATGCTACAATATGTAGAGTTATGAACGATAAAGAAGACAGTCAATCACCAGAAAATGAAATGACATCGACTGGTGGTGGTATTGATCAGCCAAAAAAGCCAGAATTTTCTGCATTTTCTAGTTTAGTCGATGGCCTCTTTGATAATTTTGATAGTTTTATTGCAGGAATTGATCAAGAGAGATTAAAGCAGAATAACCTTAACCCTGAAGAAAAAAAGAAGATAGTAGATCTTATTAAAGCAATTTCTTCAACATTATTGTCTTTTAGAAATGAACCCGGTTTTCCTAGTTTGTCTGACGAGGAAGTAAAGCATGTAGTTAATGCTGAGGCTAGGGTTAAAAAGCTTGCCTTAAACGCTTTTATGTGGGGAATTTTTCCAGATGATTTTAAAGGAAAAGTAACAGGTGAAGAAAGTGCAGAACCTAAAGAAGATGTTGAAGAACTCACGGGAGAAGAAAAATTTAAGGAATGGAAAGTTGATTTTACCGACAGGATGGTTGAGCTTGACGACCTTATTGAAAACGCATCTATAAGTGCAGATCTTTATATAATGAGAGATACATTTGATGGTCTCTATGATGAATATATAAAAATGCTAGATCTATTCTCTGGCGTTTTTAAAGGTGTCGAAGCTTTCGATAAGAGGTTTGCTAGCCAAGAAAATAAAATTAAAAATAAAGAGCAACTTGTATTTTTACTTGATCTTCAGGAGAATGTTATTGAAATAACTAATAAAAAAAATGAGGCCGATTATCTTCCAGACGAGGATATTAATAATTTAACCAGAATGCTTGAAGAGGCGGGGGATAGTCTTCAAAAAATTAGCGCGCTAGAATCAAAGAAGTACAAAAGTGGTTTATTGCTTGAGGCTAAAAAGTTGCTAGATTCTCTTAAAGAACTTAAAGAGAATCTAGTGCGTGAAGAATTTAATAAATGGAAAATTGAAATTGAGACAGACGTTTCGGAAAAAGTTGACGATTTTAAACTTAAATTCTTACCTACAAGTACTAAAAAGAATTTAGAGGATTTACTCATAGAAATTGACACCTATATAGAAACTATTTTCAGTAGAAAAATAAAGTCTGATTTAGTTGAGGAAGTTGGTGAGGTAATTTCAAAATCAGAAAACAAAGTAAAAGACTTTAGAAAAGAAGTCGAATCTAAATTATCGAAGATTAGTGGACAAGAAGAGTTTGAGAAGGAAGAAAAAGCTATTGAAGATTTTAAAAGAAAAGTTCAAAAGTTAGTTGATTTAACTAAAAAAGTTAATGACGATGGTTTTTCGGCCGCAAACACCAAAATAGTTGATACTTTAAAAACAAAATTAGAGGCTGAGTTTACTATTTTGGTGACAGCAGGTGTTAACTCAAAATCAAAGGATTCCTATCCAAGACTTGAGGCTATTAGAGTTAAAATTTTTGGTGGTGATTCTGATGAAGGAGATTATAAAAAAGCTTTGGACAAACTAGACAGATTAAAAAATGATCTTGATGAATCAATGACTTTGATAGAAAAGCAAATACATGCCTTAAATACTCATTATAACGCACAAGTTAACTCAACTACCGAAACTGTTATATCAGGGAATGTTAGAGAGCTAAAAACCTTAGTCGAGCATCAATCTTCCGAGTTTAAAGCCCTAATGAATTATTATTTTAGATTTAGGGATGGTTTTTACCCCAACACTACAAAAAATGTTCCAAATACGTTGATGTATGGAGACTCATCGAGCGAAACAAGATTCGCTATGAGATTGCTTTTCAATACACCCGAGCTTATCGGTTTTAGATCAATTGGGGAAGTTTCTTTTATGGATTCTGATGGAGGTGAGCATAAAATAGATGTAACAAAGATGGTTGAGAAATTAGAGTGGTATTTTGATAATATTAATTGGCAAATAGGCTATTATGATTCGGGAGCTCCTAAAACTTTCTCATATGCTAAAAATGGAAACCCGAAGGTTGGAGAATTAGACAACCATGGTCTTTCAGTTCCAAGAATTGAGGAGAGGCTATCAAACGATTTTCCGGAACTAGAAAATATGCCGTCGTTTGTTTTGGCTGCTTTTAGACTGTTCATTCCATTATCTGAAATGAGAAAAGATTCAATAGTAATTGATTTTGCTGCTTATCAAGTTTCACCTATTCCCAAAATTCAAGATTTTGAGGATCTTCCTGTAATTGCCCCAATGGCTCAACATCTTTATAACGTTCAGTCATCAACTTTTATAGACAAAGGACTTCAGTCTTATCTATTTAAACTTCCAACTATAGAAACAACAACTGCTATAGAAAGACATCATTGGGACAATGCCAATACTGTCGTTGAGTTGCCAAAAGACAAAGTTGGTTTTCAAATGGAGATGCAAGATAAGGTTTCATATATTTTACCAGCGGATGTTAGAAATAGAGATAATATTGAGCTGTCTACGCAAATAGAAGAAGTGCTTAGGACGTTTGCATCACCAACAGAAATAGGAAAAGTTCAACTAAAAACTCACTTAAAAATACTGCCTAGCTTTTATGAGATTGTTAAGGGTGAATTTGATGGTAAAAAACTTATATACAGGCCAACATTAGAAGAATATAATAATTTGATGAAAGATATCCAGGCTTTTTATGATCTAGTTAGTAAGGATTTTAGACCACTTAAAAATATAGATGACCTCGATACTCATGTAGGAGAATTGATTGCAAGTATTAAAAAATTTAAGGGAATATTTACCGTCATTGAAACTAAAAAAGATGAACTTTTTACACCATATGTTCAGCTATTAATGCTAGTTTATATTAAAAAGCTTTTTAACTCATATAAGGGGCTGATTGAAAAAGAAAAAAGAGAACAAGGCGTCCGTTACCTTAACTTAAAATATCTCTCTGAGAGAGTAAATTCTCCTCTTCATAGATTTGTAGAAATTGTCAGTCCAATGTTAAGGAGTTCTAAAACTCTTCCTCAACACCTTGTTGATACGGAAGCAGGCACAACTACAGAGGCAGACGCTACAAGATATCCTTTGTGTGGTAAAATTTTTGACTCAATACTTACGGAAAAAGAAGCTCATGAGAAAGGTCTTCTGAAAAATGCTTTTAAAGGGTCTCTAAAAAAGTTTACTTATTGGGGAGCATTTTTTGATAATAGTCTTTCTACTAGTGGAATTGAGGAGACTATCAAACGGTTTAAGAATCATTCCTTCTTCAAGAATCTTGAGATATACTCTAGAGAGAAAAACCTTGCTGCCGATGAATCGAGTAGCAAAAGGCAGCCGTAATATTCAAAAAATATTGGCAATATAAGTGATCGAGAATTTAATTAAAATTTTTCCCTATTATGTATTTTTTGTCTTACTTTTATGTACCTTCTTGATTCTTTTTTAATAGGTCAATTCTATCTTCCCAGATTTGCCTATTTTTTTCTTTTTCAGCTGTCTTTGGGTCTAGCTTGTCAATTGCGTTTGTTGCAGGGTTTAGATAGTCAGGTTGTCTTATTCCTGTTCTGCTAGCAATTTCAGATGTTGCTCTAATTCCTATTCCAGCTCCTGATCTGACACCTCCAAGTAATCCGCCTCTTTTTTTATCATTTCCATCTTTATCTTTATATTTGTATCCAGACATAGCACCTCCAAAAGTGTCACTTATTAAAGCTCCTCCTGCTTTTCTTAGACCTTGTCTTCTAGACAATATTGTTCCAGCATTTTTAGCTCCTGCAATGAATCCACCAGTACCGCCAATAGCTGCTCCGCCGACACCACCTAATACTGCTCCAGTACCTCCAAGACCAACTCTTCCACCAAGAGGGAATCCTTCTTTTGCCCTAGCTCCAGCAGCATTGAACACCATCGTTCCAAATCCTTCGGTTGCGCCTAGGGTTTTTTTGACTTCTTTAACAATTTCTGGCAATGCCAAAATAATTGCCAAGCCCATCAAAGTAGTAATTGCACCAGCTTGACCTCTGCCCAATAGAAATGGTGGGATAAAACCACCAGTTGTTGGAGCTTCTTTTGTAAATTGATAAAATAAGATCACGACCATCAATACGGTTGGGAAAGCTGATAGATTGCCAATTAAATTTTTTATCCATGGACCAAAGACATTTTTTCCTGGGAATGCTCCACCGAGTAAAAGTAGTGGGGCAGTGACAACGGACAAAACAATAGTTGCATAAGATTTTAGTAATTCAAAGAACAATTTAAATGTTCCAATTAGAATTGCCACAGCTAAGACAAGAGAAAGAGTGACGCCGCCAACAATTCCTAAGGCATTTCCAAGCCCTTCACTTTCTACCATTGAGCCCATTAAATTAGTAACGATGTCAATGTTATTGCTAAAGCCACTAACGTCTTTAAATAATTTGCCCATTAAATCCAAAATATTATAATCAATTATTCCAGTCTCTAAACCCGGTGCTGTTTGACCAAAAATACCAATCATCATAAACATTAACAAATACATGAGGTCTATCAGAAAACCAGCAATAGCATACGAAAAAGTAACAAAGATTAAACTTGCAATAACACTGGGAATTGCCTGTTGGGCAGTTACTGCTGATTGTCCCCCAATTTTTTGTCTGAACATAATCATGAATCCAAGAACAATAAAAATTAAAACAAACAACATATAGGAAACATTTCTAAAATCTTTCCACAGGTCTAAAACTGGATTTAGTGATGCAAAACCCAATCCTTGAGCATAGGCTGGGGTAATGATGTGAGCGTTTTCAAGAACATCGGCAATATATACCGAGGTTCTAGCAGCTGGATAACGATACATTTCTCCTATTAAATAGGTTATTCCTCCAACAAAACTACCTTGATTATTTGTAAGTTTTGAATCTTTGAATCCGGAGTCAGCTGTTTCTAGTCCCTTTGAGCCTGGATAAAGAATACTGTTAACCCATTCAATAGCAACAAACCTTGAGGTTTGATGAACAAGACATTCTAAAGATGGAGTTGCGCAGTTATCTGTTTCAATCGCGATTCTGTAGTCATCTATTTGATCTTGGTCATAACTAGGTCCCCATGCTTCGTTTTTTTCTGATGGCACTGGTTCTTCTGATGGTACTGGAGTAGGAGGAGGAGGATTAGGTGCCGCAAAAACTCCACTTGCGCTAATGAACAAAACAGCAAACATTAAAACTAGAAAAAACAAAACTCTTTTACTCATACAATTAATTATAGCAAAATTTGATTATTCGAGTATAGTAATAAATGATATCCAAATGATGTAGAAAGATTCTTAATGATAGATAAAAGAAAACTAGAATCGTTTAAGGAGATATTTGAACGATCTCAATCTATTCTAGTTATGTATTCTCAATACGCGACTAGAGATCAATTATTTGCGACAACCTCATTTTATGCATCCCTAAAATCTGCTCCTAATAAGAGCGTAAAATTGCTTTGTTCCGAGAATCTTTCAAAGGAACAAAGTGATATTACCTATTTAGAAGAAGCGCAATCTGAAATTGGACATGAAAATCTTTGTATTAGTCTGGATTATTTGGAAAATTCAATTGATAAAGTCAGCTATCACGTGAGTGAAGAAACCAAAAAGTTTTATTTAACTATCAAACCTAAAAAAGGTTTTGTCCCACTGTCAAAAGAAAATATAGATTTTTCATATACTGGAGCAGAGGCAGACTTAATCATATTAGTGGGAGTTGATGATCTAGATTCTTTGGGAAAACTTTATTTTGGCTATGAGAACTTGTTTAACACTGCTACTTTAGTAAATATCAATTCTTATGAGACTGATTTTGGAAACTTCAAATTTGATATCTCAGGCACCTCATCTTTTAGCGAGTTTATATCTCAAGTTTTATTAGAGCTTCAGATTCCAATAGATCCTGAGTCGGCAACTAATTTATTAGCAGGTATTAATGAAGAAACAAAAAACTTTAACTCGTTTTCAGCGACAGCCGATACTTTTTATATTGTTTCAAAATTAATGAAGTCAGGGGCAAGGAGAATTGCTCAAAAATCAAAGCGACTACCTGTAAAAAATTCTAATAAGGTTGTGGTTAAAGTACCTAAGAAAAAAGATTTGGCCGGAAGTTTTTCACCTAAAAAAATTACCGATGCCCAAAAAAGAGAAAAAGAACGGTTTAGATTAAAGAAACTTCAAAAGAAAAACAATTGATTTTAAGGAATCTTCCAACCCATGCGTTCAAAAATATATTGGCAATATGTAACATTTCCTAGGTGGGGCAATAATTTATCTCCTTCCCCATAATTGCATACTGCTTTATATAAGTCAGCATAGTTCACTATTGAAGCACTTCTTTCAGGTATGCTTCCGCCACAGTGTAGGCCATCGCCATACCTCCAAGCTCCTCCTGAAAACAGTATGGTTCTGATAGCTAAATCAGCTGCATCGTATGGATCGCATCGGTTTAATATGTCATTATCACATTGATCTAATCCATCATCTTGCCACTCTTCAGGACAGGCGTTTGTAACAATTTTATAAGTTTCATGCTTAATTTGGAATGGACCTGTGGCAGTAACTTCATTTGGAGTACACCAATCTGCATCTCCTGAATCAACGGCAATTTTTCCTTCAATTGCGTAGATCTCTTTCATCATTTGAGCTAATTTAGAGCTTCCAATAATTGGGAATAACTCTCCCCATTTTTGCGCTGCTTTATCTATAGCATCATCAATGTTGTTTTTAACATTTTCAATATCAGTACAAACCTCTGAACCAGATTCGTGGCTGCTACTATTTCCACCACACTTTCCAAGCAAGAACTCCTCCATCGTTTTACAGGACTCATAATAACTATGAGCAAAACTTACTTTTGCACTTAAAGCCACTTGAACTTTTCTAAGCCACCAACTAAGTTTTCCCCCTAAGACATCAATTTTCCCACGATCTTGAGCAATGTTAATTGTTGGATGTTCGATGCAACGCTTGGGATTTCCGGTAAGAACGCCGTTTATTTTTTCTGGTCCACATTCCCAGTTTGCTGTTTTTTCATAATCTTCGAATGACCAGCCAACGTTGCCACCACTAAGAGTTTGAGTTTGTCCAGTTACTTCAAAATTATTTGCGATACTTTCGTCAGTATCCATTTCCGCAATTTGAGTTTTTGTAAAAAATGTTCCTTTAATAGCTTCTTCAATGGTCGCTAATTCAAAACCTACAGGATAGACTAAATAAAAATGGACAAAGCTTTCATCGATGCTTGGTTCCCAAATTGGTTTTTTAATTGTCCAAATAGTTTGGATTTCTGCTTCAGGACTAATCGAAGCATAATCTGGGGTGGTCCCTCCTTCGTTATAGCTTAAGTCTCTAAATAAATTTAATAGTACCTGACCTCCATTTTCTTTTGTAAATAATTTTCCATATGTGTCACTAGCGTCTCTTAGTCCAGCCAAATCACTAACCTCATTGACAATCTCAATTTTGGTTTCGCAATCCGCTGTAGCCCCATTAATAATGTCAGTTAATGCTCTTGGTAGTGGATTATTACATGAGTTCGATCCACTTCCACTTGGAAATATACCGTTGTAACAATATATTTTGCTGTTACTAGTTTGTTTTTCTACAGCAATAGCTGCATTTAAAAGAGTCTCTCGTTTTTCGTAGCTTAGATCTTCTTGTATTTTATGGGAGTCATTGTTAGTCAAAACCAATCTTGTTAAATCTAGAGGGTCGTTCCATTTTTCATGACCGTAAAGTGAATAAGGTCCTTTATTTGTCCCTATATCAGGAAGCTTAAATGCAACTACCAATACTTCATCTAATTGATTTTCTTTTGTCTGAGGTGTAAAAAAATTAAACATAAGCGTGGCTTCATCGCCAGAAGTTTCTCCTGGAATCCTTGTTTCTATAGCTGCAACAATAAAACCATATCTATAACCTTTGTCTATGTAAGTTGGAACATTTATTATTGTTTGTCTAATTGGTTGAACTAAACCTTTTTGAAGAGTTGTTAGTTTCGATTCATTTGGATCAAGAGGTTCGGAAAATATAACATCACACCACTTTATTGCTAACTCTTCACCTACTTTGGGGTCGCCACCGGCCCAATTTCCTCCAGTAAAATCACTCAGCATACTCATGATGTCATGAACTTCATAATCGGTTCCGGGAATTTTTCTTTTGGTAAATTCACATGTGCTTGAATCTTGTAATCTATTACATGCCCTACGTTCTGCACCTAAAGTGATCCAACCTTGTACACACGATTGCTCTTGAGAGAGAAGAGAGTTAATTGCAGCAGTGTTTATTTCTGTTTTAGCAGCATCTTCTTCATATACATCTTTGAATCCAAAATATTCTTCAAGGGAATTCATTAAAAATTGTTTTCCTTCCAAATCTCTCCATATGGGGTAGTTAGCGCTTTCCATTCCAAGTATCTCATTTGAGGAGGTGTTGAGATTAATTCCTTGTGGATTTAACTCTAAAAATCTGTCAATTAATTGAGTTGAATATTCGGGCTTAATTTTTACTTTTTCAGCCATGCAGTAAGATTCATAGCCAGTTAGTGCTAACTCCATTCTTAGATTTATATATAGAGATTTTAAGTCGGAATCACTAGGATTGTTTTTTTGTAAGACATTTTTTATTGGGGTGATATAGAATTTGTCGTCAAAGTCGGTATAGCTTTTAGTATTGTAGGTTCTATATTGACTAACATCGAAGTTGCTACTTCCATTATAGGTGTCATCTACTGCATTGATCGGGTTTAAAATGGGTAAAAATACTAAACTTAGAATAAAAAAAACCAGTGGGGCAATAAATTGTTTGAGCACAAATTTATTATACAATAGACTTGTAGCGAAAATTGACAATACTTCTTATTTCGCTACAAGTCTAATTTAATTTATGGGTTTGAGGTAGGGATTATAAATTGTTTGATAGTTTCAACGCCAGTAAATCCAGCAATTAGGTTTAGAACAATAAAGGCGCCCAAGGCAACAACAATTCCAAGTACAGCATATGTCAATGTGTCGCGAGCTTTTTTTGTGCCTTCGGTACTACCGCCAGATATCAACCATAAAACAGATCCGACAATAAACATGACAAATGCACCGAGGCCAATTAAGGTAATAATGACAGTAAATATATTTGCAATTAAGCACTCTAAACCTTGAATAGTTGCTACATCATTAGTTGTAGCATCGTTGTCAATTCCTGAAACACATACTCCTGTCCAATTAGTTGTTTGGGCAAAAACAGGTGAAGCTGTATAGAGATGACTAATCAAAACTAAAAAAATTAGTAAAATATGTTTTTTTAGGTTTTTCATAAAACTGTTTTTAGCGAATATGTGAATTATATCAGGAATTTAATTATTAGTCTGCTGATGGTTTTATAACCAAAAACCCCCGCTCAAGAGCGGGGGTTTAAATTCAAATTCAATATCTGTTATTAAACTCCTGCGTTTGTGAACAATTCATCTAAGTCTGTGTCTAAGAATCCTAGTACTAACATTAGGACGGCCCATGCTGATGCGACAACGATTAGCCCGACAACAGCAGCAGTAATTTTATTACGTGCAGATTCTGTTTTTCCCTTATCTCCGCCAGAGGTAATCCACTCAATTCCACCCCAAATGAGATACATGAAAACTAATAATGCGCCTAAAATCAAAACAAAGTTTAATGCTTTTTCAATTAGAGATCCTATATCAGTAAAAAATGCTGGTGGAGCTGTAACTGTGGTAGCTGCTAAGACTCTGCTACTTGATACTGCCAAAGCAGCTGTTGTGACAGCTAGGTTTTTAATTCTTTTTTTCATAGTCTCCTTAATTACTTTTATATATCAGTTTTTTAGCTGAATGACTAATTATACCTGTTTTTGGGAAAAATAGTCAAGTTTATTTTTAACAATGGTTTTTATGCTCCAAAAGTAAAAGATAAAACTTCAAGACCGAGGAAATTTTGGATCATCACAAACAAGGCAACTGATGCAGCCAAAACAATCAATCCTGTTATTGATTGAGTGATTTTGGTTCGAGCAGCAGCTACTTTAGTGGCGTCACCACCAGCAGTAATCCATTCAATTCCACCCCAAAGCAGGTACATCAAAACCATGATTGCGCTGATGACGAGTACAATGTTTAAAACTTTTCCAATAAGTTTTCCAAATCCTGCCTCGCTATCTGATGAGTCGTAATCTGCGGTTCCTGGAATACTTTGAGTTTTTGCTGTATCTCCAATGTTTAATTCAACTGCATATGCTACAGGAGGAGCAAAAAAATTATATTCTTCAATCGCATTCGCAGCTTCTAAAATTTCTTCATCTGGAGGAGCAGGGGCAATAAATTCAAGATTCAAAATCGAGAATTCATCTCCAAAGAAAAGATGACTTATAAATTCAATAATTACAAACGAGCTAACCAGAATTAACAAGCCAATCATTGCTTGAGTAATTCTATTTCTAGCTTTTTCAACGATGGCTGTGTCTGCTCCAGCAGTAATCCATTCCATTCCACCCCAAAGGAAATAAACTAAGACCATAATAGCGCCGATAACAATAAAGCCTTGCCATACTGATACAAAATAACTTACAAAGGTTGCTCCACTTGTAGCAGCGTCAACGCCTCCAACACTGTTTCCACCTAGATCCCCGGTTATAACCGGATTAGTAAAGGCAGTAGCTTTAGTTGCCATACAGCTTAAAAAGCTTGCTCCTCCCAATAAGAAAGATTTAAAAGTTTTCATTAATGTGGTCCTATCACAGGAATTATTTTTTCGAGTTGAGTTATTGGGTTGAGTATATCAATTCCAACTAGAGTTCCTATTAGTCCAAGTATTCCATAAGCAGCTACTAAAATTACTAAACCAAGAATTCCTTGAACTATTTTCTGTCTGGCTTCAGTGAGTTTGCTAGCATCACCACCAGCTGTTATCCATTGGATGGCGGCCATTAAAAAGTAAACAACGAATATCAATGCCCCAATAATAGTAAACAAGCCCAAAAAATTAGAAATAATGAGATCAAAATTAGCAAGCACTCCTTCTTGGGTAGTTCCTTCTGCGGTATATGCCTTGGAAGGTGAGGTAATTCCATCTCCAAACTGTGCAATTAGTGTTGGTAAAAACATAATTTTTTTTTTATTTTTTTAACTAATTTTTATTATATACTAAAGTACCCCGTGTAGCCGAGGGTTAAGTAAAAAGGTTGGGTCTTTGAAAAATATGAGTCCCATTAGCCCTACAATTGTGTAGGCAGAAACAATTATTATCATACCTATAACACTGTAGGTAATTTTATCCTTAACTTTAGTGTGAGTATCCGCATTTCCGGCTCCAGTGATATACATTAGCCCAGCTCCAACAAAATTCCCGACTACAATAATTCCACCAACTATTGCTCCAAAATTAAGAACTTTAGAGAAAAAAGTAAGTAGACCAATGCCAGAAGTTAGATTCATATTGGCAACAGCTTCTGGAGCTGTAACTCCG
Organism: Patescibacteria group bacterium; assembly: GCA_018816485.1. Lineage (GTDB taxonomy): Bacteria > Patescibacteriota > Microgenomatia > UBA1400 > PJMF01 > VFLK01. The sequence continues at coordinate 3,657 of JAHIVL010000070.1, read as the reverse complement.
CCTATGACAGCCGATCCACAATCTTCAGTAGTCCAGACACCATCAATACACTTTTTATTGTCATAACATGCTTCTCCACCACTGCAAGGCGCTCCTGCAAAAACAAAATGCGGTTGGAAAAATATAGAAAATGCTATAACCAAAGCTAAAAATATAGCTAAAGGTAACATTCTTTTTTGTTTAAAAAAACTAAACATACTTATGATCCTCCAACTGGTGTAATTATTGGATTAATGATGTAACTTGCATCGCCAAAAAATAATAGCCCAATCAATCCTGCAAAAGTATAAGCACTAACGATAATTATTAAGCCAGTAATGCTCATTGTTAGAATGCTGTTAACTTTCTGATGATTTTCAGATTTTCCACCACCGCTTAAATATACGTAGGCTGCATAGATAACGTTTACTGTAACCCAAACACTGGCGATAACAGTTACAACTTGCAAAAGCTTTGAAACTAAGAGCAGTATTCCGATACTGCGAATACTCCCTCCAGCTTCCCTATTCATTGCACCTACACCAGCTGGAGCTCCTATAGTGCCGATTAACTCATCAAATTCTCCAGCAAACACAGGTTTAATTAAATGAAAATTATTCATAATTAGTTACCCACAGCTATTCCAGGTATATTTATTCCGGTTAATAAAGAAATGATTTGAACAATCCAGAAAGCAGAAAACATTACTAAAAATCCAATTAAAGTTGTAGTGACAATTTTTTTTGCCTCTTCCATACCATCTTTACCTTTGGTAATAAATTTATAGCCCGCAAGAAAAAGCATTACAAATATAATTACTCCGGAAATAGGAAACATATTTTTAATGATAATATCAACTAAAGCAGACGGAGTATTATAGACTTCGCTTATTTTAGCACTGTCACTTAGTTTAAGACAATTTCCTAGATCAATTCCACCACCCTCTCCTGCACCACATGGATTTTCTTCTGCAAAAACGGTTGAAATTAACTTAAAAGACATATGCAATGTTATTATATAGCATATGGAAGAAAAAATACTATTAACTAAACTTAAACAAGGCGATCCAAGAGCGGTAAGTTATTGGTTTAAAACGTATAAAAATAGATTGTTGATGGTAGTGATTGGAAAGATTTCCAATGAACAAGATTCCGAAGAAATAGTCCAGCAAACTTTTTTAAATTGTTTAAGACATCTTCCCCTTTTTAGAGGCAAATCGAGTATTTGGACTTGGATGAATTCAATTGCCAGGCATGAAGTTGCCGATTACTTTAGAAAAAAATATGCCAAAAAAGCATTGAGAACAACACATCTTTCTGATCTACTCATGATAGATGACGTCGATGATTCGGAAGAAATTTCTCAGAAAGTGAGAGTGGTTCTAAAAAAAATGAAAAGCCAATATGGCGAGCTTTTGATGTTGAAGTATGTAGACGGAAAAAAAGTTACAGACATTGCAAAAGAGATGAAGAAAAGCATTAAGTCAGTGGAATCCGATCTCTTTCGAGCAAGAAAAGAGTTTAGAAGTTTGTGGGCATTTAGTGGTGTGGGAAAGTAACTATGAAAAATAGTACATTGGTGAAAAATGATTTTTTAAAAGAGTTGCAAAAAGAAGCAAGAGCTCAAAAAAAACTGAATGAGGAGAGAGTCTTTCCTGAATTTTTTGATGAGGTTACTTCTTTTATTGGTGTATATTCTTGGCAAACATTGCTGGTTTTGGCATTAATCACAGCAACACTGGTGGAGATTTTTTAGTTGGTGAAGCTTGGCTAGCCACCAAGCAAGGATCATATATGAAAAAAAGAAAAGTTGTTTTGTCGGCCACTTATTCGTTGGGACAAATTTCAGTTGGTTTGATTTTGCACCCCTATCAAACAATGCAGGCTTTGGTAAGGGAGAAGGTTTTTATTTGGATGTCACTGTTGCCAAGCTTAGTTTTAATGTCAACAACTTTATTGTGGAAAATTGCCGTTGTTCCGCTGGTGAGATTTGTTTTTTCTTGTTCGGAATTAAGTGGCATGGTTTTTAGTTGTGATTGGCTTGATTTTGTATCCAACGCAATTGCTTTTTACTGTATTTATTGGCAATTATTATTATTTTACCTATTAATCAGATTTAATTCAGCTTATAGGAATAAATTATGAATATATCGACGGTGCATGATAATGAAGTTCTATTGGTTAATCTAGATAACGAACCCGTTGGACAAATGGATAAATTAAAAGCTCATGAGCATCCAGTGAAACTCCACCGGGCTTCTTCTGTGTGGCTGATAAATAAAAAAGGCCAAATTTTGTTACAAGAAAGAAGCGCAAAAAAAATTGTTGGTGCTGGTTGGTGGGCAAATGCCATTTGTGGAAATGTTAGGCCAACTGAAATATATTATGATTGTGCTAGACGTAGATTGAGGGAGGAAATTGGCATCATAGATGGAAAAGTTGATGGAGAAATTGAGCCAATCTATAAATTTGTTTACAAAGCATATTGTAATGATAAATATGGCGAGCACGAGTTCGACCAAGTTTATGTTGGGAGTTACAACGGGGAAATAATTTTTAATGAGGATGAAGTAAGCAGAGTTGCTTGGGTTGATTTCGATGACTTGGTTGCTCAAATTAATTTTATGACATCAATTGTTTCTCCAGAACAAACTTTACTTATGAGCTTGAAAGAACTTCAACAAAAGACGGCTCCTTGTAAGATAAAGATTAACCAAGAACAGTTGTTGCTAGCTCCTTGGACTTGCATGATGCTCAAGGATCCAAGACTTTCTAAAGCGCTCAAGAATTTTGCGTGATTTCATATCAAATTCCCGACTAAGTAATTATGGCTCATAAATTTAGTTTGTATATCAGAGATGAGAATCTTTCTGAAGTTGAGAAAGTTAAGAAAAGGCAAAAACTAGTCAAGAGTTCTAGGACTGGAGATTTTCAAGAACTTTTTGATATCCATTTTCCAGTAGAGAAAGCAGGAACTAGCAACTGTGAAAACATGATTGGGAGTATTGAAATACCAGTTGGATTGGTTGGGCCAGTTAAAGTAAAAAACTTTCTTAATGTTAGTAAAAATATTAATAAAGATGATGAGGTTGTGTCAGTTGACGATATTTTTATTCCTTTAGCAACAACTGAAGGTGCCTTAATTGCTTCAATCAACAGAGGTTGCAAAGCTCTTACTCTGGCCAACAATCTTTCTGTTGTAATAAATAAAGTAGGTATGGCTCGAGCATTGGTTTTTGAATGTGAAAGTACGCTTGAAGCTTATGAGTTTGTTGACTGGATAAAAAACAACATCAAGATATTTGCAAGTTATTGCGAAAGTACAAGCAAACACCTAAAATTTTTAACTTACCAATCATTTATAAGAGGTAGACACGTTTATTTAAGATTTAGTTTTGATACAGATGAAGCTATGGGTATGAATATGGTGACAATTGCTCTCAAATTTGCCTGGAATAAAGTTAAGAAAGATCACAAAAAAGTAAAATTACTTTCTTTGTCAGGAAATGTCTGTACCGATAAAAAAGATTCAGTTCTCAATAGAATGTTTGGCAGGGGTTTTAATGTAGAGCTTGAAGCTTTTCTTTCAAAAGAAATTCTTGCTGATATTTTTGATGTTAATGCAAAAGATTTAGTTAAAAGTCATGTGGCTAAAAATTTAGTTGGAAGCAATGTAGCT
>JAHIVL010000069.1 GCA_018816485.1 Patescibacteria group bacterium | reverse complement strand
GTGAACTTGAGAGGACTCGAACCTCTGACCTCTTCGATGTCAACGAAGCGCTCTAACCAACTGAGCTACAAGTTCACTCGATTTGACAGACTTAAATTATATCAAATAATCTCTCTTTAACAATTAGAGTTTTAGATGATATAATACTCACTCTATTTAAAAATAGATATTTAAAAAAGGACACTACTTTAAAACGTGAGAATAAAACCAGGAAAAAAGAATAGCTCTTTTCAAAAAAGAGTAACAGCCAACTTATTAATCAGAGCAACAGAAGTGAGAGTTCTCACAGAGCGTGGAAAAATGGTTGGAGTAATGTCTAGAGACGAAGCTTTGACAAAAGCAAGAGATGCTGACAAAGATCTCGTGCTAATTAATGAAAAAGCAACGCCTCCAATTGTAAAGATCATTGATCTTGCAAAGTTTAAATATCAAGAACAACAAAAAAAGTCTGAGGGCCGCAAAAAAGCCAAGATTCAAAGCATAAAAGAAGTTAGATTAACACCTTTTATGAGCGATGGAGACTTTATTTCTCGCCTTAATAAGGTGTCAAAATTCTTGAAAAAAGGGGATAAAGTAAGATTGACACTACTTTTTAAAGGTAGAGCAATCACAAAGAAAGAGTTTGGATACGATATTTTTGAGAGAGCTATTAAGGCTACAAAAGAATATTCACTTGTAGAAGTTGCGCCAAAAATGATGGGCAAGAAACTAATGGCTCAATTGATGCCGATACCTTCAAGGATACAAGCAAAAAAAGGAATAACAAATGAAAAAGATTAAACAAAAAACAAGAAGTGGTGTAGCAAAAAGATTTAAAATTACCTCTACGGGTAAAGTTTTGAGACGCTCACAGAATATGAGACACAGAAGAAGAATAAAAAGTAAAAAAGCAATTAGAGCCTACAGAAAACCAACCGAAGTTACAGGCAAGTGGGCAAGAAAAATCAAACGAATGCTTGGTTTAGCATAAAATCAAAAGATAGGAAAATAAATTATGTCCAGAGTTAAATCAGGAACCACAAGAGCCAACAGACACAGAAAAGTACTAAAACTTACTAAAGGTTTCAGAGGCACTAACAATAGATTATATAAAAGAGCAAAGGAAGCTCTCTTGCATGCTGGTAAATATGCCTATATTGGAAGAAAACTTCGAAAAAGAGATATGCGTAAACTTTGGATTCTTAGAATCAACGCCGCTCTTAAAGAAGTCGAAGAAACATTCCAATATTCAAGATTTCTAAATGCTCTTAAGAAAACAGGTATTTCCCTTAACAGAAAAATGCTCTCTGAAATTGCTATCGCAGATTTTAGAACATTTAAAAGTATCGTAACCGCTAGTAATCTAGAAAGCACATCCTCTGTAGGAAAAGCAAGTAAGAAATAATATATTTCAAACTAGATTAAATTAAACTAAACTAAAACCTGCTGCTAATCAGCAGGTTTTTTGATTTTCTCTGTTAGAATATATTAATTCAAACAAAAATATGTTTAAAAAAAATAACTTGAATAATTTAATATTAAATTCACTAATCGGAATTATAATTTTTTTATTACCTACAAATTTCTTCTTGAAATTTTTTGAAAATGGAGCGTACGTAAATGGACTGCAAGTTGATTATTTGATCCCCAAACTGTATTTGAGCGATATTTTTATTTTAAGTTTGTTTTTAATTTGGTCAGTAGAATGGTGGTCCAAAAATAAATCAAAAAGAAATGAACTCTGGAAAAAAATTTATTCCTATAAAAAAAAATTCCTGCAAAAAAAATCTTGGGTTCTAATTTTATTTATAATCTTTACTCTCAGACAATTTTGGGCCAATTATCCTATCTCATCTCTTGCCTATCTATTTAGAGTGATTGAACTCGGATTATTTGTTAAATTTTTAGTCAAAAATAAATCAAGAATTTATTCTGAATTAGTTGAAAAATCAGTAATTGCTACATTATTTTTTCAGTCTAGTGTGGCGATTTATCAATATGTTAATCAGAAAACTTTAATTGGTTATTCACTTCTTGGAGAACCAAACCTCAACAATTATATAGGCATATCAAAAAGTGAATTATATGGTATAGAGAAAATCCTGCCATATGGGACCACAGCCCATCCAAATTTACTTGGAGGATTTTTAGCTATTTATTTGCTTTATTTATTTAATAAAACAGGTTGGAAATCAATCTCAGAATTTAAAAGTACAGTCTTTATTCAAACTCAAAGTCTGGTTATTTGCTTATCTATTGTGACACTATTCTTGACCCAATCAGTTTCTGCAATTGAAACTTTTATACTGGGCTTGTGCTTTATTTTTTATCAAAAATATTCAAAAAAAACAGAAGCTTCATTACAAAAAATATTTAATTTAAAAAACGTTTCTTTGATAGCTTTAGGTTTTATTTTCTTGAGTATTATTTCAATCAATTTACTGTCAAAAGGATATTCAAAAAATCAAAGTTTAAACAGAAGAAACTACTTGAATGTTGCAGCACTTAAAATGGCAAAAAATAACATTTTAGTAGGAGTAGGATTGAATAATTTTACTTCTATAGTTGAAGAATATAGCAACAACCGAGAAGTTGTAAGATTTGTTCAACCAGCGCATAATATTTTTCTGTTGTTTTTTGCAGAAACTGGAATATTGGGCCTCGCAGTTCTTGGATCATCGAACAAAATATTTTTCAAAAACCGAGCGTCAATTTTTTATCGCCTCAGAATTCTTCAAAAAAAACCAAATAACTGGTGGTGGATTCTAGTCTTACTGCCCATCGCACTATTAGATCATTACTTTTTAACTTTAAACGCGGGAATGTTACTGTTGGTATTTTCAGCTGTATTTCTAAGTGAGGCTGATTAATCAAGGTATTGGAATGACCGTTGGTGAAGGCGTTGGCGTTGGGCTAGGCGTTGGCGTTGGGCTAGGCGTTGGTGAAGGCGTTGGCGTTGGGCTAGGCGTTGGAGTAGGATCTGGAGCATCCCAAACGACTCCAATTCCGATATGAACTACATTACTTTCCTTTGTTTCACCAGATCTTGAATATGCCTTTGCCTTAATTTCATGTTTATTATTTGCTGACATAGAAATTGAGCCCTCATAATTTCTTTCATCATTGATGGTCTCTCTCAAATTGCCATCCACATAAATCTCAATTTTTGAAATGCCATCACTTGAATCAGATTCAATTTTAACCTTAATATTAGTTGTATTTTCGTCAAAGTTTTTATGATCTTCCGGCTCAGACACTTTGACATAAATTTCTTTTGTGTCTCCGCAAAACTCAGTTGGATACTTATATCTACCGTCCTCTTGTCCACTAATCCAAGCATCAATTCCTTGTTGCCATCTATTCACGCCATCAGTACTAAAAAGATCATTTTCTTTGAGTAAAATAAACTCCTTTTCCTCAAAATCATTACCTGCAATCCTGGCATCACTTGCAAGCTTTAATTCACCCTTACAAAGCTTCATTTTTTGATGAATTGGGTCTGGTAAAGAAGGAATAAATGCTGAAATAAAATAATCTTCACGAGACTCAAAATCATCATGAACTGGCCATCCAGAAATTTTATCAACACCAATTCTTTCGACTCCACTAGGAACAACCCATTCGGGTGCGGAATAATTATCAAGTTTTAAAACTTCTAACATAATATTTTTCCAAATAGGAGTAGCTCCAGAAACACCTGAAGCAACGCTCTTCATTGCGGAATTATCATTATTTCCAACCCAAGCAACAACAACTACATCTTGACTCCAACCGACTGCCCAGTTATCTCTTTGATCATTGGTAGTTCCAGTTTTAACTGCAACATTTGGACTAACGTTAAGCAAAGAATTTGTCCCGAATGCAATTGCCCTGGCAAAATTATCAGAAAGAATATTATTAATTAAAAATGCCTCTTGAGGAAGAAAAACTTGTCGTCCTTCCACATGTCTGTGTTCATAAATTACTTTTCCATCTTTATCTTCAATCTTTAATATTGCAACTGGCTCAACTTTTTGACCATAGTTTGCAAAAGAACTGTAGGAAGTGGCCATATCAATCATGCGAACTTCAGCACCTCCAAGTGTTACGGCCAATCCAAACCTTTGCATATTTTCTTTAGTTGGCTCTAAGGTTACAAAACCCATATCGAAAGCCAAACTCAAAAAGTTATCTATTCCAACAGTCGCCAAAGATTTGACTGCAGGAATATTTAAAGAACTTCCCAAACTATTTCTCAAAGAAACTGGCCCGCGAAATTTTCCATCATAATTTTTTGGTTCATAGGCTTTGGCATTTTCATGTGGAGTAAAAACTGTTGGAACATCAACAATCATAGTTGAAGGAGAAAAGCCCTTTTGGATCATGGCAAGATAGGTAACTGGCTTAATTGAAGATCCAGGTTGTCTCAATCCATCAACAACAACATTAAATTGACCACCAATTTCGTTGTTTGAATAATCTTTACTTCCAACCATACTTAAAATTTCTCCAGTTTTGGGATCCATAACTAATGCGGCACCATTAGTAATGTTTAAACTTTCAACCTTATCGACTTCTGAGGTCACTACTTCCTGAGCTTTTTCTTGAAGATCTAGATCTAGAGAAGTTGTTACTTTGAAACCACCAGCTTCAATGGCATCTTCGCCAACTATTTCACCCAATAGATCACTAACATAAAACACAAAATGAGGAGCTTTAATGGAAACAGCTGACTGCTCGAACTCCACTGTATCCAAATCCCCAAGAGCTTGCTCATGAGCTAAATCTGTTATGTATCCATCTTCTTGCATTCTTCTCAAAACACCCTTGGTTCTTAATTTCCATAAAGGCTGACCGTCATCGTCAGTTTTTCCTGCATAAGGAGAGTAGGCAGACGGTCGTTGAGGAAGACCAGCTAAAATTGCTGACTCCACCAAGTTGAGCTCATTAATTGGCTTATTAAAATAAATTTCTGCTGCCGTACCAACCCCCCAAGCGGTACCACCATATGGCGCTTCGTTCAAATACATTTCAAGAATTTCGGCTTTTGAAAACTTGCGTTCAATTTGAAGAGAGAGCACTAATTCTTTGAATTTTCTGACAACACTTCGCTCATTAGTAAGAAGTGCATTTTTAACTAATTGCTGAGTAAGAGTAGAACCACCAATCACACGATTTCTAAAAATCGCATTATATGGAATTCTAACTAGTGTAAACAAATCAAAACCCTGATGTTTATAAAAATCTTTGTCCTCAATTGCAACTGTGGCATTTTGTAAATCCTTTGGAATTTGATCTATAGAAACTGGAGTTCTTCTCTCATCGTCAAATAAATCATATAGAAGCTTGTCATTACGATCGTAAATTTTTGTACTATAACCTTCGCGTCTGACAACTTCACCAGGTTTTGGCAAGTTTCGTGAAAACCAAGCAAAAGCAGTGAAAAATAACAAGATTCCACCTACAACTGCTATTAAACTTCCAAAAGCCACAAATCTCATTAACTTTGCGTAGAATAATTGCTTGTTTTGTCGGCTCATTCTAGATTTTGCTGATCCAGACAAGACTGTTCGTTTTGAATAAACTTTTTTAACCCGAAAAGGGATAATCTTTCTGAAAAACCTCAAGGTCTGCCTTTTTAGCTTTGATAGGTTTATTTCCATAATACTAATTGTACCTAATTTTTCTGTAGTCACAATGCGAAAATACAGATTAAACAAAAAACTGTGTTAATTACACTACTAACGTAGTCAAGAAAAAAATGGGAGTTTTTTTATTTCTAAAAAGAAATAAAATCTTTAGTGAATATAGGTTACAATAACAATATAAAAAAAATAACATGAAAACAAAATTACTATACCTAGACGATGCTTATCTAAAAGAAAGTTCGGCAAAAATAGTTTCTATCAATACCAAATCCCCTCAAGTAGAAATTGTCCTAGACCAAACAATTTTCTATCCTCAGGGTGGTGGACAACCAGCAGATACCGGCACTATCCAAACAGACAAGGGAATTTTTACAGTTTCGCATGTTTCGTACAATGATGGGTTAATCCTACATAAAGGAAAACTTGAAGGATTGATGAATATTGATGATAAAGCCTTGCTTAAAATTAATTGGGAGACACGATATCACAATATGATGCTTCATACAGCTGGCCATATGCTAGATCAAGCAGTTAAAAATATTGATAATAAGAATTTTGGAGTCGATGGCAATCATGGAATTGCTAAAAGAGCATTTGTAGCTTTTAAATTTCCTGTTGATGAGTCATTAATTGGAAAAATTGAAGATGAAATTAACTCAATAGTTCATAAAAATCTAAAAATCACAGCTGAAAATATTTCAGAAAAAGAAATAAATAAACGAAAAATTAAACTCCAGTTTGAATTACCAAAAAATAAAGACCTTAGAATACTTAGTATCGGTTCATACAATCCAATGCCTGATGGCGGTACCCATCTAAAGACTACTAACGAATGTTCAAAGGTTTCTATAACTGGAATTCAAGAAAAAAAAGGTCAATGGCGAGTTAGCTACTCAATTGAAGATAGAGAAAATAAAATTAAAAAAGATAAATCTGATTCATCCAACAAAATAATATCAATTAGTGAACTTAAATCAAAAGTTACTAACGTACAAAACTTAATAAAAAACGATTTAATTGAAAATTTAGTAAAAGAAGAGCTGAAAACTAAATATCTTGGAAAAAAGGGTATTTTTAACGACCTTGCCAAAATTATCTCTCAAGTAGGATCTGCAAATAAAAGACAGGCTGGCCAAATACTCAATGAATTAAAAACTGACATCACAGAAAGCATAGAAAAATCTGTGGTAACTTCCGGTAACTCTCAAAAAAAATGGGTCGATCTTACAGCGCCAGGAATCAAACCAAAAACTGGTCATATGCATCTAGTTTCCCAGGCAATGGAAGAAATTACTCAAATTTTTGAGAGAATTGGCTTTAGTCGTTCTAGATACCCAGAGGTTGATTGGGACTGGTACGTTTTTGAAAGTTTAAACATGCCAAAGAATCATCCGGCTCGTGATGAATGGGAAACATTCTTTGTAGATGCGCCAATGAACAAGAAAATGGGCAAAATCGTACTCACCACTCACACTTCAAACGGACAAGTTCGCGAAATGGAAAGACTAAATAGCAAACCACCAATTAGAATGATCAATATTGCTCGATGTTATAGACGCCAGCAGGATGCAACTCATACTCAGATGTTTCATCAGTTTGAAGGCTTAGTTATTGATAAAGGAATCAACATCCAGCATCTAAAAGGTACGCTTGATTACTTTGCTGAACAATTTTACGGTCCTGGAACAAAATCTAGAATTAGACCATTTCACTTTCAATTTACAGAGCCATCGCTAGAAGTAGATTTTTCATGTCATATTTGCCATGGAACAGGATTTTTGGATGAAAAAACAAACAAAGTGAATGGCGAAGCCAGAGAAGGTGCCCTGGGACATGCTCCTGAAAATCAAAGACAAAAATGCAAGTTTTGTAAATCTGGCTGGCATGAGGTTGGTGGCGCAGGAATGGTCCATCCAAATGTTCTGACAGCCGGTGGTTTTAACCCAAGCCTCTACACTGGTTTTGCCTTTGGTTGGGGAGTTGAAAGAACCTATACTCTCAAAGAGGGTTTAAATATTGATGACATCAGACTTCTTTACAGCGGAGATTTGAAATTTTTGGAGCAGTTCTAATCAACCAATCCAAAAAAATTAGTTAGGTTTGTTTTAACAAATATTTATATAAACAAACCTAATGAAGCAAAGATTTATAATTTTTCCTAAATCTGCGCAATCGAGATTGTTTATATAAATATTTGTTAAAACAAACGGAAATAAACCTATGAACATACTAATACCTCACAAATGGCTACTGGAACACCTTGATACTAAAGCTACTGAAGCTGAAATTCAAAAATACGTTTCTCTTTGTGGACCATCAATAGAACGAATCTACCAAACAGAAGGTGAGAGCGTCTATGACATAGAAATTACTACTAATAGAGTTGACAACATGTCAGTAAGGGGCATTGCTCGAGAAGCAGCAGTGATTTTGGAACAGTTTGATGTCCCGGCCAAATTAATTCCAAGCAAAATTGTTAGAAATGTCAAAATTGATGTAAGTCCATCAGAGATGCTTCCGCTTCCAAAAATATATAATTATCCCAAACTATCTAAAAGACTAATTTGCGTAGTCTTAAGTGGGGTTAAAAGAAATAAAACTCCAGACTGGATGGCAAAACGTCTTCTACAAACCGAGCAAAATGTTCATGACGCCGTCATTGATATTACCAACTATGTCACTCATGAACTAGGTCATCCTTGCCATGCTTTTGACTACGACAAACTAATGAAAACCGGTGGTGAAATTAACGTCGTGGAGGCAGAAAAAGGTGAAAGTTTCGTAACACTGGACGGAGAAACTTTTACAACTGTCGGTGGAGAAGTGGTATTTAAAAATGGACAAGATGAAATTATTGACCTACCATCTATCAAAGGTACTGCCAACACATCTATTGATGATTCAACAAAAAATGTTTTACTTTTACTCGAATCAATCAGCCCCAAAAAAGTCAGATTTGCCAGTATGACTCATGCCATTAGAACAATTGCTGCTCAACTAATGGAAAAAAATGTTGACCCAAACTTGGCGGAAGACGTCTTGCTTCGTGGTATTGAACTTTTCAAAAACTTAACCGATGCAAAAGTTGCTAGCAAAATTTTTGACCAATTTCCCGGCAAGAAAACTTCAACCCCAGTGGAAATTACTCTCAAAAGAATTAATGAGTACCTCGGCATTGATATTTCAATGGAAAAAGTTGTTGAAATTTTAAAACAGCTTGAGTGCAGAGTTAAGGTTAGAAAAACTAAAACTGACAGTGACGCTTCCAAATCAAGTAACGACCTACTCACCGTTTACCCTCCAACGTTCAGGCCAGACATTACAATTCCTGCAGACGTTGTAGAAGAAATTGCTAGAATTTATGGATACCACAACTTTCCAAGTGTTTTGATGGATACACCTATCCCAACAAATAGACAAAAAGGTGTTAATTTCTCGATTGAAAATAGAATTAAAAGACATCTCTCTAGTATTGGGCTTCAAGAAATTTACTCATATTCAATGGTCAGTGCAGAAATTGCACTTAAAACAGATGCGCTCGAAAATCATTTGAAACTAAGTAATCCACTAACTGATGACCATATTTACATGAGACTTTCTTTAATTCCATCACTCGAAGAAATTATTGACCAAAATCCTCAAACTCCAGAAATGTCTGTTTTTGAAATTGCTAATGTTTACCTTCCAGTTAAAGATTCTTTGCCAGATGAAAAACTACATTTAGGGCTTGTTTCAACACTCCCATACAGAAAAGTTAGAGGGATTATCGAAAGCTTAATGGAAAAACTTTTTATTGAGAATATGGAAGTTGATATTGCTGTTGGTTCAAAAAACAATAATACTGGCATCATCACAGTTGATACTGCAATGAGTGGGACAACTAATACAAAAGATAACAAAAGCAAAAAAAGAATTCAGCTTGGAGGAATTCAAGTTTTGGACAACGACCGAATTGCAGTAGAAATAGAATTTGCCAAACTTCTTACAGTAGTAAAAACTCATCCAAAGTATCAACCAATTTCCAAAACTGCATTTATGGTTGAAGACATGACTTTTACGCTTGAACCAAAAACTTTAGTTGGCGACCTTATGACTTCAATTCTAAAACTTTCTAATATGGTTACAGATATAAAACTTAAAAATAAATATAATCAAAATTATTCATTTGCGATTACATATCACGATGATGCTAAAAATATATCGACTGATGAAGTTGAGCCAATTAGAAAACAAGTTGCCCTTGTTTTAAATTCTATATATAAAGCAAAGTTGGTAGGGGAAGTTTAATCTCTTCTTAATTCTCGAAAATAATAAGGTAATAACCTATCATTTAAAGATCAAGCGAAAAAATTAGCACTTATTTCAAAAATTGCCAAGAAAGTGTGGAACACGGAATAAAAACACCATTAATAATGTACAATGAAGGAACTTATGACAAACACTTTAACTACTAACAAAGTTTTAACTCGCGGAGTAACTGAAATTTTACCCAAAACAGACACGTTAGAAAAATTAATGAGCGAGAAAAAAATTCGTCTTTACTTGGGGATCGATCCTACCGGGGCTTTATTAACTCTGGGACATTCTGTAGTGTTACGTAAACTTCAACAATTTGCTGATTTAGGACATGAGGTAATTTTACTTATTGGCAACGGCACTGTTAAAATTGGCGATCCAACTGGAAAAGATACCACTCGGCCAGAACTCAGTAATGAGCAAATTGAAGAAAATTTCAAAAGTTGGAAAAAACAGGCTAATAAAATACTTGATTTCGATAAAATTGAAATAAAATATAACGGTGATTGGCTAGATAATCTTAAACTAACTGAGGTTATTAAG
>JAHIVL010000068.1 GCA_018816485.1 Patescibacteria group bacterium | reverse complement strand
CTTTTCCAGAAACTGGTAATCCTGCTCTTGCTAGTTCTTCCCAAATTTTCTTTTCATCAAATCTTTCAAATGCTGGAATTGCTATTTTGTAACCCAACTTTTGTGCTGCCCAACCTGTGTGAGCCTCAAGAAGCTGACCTAAGTTCATACGTGCCAAAACAGAAAGTGGTGAAATAATAATGTCTACTGGTGTACCATCTTCAGTATGTGGCATGTCTGCAACAGGAATTATTTTTGAAATAACACCCTTGTTACCATGGCGTCCAGCCAACTTATCACCGACTGTAATTTTTCTTATTTGCGCAACTTTAACAACAACTTCCTTAAGAGTGCCCGGATCTAGTTCATCTCCGAGATCACTATCTAAAACTGAAACATCGATGACAGTTCCAGATTGACCGTGAGGTAATCTCAATGATGTATCTCTGACTTCTCTAGACTTTTCTCCAAAGATGGCTCTTAGCAACCTCTCTTCTGGTGATAACTCCGTCTCACCCTTTGGAGCAATTTTTCCAACTAAGATATCTCCCGAACTGACAATGCTTCCAACACGAATGATTCCATCCAATGTTAGATTACCCAAGTAAATTTCAGAAACGTTAGGAATGTCATTGGTCAATTCTTCTGCACCAAGTTTAGTATCCATTATCTTTGCTTTATACTCATTAATTTGAACTGAAGTCAAGACATCTTCTCTAACTAATCTGTCAGAAATAACAACAGCATCTTCATATCCCAAACCTTCGAATGAAGCATAAGCAATTACTAAGTTGCTACCAAGTGCTAACTCGCCACCATCCGCAGCTGGTCCATCAATAATAACATCTCCAACATTGACTTTATCTCCAACATTTACAATTGGTTTTTGTGAGTAACATGTACTTTGTGATGTTCTAATAAATTTTGTAATGTTATATATATCTTTGCCATTTTCATGAAAGTACATATCGTCAAAATCTTCTGACACCTCACTAGCTTTTTTAGAATCAGCCTTGGATATTAACATTTCGATCTTATTTGCATCGACATATGTAACTTCACCACTATGTAGAGCTTTTACTGTTCTTCCCATAGCGACAGCAACTGCTGCTTCCATACCCGTTCCAACAATTGGAGCCTGTGGTTTTACTAAAGGTACAGCCTGACATTGCATATGTGTACCCATAAGTGCACGGTTAGCTTCATCATTAGCAATAAAAGGAATCAATGATGCAGATGTACCAATAACTTGATTTGGAATAACATCAATATATTGAGCATCTTCTACTGGACCTTCTGTAAAACTATTCATATAACGCATGGCAACCCATTCATCTTGAATGATCCCCTTGTCGTCAATTTCGACACTTGCATGAGTAATTTTATAATCTTCTTCCTCGTCTGCTGACAAGTAAACGATTTCATCTTGGACCTGCATTTTTCCCTTAACATTTTTTATCTGTCTGTATGGAGCCTCCAAGAAACCAAAGTCATTAATTCTGGCATATAAAGAAAGATAAGTAACTAAACCAATGTTTGGACCTTCTGGAGATCTAACTGGATCGATACGAGAATATTGGGACGCATTAATATCACGCATAGAAAACGATGCACGTTCTCTGGTAACACCGCCCGTACCCATAACAGACAAACGTCTTAAATTATCAATTTCAGATAAAGGATTAGTTTGATCTAAAATTGTTGATAATCTATTACGTCTGAAAAATTCTGAAATTGTAGCAATAAGTGGGCGTGCATTAACTAATGCTGCTGGACTTAAGACTTCTTCAGTTTTTGTAAGAGACATTTTTTCTCTAATTGATTTTTCCAATCTAATAAGACCAATTCTAAATGCTGACTCTTTGACTAGCTCACCAATTTGACGAACTCTTCTGTTGCTAAGATGATCAATATCATCGACTTTACCTTCGCCATTTTGTAATCTAATTAAGTATTTAACAGTAGCGACAATATCTTCTTTTGTTAAAACTGTTGTGTCTTTATCGACATTAAGTTTTAATCTTCTATTAAGTTTGTATCTTCCTACCTTTGCTAAATCGTATCTTCTTGGATCAAAAAATAATTGTTTGAAATATTCTCTCGATGTCTCTAAAACTGCAGGCTCTCCTGGTCTCATTTTTTCGTAAATTTCGATTAAGGCTTCTTCTTGAGTTTTTGTAGCATCTTTATCGATTGTATTTTGAAGTAAATTTAGCTGATCCATTGAGTTCTCGGTTTTGAGTAGTTCTAAAATTTCTTCGTCGGAACTAAATCCAAGTGCTCTAAGCAGTACTGTAACCGGCATTTTTCTTCTACGGTCAATTTTGACAGTAATAACATCTCTTTTACCTACA
Organism: Patescibacteria group bacterium; assembly: GCA_018816485.1. Classification (GTDB taxonomy): domain Bacteria; phylum Patescibacteriota; class Microgenomatia; order UBA1400; family PJMF01; genus VFLK01. The sequence continues at coordinate 10,401 of JAHIVL010000068.1, read as the reverse complement.
GAAATCTCTATCCACGAACCTCTTCTTGGTCTAAGTTCAGCACTAAAAAGCTGTCTTCCTTGAGTTCTCTCCAAGCTACCGCCAAAGAAAACGCCTGGAGATCTAACTAATTGAGTTACAACTGCGCGTTCGATACCATTAATAATAAAGGTACCAATCTTAGTCATTTTAGGAATATCGCCCAAGAAAACTTCTTGATTTTTTTCTTCACCTGTTCTTTTATTGATGAGAGTAGCCTCAACGTAGAGAGGAATGTCGTAGGTTACTCCTTTGTTTTTTGCTTGAGTAACTGAGTATTTTGCTTTACCAAATCTATATTCTCCAAACTTTAGCGCCCAATTTTTTCCCGTGTAATCTTCTATTCCTTTTTCTGAATTAACCTCATTTAATGATTTTCTGATTCCAGTTTCTAAAAAGATTCTATAACTGTCGATTTGAAGTTTAATCAAATCTAATTCTGGCAGAATTGAGTGTGATTGACCCCAGTTTTGGCGCTTGGTTTGTGACATGAAACTCCCTTGCTATATAGTTTGTTTAATCTAGTTATGAGCTGCTAATCTGGCTTTTAAACAAAAAATGGAGAGACTGACAAAAGTCGCTCCCCTTAATATTTTTAGAGTAATACACCTGAAGTGACGTACGTTACGGTACTCAAGAAATTTAGCCCCACTATTATTTTGTACACTGAATTGAGAATTATAACAAGAAATCCACCTTAACGCAAGTATTTATTTATATTTGCGTTATGAGCTTCTAAAGTTGAAGCGTAATATATACTACCATCATTAGCATGAATATAGAAGAAATCATTAGATTCTAGTGGCATTAGGGCTGCTTTTATTGCATTGATTCCTGGGTTTGAGATAGCCTTTAGAGGGAGTCCCAGATTTAAATAGGTATTAAATGGAGATTTCAATTTTTTATCTTCTGAACTTGGAATGGCCCACCATTTTTTTTGTATTTGATTATAACCATTAGCATACTGCAAAGTTGCATCAACTTGTAACGCCATACCTATATCAATCCTATTCCATAAAATCCCTGCCACTCTTCTCATCTGTTCGTAAGTTTTAGCTTCTCGTTCTAATAGTGATGCCATAATTAAAACTTGATCAAAATCTCTATCTGAGGTCTTAATCTCATTGGCAAGTCCCTGAATAACTTTTTTCTCAAATGTATTTAATAATAACCGATAGATTGCTTCACTGGACATCTCACGAGGAATTAAATATGTATCTGGGTAAAGCATGCCCTCGCTTGCTTTTGCTAAATTTAAGAATTCTTCTTTGTCGAAATGATCTAAGTCTTGACTTTCCAAGCTCTCGGCAATTTCTTCGACACGCCAACCTTCGAGGAGAGTAATCCAAATATCTTCTGTACCAATTGTTAAATGATTGGCAATTTCACTCACGCTCATACTTGGTGAAATATCAAATGAACCTGCTTGGATTTTATTTACTAGTTTATCTTTAACAACAACAAATCTAAATACATATGCATTTTTAATAAGCTTTTCCTCTTGCAATCTTTGACCAATAATTGAAATCGCCTGACCCTTTGGAATAACAAAACGACTAGCGTCAGTCGAGTTAACATCAAGGGGTTTTAGAAGTGAACTTACATAAAATAAAACTAAAGCTGTAAAAATCAAAGCAACTGAAATTAAAATAGTAGCTTTTTTAGATAATTTTTTTGACATATTTCCTTTGAATCATTCTTTTATATTTTCATCCAACCACTCCTGCAAAAATTCTGCTGCTGCCAAGTGATCAATGTCAGCACTTCTTTTGGATTTTTTGGCAAACTTCATTTTTTCGTGAATTGAATGCGAACTCAAGGTCTCATCCATATATTCCAGCTCAGGCTTGTTTTCCCAATCGGATTTAATTTCATCCCTAAGTTCATCTGCAAAAACCTCAGTTTTCTTTGCCATTTCATTCTCGGACATACCAACAATAATTCTTTTCACATCTTCCGCAATGCAAATTTCTTTAATTTTTAAAAATTTGGAATCATCATTAGAAATTATCTCAAGAGGTTCTGCTAAAATAAACCTAGAAATTGCTAAACCAATCCTCACGGTCCCAAAATCAATTGCTAATATTGTGTCTTCAGGATTGTTCATAGTTATTTAATAATCATAATAAATTCTAAGAATAAAATATTTTAACAGCTCTCGCAGGAACAAGTCCTGAATGTTCGCTGTTCAAATATTTTATTCTTAGATAATTTTAAAAAATAGATATTTAAACTACAAACAATTTTTGGCCTATTAAATTGAATCATTTAAAAATATAGTAAAAACTACGAACCTTTTGGGCTTGTCCCAACGAGAGGAGTTTATTCATTTAGTTCTTACAATAATTTTTAAAATCAAACATATGAATCTTGAACGCTTTTTGGCTTGTCCAAATGTGAAAGATTTATATGTTTGATTTTAAAAACCTCGCGCTTATTCTATCAGCTGAGCCGTGACGATTCCACGACGCAAATATGTTCCCTCTGGTGTGCAGGTGACTAACTTAAGTTGCTTTGAATCATATTTTTGAGTCAATATATAAACATCCTCTGGCTTTACTTCTTTCTTATGTGAAACCGCATATGTATACTTCACTCCTCCAGACGTAACGAAAATCTTATCACCAGTTTCTAAAGTCATGATAGTGCTAAAAATAGAATTATATCTACGAGAATTTTTCTCACTAGGATTGTAAAATTGTCTTAATACTGAGTGCCCAAAAATTACTGGTGAACCCGGACTGCCTGGTAAAGCTGTGCCCTTAAAAGCAATAAGATTCTCATATAGGTTGTTTCCGCCAACACTTACAACAGCATTAGTAATATTTAGCTTAGGAATATCAATTGTGTATTGAGTAATATCGTAATCTAACTCTGGCAAACCAAATTCAGGTAGTGTGATTGAACTAAACCAATTCGAAAGATCGGTGTAATCTAACTCTTCATTAATAATTTCTAAGTCACGATCAACTTTGTCTGGTTTATTACTTTGAGTAATAACTAGGGGTGTAACATCCATAACCTGTCCTTGAGGAACCGGAGAAGTGAGATTGGTCATCTGCACATCTTTAGCGACAATGATATATGAACCAATAATTGGAACAACTGCACTTCCAACCAGATAAAAACCAATTATCAAAAAAAGTATTGGGAGCATCATCGCACCTGTTCTAACAATTATAGGCAACCGCTTCTTTTCGTTTTCTGATCTCCACTCATCCTCTTGATTTTCAATATGATCACTGACACTTATTCTTTTTAAGTGACGATTAATTTTCTTCTCAACTTTAGATATTTCTATGCCTTGTCGAAGTGCATTTCTGTAAAGATCTATTATGTCACTCTGCATTACAACGGCCTTTGGTTGTGTTTTCATTTAAACTCGACCTTTATTTTTTCTAATTTTCCAGGTATCTTTCTGATCAGTAATCTAGCAAATGAAGGATTAATAATTATTTCAGCGCTTTTAATTTCGTCTTTTGCTTCAAGTAACGACCTTGCCTCATCAATAGATTTTCCTGTAATTTCACCTTTAATTTTTTCTTCAGAAATAATTGGAATTGCAAATGAGCTTATATTTGCAGACAAAGTTACTGGTTTCGTAGTATCTAAGGTATCTAAATCATTTTCAGTTGGAGCTGATAAAATTTGAGGATCACCATCAAATAGTTTATAATTTTCAGGTATTTCAGAAGCTAAAACTTTAGTAGCTAAAGGCTTTAAATCTTCAGAAGTATATTTAATTGTCTCAATTTCTAAGGTTAAGGTAAGAGATAATGATTCTGCTTCATTTCCAACTTCAAAATTATAGCTTGCTTCCTCTGAAACAATATTTTTAGATGGCAAAATATAAACACCATCTCCTGAATCATCCTGAAATTCTTTGTTGATTTCTTCGATGATCTCTTTCTTTAAGTCAGTCAATAATTCTATTCTGTCCTCTACTGATACGACTTTTACTTCTCTGCTCGAGCCACCTATAAAATCAGCGTCAATTACAACGGCATAGTATGAACTTTTATCGAAAGGTAGCACAAGCAACTCTACATTTTCAACGATGTTACTATCTGCACCGATTTTTGTTGCCGTCACAAATGCCTCAATTTTTCCAGGTACTAACTCACCTGGTTTTGGAGAACTCGCAGCAGGAACTGTTACATCGTCATCAAGCTCAAATTTGACATCTCCAGCACTCAATATTGTGCCTTTAGTCAACAACTTTTCAGCAGCAACTAAGTTATTATAAATAAAAACTTTACCTTTGGCTTTCTCACCTACTATTGTGATTCCTGTGGTCTGCATTGAACTCTCAGATTTACCTGTCTTTGAAATTTTGCCAGCAGCAAGAATTAATTTTTCACTATTTGTTTCTGAAATAGACGTATCTAAAGTAATTTCTAAATCTTTAGACACTGACTTTGTTTCTAAAACGACGCCTACTTCAGCTATTGCTGAATTTGTAATTCCAAAAAAACCAATAACCAATAAGGCGAATAATCCAGCAATAAATCCAACCAAAGTATAAAGCCTGAAATTTTTATAGTGTTTTTTGGCACCGACATCATCGTGAGATCTGTTTTTATCAAAGATATGCTTGGTTTCTCCATAACTTTGATCATCTACTGCCAGCTCACTATCATCCTCAAAATCTGGTTCTTTAAGATTGCTTTCACTACCAGAAACAAGTTCCTTATCAAATTCTTTCGTAGAAATTGGAACACCAAATGAAGTTGGAGACTCAAGAACAGCATCATCTATAATCTTAGTAGCAACTTCTAATTCTGAATCCTGGTCTGGATTAACCTCGCTAAAACCAAGTTCATCACTATCAAGCTCCGTTGGTTGTTTGACATCTAGGTCTCTGGTGGCAATAACAGCCATCGCTGCTTTTGTCATGCCTTTTTGCAATGCAACAGCCTTCGCAGCTTCCTTAGTAATCATTTCTTCATAATCTTTTTGAAGTATAATCGTTACTGTTGGAGGTTGCAAAAATTGAGTTTGAACTGCCCAATCGGAATCATAAATATATTGTTGATGTTTTTTGAGTTCTTTCTCATCCAAATCCAGTGAGGCCATAATTATTTTAGATGGCAAATAGAAACCTTCTTTTTCTGATTTTGCTGAAAATCGTGCTAAGCCTTCGAGGAAATCTCCTTTCCCATCTGATGATCTTCCCACTGTTTCTATTGCTTTAACTTTTCCCTGATGAATTAATGAAAGAGTTAAATTCTTCTCACTAAAAACCGCAATTATTCCTGTGAACATTGAGTTACTTGAAATCTTTTGCTGAACAATAGCTTCAGAAATTATGATGAAACCCATTGGTTTCAGGCTTAAATCATCAGTAAGCTTTTTTAATAGAGGATTTTTATCCTCGGTAACCTCACCCTTTTTGACCCAAGCATAATTCAGGCCAAAGATAACCAAGCTTACTTTTTCCGATTTCCTTCCAAGTTGTTGTAAACTTTCATCAACTCTAACCAAACAATTATCAACCCCCTCATAATTCGAAACATTAGATTTTCCTAAAATTCTAACTCCCTCGTTCGAAATTGAAAGTAAAAATGACTGAATTTTAATATCAGTCAAATGAATAAAAATAGTCATTACTTGATTATCTTTATCAGAATTTGTTGAAAATAGGTTAGGCAAATCCATATATTAAAATCCACTACTACAATAAAGTCACTCTTTTGATAGATCAAGCTTACTGTTCTTAATTAAAGCAAATTATTGACTAAAATAGAAGAGCAACTTGTTATTTACTCTGTTGAAGCTATGTTCATTAAGTTTTTCTTAATATCTTCGTTCAGGACCTTAAATCCAGGCATATACTCAACTTCTTCTTGATAATTTACATCTTCAAAATAAGATAATTGCCCCCGCAACAAGACCTCATCGAACAATCCTTTTCCAAATAACTTCATTGTTTTATCACTAATTTCTTTAAGGGAAAACCTCTGAAGCAAAAAATACATATCTACATAGTCTTTCCACTTGGCTCGTTGACCAATAGCAAACGCTTTCATACAAGCTATCGTTAACATATCTGGCATACTAATTACATTATTCCAATACTCAGTTACCGGTACTTGATACTCATATTTATACCAAGTTAGCTTGACTGAATGAGCTACAACTGTTAGTTGATCTTTTTGATTAAGGTAAGTTACTTCTATAGGATAATATTTTTCAATTATTTTTAAGATTTTGTTATTATTAAAGCTCTCAATAGTAAATAAATCAAAATCAATTGACCTGCGGTGTCCTAGTTGAAGTGCTAACGCTGTTCCCCCAACCAAATAATAATCTTTTTCAAACTCTCTGATGAGCTCTATCAAATCTAGTTGTTCTGAGGCTAGAATGTTAGTGTGAAGCATATTTATTTAAGTAGTTACCAAACAAAGCAATTTTTTCTGGCCGTAAATTAACTCGTTTTTTTTCTTTGGTCATATAAAAAAATAAACTATTTATTTTTTCAAGCCCAAATTGTTCTTTCAAAAACAGAAAATCTTTCCAACGGCCATAGTTCATCACACCTTCCAAAATAGCCTCTTCATCAAGTTTTTTGATATCTGGAACCCACCACCACCAATGCTTATTTTCTTTGAGCCAACTATCCATTTGTTGCATATGTTTCTATGATAACATAGATTTTGTTCACCTAAAAAAAACGATTATCTGAGATAAAGTCTTCTCGTACCTGCAGAAACTGCTTTCTCTCTAAAGATTTCGATCTTTCCTATTTCTGATGTGTTTTTGACATGAGGTCCACCGCAAAATTCTTTGGAAATCCAGTCCGGACTCGTATTTTCATCAGTTTTTTGAACACTATCGGCTAAATTTTCGGCGCTTGCAGTCAAATCCTGTTTTCCCCCAATTGTATAAACAGTAACTTCATCTGGATATTTTTCGATAAAAAATGCAATTGCGCCAGATTTCAAAGCTTCTTCTTTACTCATATGAGCAACAGTAACTGGCAGGACTGCCTCAATCCATGTGGTAATTTGATCTTGAATTTTTTGTTTTTCTTCTTGAGTTAAAGCCTGGGGATGAGAAAAATCAAATCTTAACCTATCTACAGTGATATTCGAGCCTTTTTGCTGAACATGTTTACCTAGTATTTTTCGCAAAGCGGCATGAAGCAAGTGGGTTGTAGTATGATATTTTGTAGTTTGCTCGCTACTATCTTGAAGACCACCTTTAAATTTGTCTGCTGACGAACTTCTTGACTGATCTGAGTGTAATTTTTTAGCTATTTCAAATTCCTCCAAACTAATTTTCTGGCCTTTTTCCTGAGCAATTTCTTGAGTAAGTTCGAATGGAAACCCATAAGTTTCATATAATTTGAAAGCAGTTATCCCATCAATAACAAACGATTCTTTTGCTTCTTGATACTTTTCAATTACTTTCAAACCCTTCTCTATAGTTTTAACAAACTTATTTTCCTCCAAAGCCAAGGCATTTTGAATTTGAACTAACTTTTGACTTACGTCAGGATATGAATCTTTATAAATTTCAACAATAACTGGAACTAAATCTGCTGTAAAAAGCTGGTCTATACCGATCATTTTTGCATATCTAATTGATCTTCTAACCAACCTTCTGGCAAAATATCCTTGTTTTTTGTTGGAAGGATAAACTCCGTTTGCGGCCAGCATCACGGCAGCGCGCATGTGATCGGCAATGACTCGAAAAGATCTTGTTGAGTCCTCGGACGCATTATACTTTTGACCACTAATCTTTTCTAAATACATAATAATTGGAGAAAAAAGACCAGTCTTAAAAATATCAATTTCATCTTGAGTAACAGCCAAAATTCTTTCAAAACCACCGCCAAAGTCAACATTTTTCTTTGGTAGTTCTGCAAAAGAACCATCTTCTTGCTTTTGGTATTGCATGAAAACACTATTACCTATTTCCAAAAATCTACCGCAATCACAATTTATGTGACAAACTTTATTCTTGAATTCAGAGTTTTCATGAAGCCTTCTATCTACCCCAAAATCATAAAATATCTCACTGTCAGGACCACCAGGCTCTCCAGCTGGCATATTTTTTGGCGCACCAGCTCTTGACCACCAATTTCCATCACCATAGTAGAAAATTCTTCCTCCCTGTAGTCCTTTTTCAACTGCGTTTTCAACAACTTCAGCAACAATACCTACTTCTGCAAATAACTTTTTCCATATTGCCGGAGTTTCCTTGTCTCTGTCTACACCGATTTTTGAATTTCCCTCATAAGCAGAAACATACAAATTCTGAGGATCAAGACCAAGATTTTTGGTTAAAAACTCAAAAACCCAGCGCAACTGCTCTTTTTTGAAGTAATCACCAAAAGACCAGTTGCCAAGCATTTCAAAAAAAGTTGTATGTCTGTTATCGCCAACTTCTTCGATATCTTGGGATCTAAAACATATTTGACTATTTACAATTCTGGTTCCTTTTGGATGAGGAGCTCCAAGGAAATACTCCATCATTGGTTGCATGCCAGATCCAGTGAATAGCGTAGTCGGATCATTTTCAGGAACAATAGAAGCTGATGGCACAATTGCATGACCATATTTTTTGAATGAATTTAAGTATAGGTTTCGAAGTTCATCTGGTTGCATATAACTGGAATTATAATCTATCTTATGATTTTTATAAATCATTGCCTTATCACTAAACACACATTATAATTGATAATTAATTATGCAGAACGACACAACACCAGGATTTCAAAACTTCATAAACTCACCCGAATTCAAAAAGAAATCTACAAACATTACCGACGGAACAATAAAATTTGTCTTCAAATGGTTTGCTGTGGCATTAAAAGCCACTCTCGATGCCTTCAAAAAGATGATTAGTATGGCACTCGGAAAATAATTTTTATCACGTAAAATTAATTAAATCCCTTTGAACATTCGTTTTCTTTTCTTGGTCGGAGATTCTGATAAAACCTCGCTTGATTTTAAGTTTAATCGCGAACTTTTTCTTCCCGGTTTTCTTTTCTTCTTGGGAACTTCCTCATCTAAAAATTCATATATTTTTGTTCTCACATTTACAATAATATCTGAAAAATCTTTGCCACCTTCTGGAATCGCTCCCTCGTCTTCAAGCTTTTTTCGAATTATTCCCCACTCATTAGCAACTTTTTTCTTAATTTCTTTACCTTCTTGAGTGCTAGTAAAAAAATATCCAGCCACACCAACAAGTGCTCCAACAACAAAACCTAACGAAAAATTATTTTGCTCATTATCATTCATCCTTTTTTTTGCCTTTACTAAGCCATGCTGTAAATGCCTCAAAGAACTGCATGCCTGTTTTAATTCCAGATAGTGCACCTCCTAGATTTTGAAACGGACTGGTAATCGCATGCATTTTGTCCTCGACAACTTCAAGAGTAGTGTTAACTTTTCTTAAAGTTCTCTTAATTTCTATAAGAACCATAATGACCTGAACTCCAACCACACTCAGCACGATTGTAAGAACAACTAGTACTACTGCAAAAACTATTGGTAAAATATCCATATTATCCTTTTTTTTATTTTAACTAACTTAATCATACAACATTCTCTTGATGTTTGCTTTAAAACTGTACATTCACAGATCGTTGAACAATATTACTTTTGCCTCTTCTATCCTTAGCCTCAATAGTGATTATTGCTATTCCCTCATTTGGAATTAAGATTTCTGTTTTAAACTCTCCAGAAGGTTGCAATGCCACTGGCTGCTCATTCACAAGTAAGATTGCATCAGGAACTGTTTTTCCCTCAATTAGCACCTTAGAAGAAACCATATCCTGTTCTCCTGGTTTTGAAATTGTAAGTTCTGGTGGTTTATTGAGATTGTGCCATTGAAAACCAATATAACCTACCAAGCTTGAAAAAATACTGATTAAAATAACTACTACTAACGTAATCGAAGTACGAGAAGATCTTCTTTTAAAAATTGGTTTTATAAATTCTCTAGGAACTAGTCTGCCTTTGGCGCTTTCTTTATAATCACGCCTAAGCATTGCGATCAACGGTTTGTAATCAAATCCAAAAATTTTTGCATAAGTTTTAATGTAACCCTTAACAAATGTTATTGAAGGCAACTCAGAAAACTGATTTTCTTCGAGCGCTTCTAAATAATTGATTCTAATTCTAGTTTTTTTAGAGAGATCTTCAATTCTAAGACGATGACTAACCCTTTCTTCTTTTAGAGCCTCGCCAATAGTTTTAGTTCTCATAGTTAATTTGAGTTTGATTGATATTACTGCAATTGTTCTTTAACCATAGCAGAGACTCTGCCACCATCAGCCTTGCCGTCAACAACTCTGACAACAACACCTATCAACTTGCCCACATTCTTCTCTTCAGTTTCGCCAACAATTTTTGACACAACCTCTCTAAG
>JAHIVL010000067.1 GCA_018816485.1 Patescibacteria group bacterium | reverse complement strand
TGTTTATGAACTGAACTCCATGTCATGTGCTTGTCAGCATCATCTAGTGGGTCCGGTCCAATTTTTGAACCTTTCCATGGAAGAGGAAGTTTCGCCCAAGGAAGTGCGAAGCAACTTGCAAAAGTTAAAACAAAAAATATACCTAAAAAAATTCCTGTCCAACCTAAAATCGAAAACGATCCAATGCGAATTCTTTTTTCATACCAAACCACGGTTTCATTAGTCTCTGCATCCTTATCTTCTGGAATTTGATACCCTTCAAGTTTCCCTAAAACCACAAACCCAGCAAACACTTCATCTCCGTGAGGAGCCTCGGCCATTTTTGTGGTCAAATCAACTCCAGCATTCAAACCAAAATGCTCTCCTAATTTCCAAAGCTTGCTATCAGTAACATCATAAACTACTCCCTCATAAGCTGTGTATGACTTGTGTCCATCTTTGCCATCAAACTCAGCTAATTCTTTAACTGTAAAAACCTTGCTATCGGCAGCAACCTCAACTTCGTTAGCTGCAAAAACATTATTCACTGATGAAAATAAGGCATCAGTTTTTACAGAATAATTTAGTAGCAAAACAAATATCAAAGAAAATAATATTTTTTTCATTTAAGACCTTAAGTTCACATACTAATTAATGTTCTGCTGAAACTTCTATTCCTGGATGACCGAACGGAATCAGATAAACGATCGTTTCGTTTCTATCTAAACCAAGGATCTCGCCAATTTTAGCAACATCAAAACCCGCTGTAACAACAGTAGCCATCTTCATCGACTCAGCTTGAAGATAGATGTTTTGACCTATGTGTCCGCCTTCAAGAAAAGTTACTTCTTCTGGATTATCTGGAAAACTCACTGCTGTTTTCGCAAATACTGCAGTCATTGCGATAACTACTGGTGCTTTTTGAGAGTTATCTTGAACCCCAGATGTAGCTAATAATTCTCCTGCATTAGCCAAATCTAGGTTTCCCAAGGTATGGCTTTCAGGATCATACAAATATAAACCTGAATCAAGACCTTCTACATTTCTTACAACAACATAGAGTGAGTAAGGATAAACACTTCTTGCGGACGGTGCAGTCCTATGACCGCTTTCATCAGTAATACCTTGAGCAGACCATAAAATCTGGCTTAATTCTGATAATGTCACTGGTTCCTCCGAATAGACTCTCTTGCTTCTTCTAATTTGGATAGCCTCTTCAACAGACATCTTGCCTGTTATTTTTGGATCTGGAAGTTCGATCTTTTCGCTAGTAGCTTTTATTGCGGGCATCTCATATGTTTTTGCAACACTTTCAACAGTTGCCTTAGAATCTAACGCTGGAGAAGAAAGATTGGCTCTTTTTTCATTGATCAAAAGTACTGCCAACACAGTGGTTACAGCAATCATAGCCAAAGTAATAAACGAAAGTGCCTCTTTTTTCATTGGAAATCCGCCTTTCATGCAAGTTTCACATCCTTCTTCAGACGAACAACTATCTTTTGATGTTTCTTTAGTCATTTCTGAAGGGATTTTTTCGTTTTTTTGCATATACGTACATTGAAGATGATTATTAGCACATAGTCAATATGAGATCTTGTTAAAATCTTATAAGCATCACTGCTGTTTGTATCAAATTATTGACAAATAATAATACCAACCCAGTGTGAGAAATTAAATTAAATTTAGCATAATTTTTATATCTCTTAAAGATTGTCGCCAAACCCAAAGATAAATAAGGCAAGACACTAATAAACATTCTTGATCCATAGGGACCCCCAATAATTTCTTTCCCCCATGAAGCAACAACGTATAGTTGTAAAAAGAAAACAATAATAGAAATCAAGCTTAAACGTTTAAAAAGTACAACTTTGTATTGGCTTTTTGCAATCCTCGTTTGAGCAATTACTAATCCAACAACTGAGACAATTAATATTGGCGCGAATGTAAATAGACCATTTCCAAAACTAAATAAAACTCTAAAAAAATCTGGATTCAACCAAGATAATTTTTCTCCTCCAATAATATACGGACTTCCTAACTGACCATATAAAGTAAGAGTCATGAAAAACTGAATACTAACTAATAAAAAAACACTTCCCCAAAACAAAATCATCCTATTAAAAATCTCCATCAATCCTGCATTTTTTCTTGCCAAAAAATAAATTGAGACAGGTAGAAGAACTACTAAATCTTGGTTTCTAACTAAAGTTATAGCTCCACCTAAAACACCAAGCATGATCATTTTTTGCCAACTAAATACTTCGCCACCAAATTTACCCTCATTATTTTTTGAAAAAACTGCTAACAAATATAAAAATAACGATGACAACATAAATGAAGCTGAATGAGAATTAAGTGGATCAATAGAAGTGTAATAAAACATTTGAGTCGTTAAATAAAAAAACAAAATTGTTAAAAATGCAATTTTTCTTTCAAAAAACAGACTGATGGTTTTGTATATAAAAAATAAACCTAAGGTAGAAAATAATATTGTTGAAACCGCAACAAAATATTGCGTTATAAAATTGTAACCGTCAACTTCTCCAAAAATACCAATAAAACCTAAAAAACTACTTACTGAATGCCCTAACAAAAATCCAGGCATCCATAATATCGAAGTTCCTGGAGAAAATTTATTAATTATTTTGCCCGTAATTTCAGAAATTTCTGGTTTATTTGGGAAACCACCCGAATCTCTGTATGCTTCATTCCTAAAATCAATATCGTGATCAATAATAATTGATTTTGTGTAAGCATAATAATATAGACTATCTCCCCAAACAATTGTTTTAACTTTAAACACAACGCTGGAATATAAAATCACACTTAAAAAAAATAAAAAAATAAAATATTTTTTATCAGACTGCTTATGTTGGGATTTTAACAATAAAAATTGTTCTTTTATCTTCGTTGCTAGAATATGAAATATTTCCATCCATCCTTTCAATAAATGACTTTGCAATAAACAAGCCCAAGCCAAATCCTTTAGAACTGAGCTTGATTGCATTTTTTGCTCTAAAAAATTTCTCAAAGATATATTTATTATCAAATGATGGAATACCTATTCCAACATTTGAAATTTTTATCTCAAAATACTTATCTTTTTTATTTAATGAAATTGAAACTTCAGTTTTTTGGAATGAGTATTTAATAGCATTCCCAATAACATTTTTGAAAGCTTCTTTAATTTGTTTACGATCTATTTCAACTAAATATTGATGATCTTTATTATGCCTAAATTTTACAGTAACTGATTTAAGTCTAGCCTCATAACTAAACTCCTCAATTATTTCTTCAATTATTTCAACTAAAGAAAATCTTTTTATATCAGATTTTAATTTATTTTGATCTATCCTAGATACATTCAATAGATCATTAACCAAATCAATGATTTTCAAATTGCTTTGATAGTTATTTTTGATTAAACCAATGACTTCTGGAGATAAATTGTATTCTTTAGCGCTTTGTAATAGTATTTCAGTATTCCATCTCATTGAACCTAGAGGAGTTCTTAATTGATGAGCGGCAAGTGAAATAAACTCAGTTTTTGCTTTATCAATATAAAGCTTTTTTTCTTCATTGAGTTTTCGATCAGTGATATCTC
>JAHIVL010000066.1 GCA_018816485.1 Patescibacteria group bacterium | reverse complement strand
CTTAACTTTTTTATTTAATGAAATTGAAACTTCAGTTTTTTGGAATGAGTATTTAATAGCATTCCCAATAACATTTTTAAAAGCTTCTTTAATTTGTTTACGATCAATTTCAACTAAATATTGATGATCTTTATTATGCCTAAATTTTACAGTAACCGATTTAAGTCTAGCCTCATAACTAAATTCCTCAATTATTTCCTCAATTATTTCAACTAAAGAAAATCTTTTTATATCAGACTTTAATTTATTTTGATCTATCCTAGACACATTCAGTAAATCATTAACCAAATCAATGATTTTCAAATTACTTTGATAGTTATTTTTGATTAAACCAATTACTTCTGGAGATAAATTGTATTCCTTAGCGCTTTGTAACAGTATTTCGGTATTCCATCTCATTGAACCTAGAGGAGTTCTTAACTGATGAGCGGCAAGTGAAATAAACTCAGTTTTTGCTTTATCAATATAAAGCTTTTTTTCTTCATTGAGTTTTCGATCAGTGATATCTCTAACATTTGCAATAATTTTGTCGGTACCATCTAAAACTACTTTTCCCAATCTGACCTCTACCCAAAATAATTTTCCTTGTTTAGTTTTGGCTTGCCACTCAAAAACTTGTCGCTTTCCAGTTGCAGCTAGTTTAACTTTCTCTCGAGCAGTTTTTTGAGTATACGGAACAATTCCTGAGCTAAATGTTCCCACACTAGAGTCTAAAACTTCCTCTCTACTATATCCATACATTTTGCACATTTTCTTATTGACATCTAAAATTTTGCCCGTGTTAATATCATGAATAAAAAGTGAGTCACTCACATAATCAAAAATCGTCTTATAGTTTTGCTGTGACGCATTGCTACTCGACGACTTTGATTTTTTTCTAAAAACTTTGCTCACTAATTTGTTCATAACATTATATTATCATGAACTTGGGGTTGGGAGAGCCACCCAAACTAAGATATTAGTTCTCAATGTGCATGAACCCTTTGCCTTGACCTCTGAACTCTCCTCCAAATTCTCCATTAAAACCACGGTCAGCCCTCTCGAATTCATCCATACTAATGCCATTTGCTTCTGCCCAAGCCATCATTTCTTCATGGATATCTGCTCTGACTTCACGTCTATCTTCAGGAGAAAGATTATAGAGATCATCATACTTTCCTTCAAGCTCTTCATGTTTTGCCAATATAGCAAACTCTTGATCCTGGGTTAGTGAACCATTTTGGACCTCATTATCGAGTCTTTGTTGCATTCTTTCCTGCATTTTTTCTTGATGTGCTTTACCGCGTTCTAACTTAAATTCTTCAAATGTATCCGAAACCTCAACTTCATTTAAGCCAAACCTTGAAGCAAGTCTGCTTACCAATGTTTCCCTAGTTAATTCGGAATCCCGAGCACTCGCAAAACTAACTGAGTTTGTAATTGCAATCGCAATAATACCAATCGCAATGACTGGCATGACAATTCTTGATTTCATATTTTTCCTTAAAAAAACTAGTTGCTACTTAATTAATACTGTAGATCAATATATAAAATCATTCTGAGAATTAGCTTAAAAATTGGAATCGTTATTTTTTGCGTGTACGCCTGTATCTATTCCTACACCAATTTTTGTTTGGTAGGCAACTTAATTGTGAAAAGAGTTCCTTTAGCAATCTCACTTGAAACCGAGATGCTCCCATTATGATTTTCCACTATTTTTTTGGCCATAGATAATCCAAGACCATATCCAGATTTTGCACTAGAAGTCCTAGATGAATCAATTCTATAGAAACGATCAAATATGTTAGGTAAATATTTTTTATTTATTCCAATACCAGTATCTTCCACGGTAATAACAAGATGATTTTTAGATAACTTAACGTCAAGATTAATTATCCCATTTTGCTTGCAATACTTGATTCCATTATCAAATAAAATTGTAAATAATTCTGTAAGTGAAGAAGCATCTCCTAATAATTGATAATTTTTAGTGTTAATATTAATTGATATTTTCTTTTCATCAGCAAGATATTTAACTCTTCTGTAAGCTGTCTCAATTGCTTCTTTAATATCGAGATTATCAAAAACGGGTTCCTTGCTTTCCAAGCTTGAAAGATTTAATAATTTATCAATTAGTTCATTTAACGCATCAACATCCTCTAAATTATATTGTAATAACTTTTTGATATCTTTTGGAAGTTTTCCACTTCTAACAGAGACTTCTATAGAGGTTTTTAAAGAAGTAAGTGGAGTTTTCAATTCATGCGAAGCATCGGCAATAAAGCGCTTTTGCTCTTTAATAATTTCCTCAATTGGTAATAAAGTTTTACTAGCCAACAAATAGCTGACTAAAGTAGATAAAGTTAAAATAACAACATTAAGAATTAGTAAAGAAAGTAAAATATTCTTCCTAGAATTTTCTAACTCTTCAAGAAATAAACCATGTAAAACCTCTTTTGTCACTTCAACGTTAGGATTTTTAACTTCTGCTACTCTTCTCAAAGCCATCATACCTTCATTTTTTTCGAACCTAACTTCAGCATTCCTAAATGAAGACTCAATATTTCCAATTACACCCCTATAAATAACAAAGCTAAACATTGTACTAATTGACATTATTATTAGCACATACCAAATGGTAATTCTAATTCTTGTGAGTTCGAAAACTTTCATAAATACTTTATTTCTTATCCTCTTCAATTTTATACCCAAAACCCCTAACCGTTTTTAATAAATGCTGTTTATTCTTAAAAGGCTTGTCAATCTTATTTCTCAAATAACCAATATAAACTTCAACTGTATTTGGTAATATATCAGCATCAAAATTCCAAACATTGCTAATAATCTGCTCTTTAGTAAGAACTTGGTTTTTATTTTTCATTAAAAATTCTAAAAGGGAAAACTCTTTTTTAGAAAGATTAATCTGTTGTCCATCTCTTTCAACGGCAAATCTATTTTGGTCTAATTTTAAATCTCCAATTTCCAGAATATTATTCACAGCAACTATTGGCCTTCTACTCAATGCTCTAATTCTAGCCACTAGCTCATCAAAAGAAAAAGGTTTAGAAAGATAATCATCTGCTCCCGTATTTAAACCTAAAATTTTATCTGAAACTTGAGATTTTGCAGTTAACATCAAAACTGGAGTGGTGATTTTTTCCTGCCTCAATCTTTTACAAACTTCAATTCCGTCCATTAGTGGCAACATTATATCTAGAATAATCACATCGTAACTTTCAGAAACAGCCAAATCATATCCAGTTTCCCCATTAAAAGCAGTGTCAACTGCAAAGGCCTCCTGCTCTAGTCCTCTTTTTATTAAACTGGAGATTTTATGATCATCTTCTACGACTAATATTTTCATGTATCCCATTATAGTCAAGTTTCTTTGAATTTGCTGAGAAAACTGATGTAGAATATAAAAGATGAAATTAAAAAATTTATTTAATAAGTTAAGAGATTTTAACTTCAAAAATAAACGATCAAAAACTTTATTTTTTTTGAGTTTAATTCTTATTTTGGCTTCAGCTGTTGCAACTTATACTTATCTTTCAGGCAGTAAACAAGGAAAATTTGAACCAAAAAACGACGAGTTAAAAGTTCTAGCAGCTCAAGACGAAACTTTTGAATTTGACGAAACTCTCGCAAATGATGGAAACACACTAAATATTTTGCTTCTTGGATATGGTGGAGCTGGGCACAGTGGTGGATTCTTGACTGACGTCATTCAAGTTGTACATTTAGATTTTGAAAATTCTAAAATTGCCTTCATCTCTATCCCGCGAGATTTGTGGGTGCAGTTACCAAATGGAACAAGTAATAAAATCAATCAAGCTTTTAGTTTAGGTAACAAAAATGACCTAATTAATTCTGGTGCTAAAGTAAGTGCTCAAATGGTTACAGCTGTAACTGGCTTGAAAATTGATAAATTTATTTCTGTAGATTTTGTTGGCTTTAAAAGAGCAATTGGTTATGAGTTGAAAAATATTAAAGTGGATGTCCCTGAAACTCTTGATGATCCTTGGTATCCAATCAGTGGTAAAGAACAAGATGTTTGTGGGAAAACTCCTGATGAAGTTGCAAGTTTAAGTTCCCAACTTTCAGGATTTCAGCTCGAACAACAATTCGAATGCAGATATGAGCACATCTATTTCGACAAAGGAATTAATACCATGGAAGGTGGTGACGCATTAGCTTATGTGAGATCACGTCATGGTTCTGCTGGGGGAGATTTTGACAGAAGTCAAAGGCAACAAGCGCTTCTTCTTGGAGTCAGAGATAGACTTTTTGAATTAGAAACCCTCAAAAATATTCCAGGATTTTTTAAACAGATGATTGCGCACACTGATACCAACTTATCTGTAGATTTAATTAAACAACTAGCTCCCAAGTTACTTGAAGCCAAAGATTATAAAATTATTAATGTCACACTTAGTACGGCAAATGTTTTCACTTCATCTAAATCAAGCTCAGGACAATACATCATCATTCCAAAATCAGGAGAAAATAACTGGGCTGGATCTAGAACTTTCGTTCAGGCTGAACTTGAAAAATAAATTTGTCAAATTTGCTAACTGAGGTCCGTATTCTTTATCCCTAAGCATAAATTTTATATGAGATCGCATATACCTAATCGGATCTCCAGTCGTCATCCATTCACCATCGACTTCATATACTCTTACCACACCGTTTTTTGAAACTTTATCATTTGCATCTTGTAACCAAAGTTCATTATCAAGTCCTATCGCTTCTGGTTTCAAATATTCAAATATTTTGACTAGTTTTGATATCTTTGATAACTTCACTATTTTAGCCAGCTCCACCGCCACCTCCGCCTCCTCCACCACCTCCTCCACCTGAAAACCCTCCAGATGAGCCAGAGCCAGATGCTCCATAGCCACTTGCTGATTGATTAATACTAGTTATTGCAGTCGTAACACTAGCAATTGCCGATGATAAATCATTCAAACCAGCAACAGATCCAGTGGTTGAAAGAATTCTACCACCCCAATATGAAGAGACAATCATGGCATCGGATTCTGAAAATTTAATAGGCAACTGGGATAAGGCTTTTGCAGAGACTCCTAAGAGAGTTCCATAAACCAAATATTTTTCCCAAATAACAATTGAGTCAATTTCATATTTCGCTGTTTTTTTATAATTCCTCATGTGCTTTCCAAAAGCTAGCCACTCAGCGGCTTCTTCACTTCCTTTGGGCGTCCTTTTTTCTCCAAACTCCCCTATGATCACAATCGTTACTCCTAAAACTATTCCTAAGAAACCAAAAAAGCCACTTACTACGATAATGGAAACATAACTAAAATTATCACCAAACAAAATAAACATCGCTGGGGCTATAGTAAAAGAAATTAACAACAACAAAATACCCAAACCAATTATTATTCCACCATTTATTTTATTTTTGTTTTTATGAGAGTCTTGATTAAAGTACCCTTCAGACAAATTCTCCTTCAAAGTAGTTTCTTTCAAAGATTTGAAAAACTTTTGACTTTCCATTTGGTGGGTTTTCGACCAGGAAACAATGGAATCCAAAGATATTACATCTCTTTCTTTACCTTCAACAACAACTTTTTTTAAACCAACTTTCTCTAATAAAAAGCGCATGACATCCTGTTGAATCAAAGATATCTTTTTGACTGGTTGAATTAAATATGACTGATTGGAACTAAAAGGTTCTAGATAATATTTATAATTTTTAACAAACAAACCCTCTTTTTTATCACTTCTCGCAAACTTAAAATATCGATCTTGAACCAAGGATAAAACTGTTGCAGTAAATGCTTTTGGAGTGAGATTTTTTGTTCCAGAAATTAGCTGTTCTATTTGCGCTGGATCAATATCACTTGGTGGTTCCCAAAGAGTCCCTGGAGCATTTACCTTTGGAAGTGGATCATCTTTACCATATTTCAAGAATGATTTAACTTGCTTAATAAACCTAAAAATAATCAGTGCAAAAATTCCAAAAATTATTACAAAAAAAACTTTTTGTAAAACTGCAGCTTTTTTCTTCACGTTAACTGTCTCATTTATATAAGTTTCTTCTTGGTTTTGAATAGTGATTTTGTCGCTACTGCCCGTGGCTCCATCAGAAAAATTTGCTTTCGGCATTAATACTCTAGATTCAACAAATTCTCCAGAAGAAACTCTTGGAACCTGAAATGAGACGGTTGGTTCGTCGATTGATTCAGATATTGCCACCTCACCCTCAAGAAGACCATGTGCCCAAGCCTGTAAATCATTACCATTAATTGAATTTGAGAAACTCAAGTTTACTAAAATATTCTTTTGAGGAATTTCCCACTGCGATCCGATAAACTGCCAATAGAGTTCAGCGACATCTGAATGAAGCGTGATTGCATTTGTAACATCATATGAAATCTCAAAATATTTCATCTGATTCCGAGCAGAGTAATTCCATTGAATGTAATATCTAGTACCTTGATCAACAATAAAAAAGCTATCAAGTGGGTTATTTTTAGGATTATCCAAATCTATTTGGGAAGAAGTCAATTCTTGATAACAGTTATTTTTTGTTCCACCAGTTTCACAAACCTTAAAATTATTTAATAAATATGGTGCAGTTCTGCCGAGACTTTTTTCCTGATCAGGAAATTTATAAACATATTCATATGCATATGAATAATCACCTGAGAAATTATAACTTCTTTTTTCTTTAACACTCATTGAGCCATCTTTAGAAACTCGGGCATCTATCTGGACTTTATCAATCGAATAAGATTTTGCTGATACTTTTGTTGGCAAACAAAGAACTAAAACAAAGATCAACAAAAATAAAATAGCTTTAAATAGTTTTGCCATATACAATTATTTTATATTTAAAAAAAGGGAAAAGATATGCTTAAAGTTATGCAAAAAAACCAATACACTTGTCTGATACCTTTTTATAATGAAAATTGGCGAATTATTAATGTTCTTACAAAGATGGCTGTTCTCATTGAGAATGGTAAACTTAAATCGATTATTTGTGTTGATGATGGCTCAACAGATAATACAACTAAATTAATCTCTGACACATTTTCTCAGGTTAAAGAAATAAAAGTAGTCGGGTATGAACAGAATTCAGGTAAGTCTGCTGCTCTTAAATATGGTTTGAGTCTAGTAAAAACATCACATGTTTTATTATTTGATGCCGATTTAAATTCATTTTCTTCTAAATCCATTGAGCAAGCTCTTGATGCCGTTTCTAATAATAATTTAATTGACGCCCTAATTTTTCGCCAAACTGATGATCCTTTAATATCTAAGATTCTAAGACACGATCTCATTATTTCAGGTGAAAGAATTTTAAAGACATCAGATTTAAAAAATATTTTTCAAAAAAATCCCGTAAATTATCAGATCGAATTTGTTATTAATAACTATTTGCTTCGAAATAGAAAAAATACATTTTGGATACCATTTTATTCTAAAAATCACTTTAAATTAAAAAAGTGGTCGTGTAAAATTGCTTTCAAAAAAACTCTGCAATGTCAAAAAGAATTATTCAAATTTCAACACTTAGAACAATGGCTCTTTTTTAGACCAAAAGCATTGCCACATATCTTATAACTGTTAGTGCAAAGTAGGAATGTCCCCTTTCGGGTAATTAATACTTCTTTGTTAAACGGCTCCATTGGGCTTGCAAAAGAGATTATCTTTTGTAAATTCGTCGAAATTAGATTCCCAATGGTTTTTCTTTTTGAAGTTCCTTTTTAGCTTCTTTAATTAGTATATCATCGAGCTTTGAATTAAGTTGTTTATCTAAGTTCAAATCAATATTTGACATGGCACAATACAAAAAGACCACATATGTCATTGGGATATCTATCGCCAAGACAATTTATACAAACTAATTTTCCGGAATGTACATGCCCATAACAATAATTTGACAAATATGTGTGTGACCTGTATACTCATCATCATGGAAAAGTTAAGAAAGACTATATTTGATTTGCCAGACGCAAAGCCAGAAGATCCCGTTTGGACATCTGGCGAGCCAAAACACCCAAACTATCGGAATACGGATTCCTATAGTGCAGATTCTAGGCAATGGAACTCTCGCACGTATGATCCAAATCGCCGTGATTCGAAACCTACTAAAGGGAGAATTCCCCCTCGTAATTTCGATAATCCTGCTGGGGGTGTTCAGGGTAGTAACGTAGTACCCCAGGAATGTGCGGAGATCGCGGGCAAACGAGCAGGGCTTACTCGTGGTGAAATGCCTGCACTTGAGTATACAGTAAATAGTTTAGCTGTAGGGAGATGTAACTCAAAGCAGATGAATGATGGTATAAACAAGGAAATCAAAAACATTTTGAGTCAGAGACCGAAAACGAGATACCCCGATCCATATGATAAATTGCCTGGCGAAACTACCAAACAATCCAATGCACGGTATCAAAAAACATGGAGTTTTGGCGATAAGCATAGGCCGTAAGCATAGATAAGTTTGCAGGGTTGTTCGATACTAAAATGTTTTTACTAATATTAAGGCGCTGGTAACCAAATCACGGGCTAGAGCTAGTATAATCAAGTTTTAGTGAATCTCTCAAAAAGGTTAAAAAGTTGTTCATTTCTGGTAAAACAACTTCGGCACATTCAAGTGGACAAAGACCTCTTCGTTCTTCAAAT
>JAHIVL010000065.1 GCA_018816485.1 Patescibacteria group bacterium | reverse complement strand
TGAGTGTTGCCAGGATGTGTCACAAACTGGCGTTGGTGATAAAATTACAGGATTGGTAGATTGTGAAAAAACTTGTTACTCATCCTGTGCCACCAGGCCAGTAATTCTGTCTTTTAACAGCAATCCACTTTTTGATCCTCAATTGAGATCGTTGACAGTTTCAAGCGAAGATACAGTTGAGTTTACTTATGTTGCTGATGCTGGAAAAGCTACGACTGTGGGCGGTGTTTTAGATTTTGGAGATGGTAAAAAATTACCAATATCAGGTTTCGCTGGTCAGTCATCTCATACTTATTCTTGTACTAGGGCTAGTTGCGAATATATTGTTAGACTAGTTCTTGAAGATAATTGGGGTGTAGAATCAGCTGAGACAAATATAAGTAAGATTAAGATTATAGTAAGGAAATAAATATGATGAACTTTCGAAAAAAACTTCAAAAATTTGGTGGTTTTACCTTGCTGGAAATACTAGTGGTTATTTCTATTATTGGTATTCTAATTGCTATTGGTTCGGCTGCTTTCACTACTGCTCAGAAAAAAGGTAGAGATGCAAGGCGACGAGCTGATATGAAGCAGTATCAGAATGCATTTGAGCAGTATTACTCCGAGAATGATGCCTATAACTCATGTACTAATATGGAGGCTGGTTTTGTTGGCGGTCCTCCAGCCGATCCAAAGCCAGGTGGTACAGCATATAGTTGCACTGTTAGCGCATTAAATGCGGGTTACTGCGTTTGTGCAACTTTAGATTTTACAACTACTGGTAATGCAAGTGGTGGTGGTGCTGGAGTTTGTACTTTCGTTGCTAATTCGACAAAGTTTTGTGTACAAAATTTACAGTAGTGACAGAATTAATTTGGAGAAGAAATTATATGAATAACCAAAAAAGTGTGAGCAAAAATAAAGGCTTTACCTTGATTGAGCTTTTAGTTGTATCAACAATTATTGTGATTTTATCTGCAATAGGTATAGTGAGTTTTATTGGCGCTGGCAAAGGGGCTCGTGATGCCAAAAGAAAGTCAGACTTAGAAACTGTGAGACAAGCTTTGGTTTTATATCGAAGTGATGAAGGAGCTTACCCTATTGGTGGTGGCGGAACGGGTGGATATGGTGACGCAATATCAGAACTTTTAACGAAAAACTATATTAGTAGTCCAACTCCGATTGATCCAAAGAATGATACAATTTATTTTTATGGTTACAGCTCTAACACTATTACTTTTACCCTGTCAGCAGCAAAATTAGAAAAAACTGGATTGATTTACACATTAACCAATCCATAACAAATTTATGTTCGTAAAAAAAGAACGCGGTTTTACTCTAGTCGAGATGATGGTGACAATCAGTATTATGTTGATTATCACTGGCGGTGGAATTGCTGCATTTATAGGTTTTAATGATAAGCAAAATGTGCAAGTGGCAGTTAATGATTTAAAAACTTTGCTTAGAGCAGCTCAAACTAAGGCAAAGACTGGTGAGGGTGCCGAAGGTTGCAGAGCAACTAGCCAATCATTGAGAGGATATCGAGTGTTTATTACTGATGGTTCTAGCACTGCTACTCTCTACAAAACCTGTGCAGATGGCAAGTTTACTCTCCCTGCTAATCGTGATTATATTTCTAGAGATGAGATAAACTTTGATAGTAATGTGTCTGCCGGCAAACATGGTGGTGGCAATATAGATATTGAGTTTTTGTCATTACTTGGTGGAGTTGATGGTGCTGGCTTAATAACAATTTCGGGTTTAGGATCTAATGTTTATACTTTTGAAGTTACTGCAGGTGGCGAGATTAAAGAAGGAGCATTTTTATAATGATGGCAAAATTTAAAAACCAAAACGGTTCAACAATTATCGAATTATTAATTTCACTAATGGTTGTTGGTCTAGTTGTGACAGCAATTGCTGTAGCTAGTACGTATTCAATAAAAAACACTGGTGAAGCTAGATTTAGACAAGTAGCTTCAACTTTGGCACAAGAAGTTCTTGAAAAATCTAGAAATGAAAAAACTAGATTAGGTTTTGCTAGTTTTAGTAATGCGGTTGGTTCAAACACATATTGTTTTAATACCATCCCAAATACTTTTGCTCCACTAATGCCAGCACCAGCAAACTGTGGACCTGGAGATATAGTATCTTTGGCAGGAGCAGAATTTACTAGAGAAGTTATATTTGTCACTACGGCTTCAGTAGTTGTTACTGTTGAAGTCAATGTTTCATGGAGTGATTCAGGGAATCTACGTAACGTTCAGTTAATTCAAGAATTTTATCCAGCAAACCAAAGTTTCTAAACCAAAGTTTTTAAAGCAAAGTTATTCAAGTTATTCAAGTTAGCTAATTTCTCAAAGAAACAATGGAGTTAAACTGCTCAGAAATTGTGCCGTCTGGAGTGATTTTTTCTAAACCAAAGTTTATTTTTATTTGTCTGTTACCTACTTCACCGCTGCAGTCGAAAGTTAAAGGATTGGATATTGTGACGGCGTCAGATGTAAGGAAAGCGCTGTTGGAAGCGATATGGCCAGTATTTAGTGCAAGAACTGTAGAACCACCATCAAGAGAAACAATTGTTATACTGGTCATTCCAGTTGTACATGGAATTGTTTCATCAATATATTTGGAATTTCTAATTAAAAACTCCATTTGGCTTAATGCAAAAAAGCCTTCTTCTTTAACAGTTTGTTTTGTATTTGTCTTTGAGTTTCCAATTAAAAAGGTCATGAAAAAAGAGGAAATGGCTAGTAGCAACAATACAGCTAAAGAGGTTGTAATCAGGAGCTCAATGAGCGTGAAGCCATTTTTTTGAGTTTGTGTGCTGCTTGTCATTTTGATGCTTAATTAACTTCTTGCCAAACTAAGTTTGGTCTCATCATTATATCTGGAATATTTCGGTTAAAGTCGGGTCTGAAGACGAAAACCTCACTTGGATTGGTATTATTTAGTGCTTTGTCTAAAACATTAGTTGTATTTGCATAGTCTCTGGTTAGGCTAAATCCTGACCAACCTACGAAGGTGCCTTCTCCTATAAATTTGTTGTCTTTGAGTGTGTCATCTGGTGTAGTTGCGTCACTATAGCCATCAACTTTTATTAATCCATCAGCTACAAAGACACCAGCGATGTTTGGATTAGTGTCTGTTACGGTGTCGTTTCCAACACTTGCATCAAAAATAATGTTTTCACTAGAGATAAATCCAATAAATCCACCTTGTTGGACAGTGATTAAGTCCATATCAGAATCAGGATCAGATGAAAAAGTTATGTCTCCATCAACCAAGATGATAATTTTTCTATTACTTGCAACATTTTCAGTTGATGAAATATTTATGTTCAAGTTGTTGTTACTATAATAGACTTCAGTGTTATCTATATATGGGGCTCCTGAAGGAATTGTTGTTATTGGTCCAGTAATTTCGATTGCATTAGATAAGTCCACTCCTCTTTTAAAGTAAGCGTAATCTTCTCTAATTAAATTATTATGATCTGTGTCTATTGCTTTTGGTTCTGATGCTCCGCGTTCAGTGTAGTAGGTATTTGAATCTATTGAAGAAGCTCCTGTGAGTGGAACTCCTGCACTTTTGTTGTCGGTTGCGTTTTTAGTGATGATATATGCTTTACAAATTGAGTCTAAATCGCAAGCAGCTGGAATAGGAGAGATAAGGCTACTAGCACCGTATACATTGCCTCCAGAAGTTTGCCACCAAGAATCATTAGAAAGATCAATTGAAGTGAGATACATGTGTTCACTCAGTGCTGGAGAAGCAGTGTCTGTGTGTTCGCATTTGAATGGATTGGATAGGTCTGTAGGACAGCTACACATTAGTGAATTAGCTGGATC
>JAHIVL010000064.1 GCA_018816485.1 Patescibacteria group bacterium | reverse complement strand
GCTTTTGAATTATTTAACCCAATCCCATCTTTTTCTTAACTTCTTCTACAGTTTTTTCTGCAATAGCTCTAGATTTTTTAGCTCCCAGAGCGATCATTTTATCAATGTATTCCGGATTTTTTTCTAGCTCCACTCGCTTTTCCTGAATTGGTTTTAGCTCTGCAAAAATTGCCTCTGCCAACTGTTTCTTGAGATCTCCATATCTTATACCAGAAGATGTGTAGAGAATTTCGTAGTGCTTTCTTGAATCTTCACCTTCAAATAACTTGACAAACTGTAGCAAATTCGCAACTCCACCTTCAACAGGAACTTTATTGCCTCGCCCAGAATCAGTTGGAGCTTTTTTTAATTTACTAATAATAGTATCTAAATTATCATCCAGTTCTATTGATGACCCTTCAACACTTTTGCTCATTTTGCCACCACCTAACAATGAAGGAACATACTCTCCCACAGTTGCAAATCTTGTTGGTTCTGGAAAATCTGTACCAAATCTCTCATTCATTTTGCGAGCAACTTCTCTGGCAATTTCCAAGTGTGGCTCTTGGTCAATTCCAACTGGTACTTTACTTGCTTTATAAATCAAAATATCTGCCGCCATCAGCAATGGATAATTCAACAGCGCCATGGTCACATTATCTGGATGTTGTTTTACTTTTTCTTTAAAAGTTGGTAAATGTTGCATTCTTGCCACCGACATTACTGATGAAAGATAAAAAGACAATTGTGTAATCAAGTCAGATAAATCTGATTGAATAGTAATTGCACTCTTTTCTGGATCAAGTCCAACAGATAAATAATCAATAAAAACATCTCTTGCGCTGGCTTTAAGAGTTTTTTGATCGTATGGTGTGGTCGTAGCATGGATATCAACTACTGTAAAAAGTGTGTCAAAATCTGGGTCATCCTGCAAAGCAAGCATTCCTTTGGCTGCGCCCAAATAATTCCCCAAATGTAATCGGCCAGTTGGTCTCATTCCTGCTAATACTCTATTTCTTATGGTATTCATAATTTCTTTCTTCAAAGAACATTTTATCATTCTTTTGTAAATAAACTTTATACTGTTTATCTAGAGAGGGACGTGAAGGTCTTTCTCACGCCCCTCTTTTTTCTCTAGTTATTAATTAGATTTTCGTAGACATTCTCTACATCCTTATCTCCTCTACCAGATAAATTAATAATTACGATCTCTTCTTTTGGAAGTTTGGCTGCCAACTTTGTCCCAAAAGCAAGAGCATGAGCAGATTCCAAAGCGGGAATAATTCCCTCTTCTCTAGACAACTCTAACATTGCCTCGACAGCATCTTTATCTGTAACTCCCACTACCTGTAACTTTCCAAGTTCCTGCAAGGAACTTAGTTCCGGACCAACCCCAGGATAATCAAGACCAGAAGCAGCGCTATATGACTCCAAAATATTACCCTCTTTATCTTGCAAAAGACTACACTTAAAGCCATGGATAACTCCTGGTCTTCCTTTCATCAAAGCCAGTCCATGCTTTGCGGTATTAGCTCCTTTTCCTGCTGGTTCCACTGCCACTAACTTAACTTTTGGCTCATTGATAAAGTCATAGAAAAGCCCAATTGCGTTTGAGCCACCACCAACACAAGCAACTAAATAATTGGGTAGCTTTGACTCGGCCTTTAATATCTGTCGTCTTGCCTCCTCACCAATTATTTTTTGAAAGTCTCTGACAATCATTGGTAAAGGATAAGGTCCAACAACAGAACCAATTAGATAATAAGCCTCAGGATTTTTAATAAAAGCTCCCAACGCAACATCTACCGCATCTTTTAGAGTTGCCTGGCCTTGCGTTACTGGAATCACGTTGGCTCCAAGCATCTTGATGCGATAAACATTCATCTTCTGGTTAATGATATCTCTCTTGCCCATATAGATGTCACAATCCATGTCAAAAAGAGCTGCTACAGTAGCAACCGCAACACCATGTTGCCCAGCACCTGTTTCCGCAATTAATTTCTTCTTACCCATTTTATGGGCTAGTAAAGCTTGACCAACAGTATTATTTATCTTATGAGCACCAGTATGATTTAGGTCTTCCCTTTTAAGATAAATTTTTGCCCCTCCATATTTTTTAGTCAATTTTTTGGAAAAGTATAGAAGACTTGGCCTATTTGCATAGTTGCGATACAAATCAACCAATTCTTGTTTAAACTGCCTATCTTTCTTTAATTTCATATAAACCTGCTCAATCTCATTTAGAATTTCTACTAATTGAGGAGGAACATATTGACCTCCAAATTGACCAAAATTACCTTGTTTGTCCGGTAAATTGTATTTATTATTATTTTTCATTTTATTTTTTCCTTAATTTATTAATTACTTTTGGTCTTTACGACCATTATTCAACTGCAAGTTTCGCCATAAATAGCGACTGCAGTTCCAATTGATTGTTAAGTAGTATTTATTTTTCATTCTTTTGTAATTTTTAATTTCCTACAATATCTTTGATTTTTTTTATAAAAATCTTATTAGTTAAAATTCCTCTCGGACTTACACGAAAAAATGAATCATTAAAACCAGAAAAACTTGAACCTTTAACTACAGATATATTTTGATCTTTCATTCTTTGAAAGAATTCATTCTGATCTAAACTATCAGGAATTTTCACAAATAAATTATTTGATCTTGATGGAAAAACCTTAAAATTAAGCAGTTTCAGCTCTCTCACCATAATTTTTCTCTGAGAATTAACGAAAGCTTTGGTTTTGTCCAAAAATGCTTGGTCGTTTAATGCAACAATTACCAATTCCTCACTAATACTGCTCACTGGAAATGGTTGAGTGCTTGCGGATAATAAATTTTGAACAGCTTCACTTGCAACACAAAATCCAACTCTAAGTGCGGCTAAACCAAAACCCTTTGAAAAAGTTCTTAAAATTACTAGGTTATTAAAATTTTTCACTTCTTTTATTAGAGATGAACCACCAAACTCAATGTTGGCTTCATCAAGAATAACGAAAATACCTTTAGACACTGACTTCAAAAAACTCAATAGTCTTGACTTAGAAATCACATTTCCCGTAGGGTTATTAGGATTACAAATGAAGATCATTTTAGTTTTATTTGTAATCTTTTCTAATATCGAATCCAAAGAAATCTCCAAATCAGCTGTCATTTTTGAATTAATTACGCTAGCTCCTACCAACTTTGATGAAATCTCAAACATTGGAAATGATAATTTAGGAATAATCACATGATCACCATTTTTTAATAAGGCTCTACTCAGATCTATAATGATTGATTCAGATCCATTGCCAATAAAGAAGCTACTGGCCTGTAAATTAAATTTATCAGCTAAAGCTTTTTTTAATCTGGTTTTTCTTGGATCTGGGTAATCACTAAGCTTTGGGAATATTTCCTTTAGTCTCTTCTTAACAAATCTTGAACACCCAAGCGGGTTCTCGCTCAACGACAAATCTATCAGAGACTTGTCGCCAAAAGCGTACAGCTGATTAAATCCTTTGTTTGTTTGTTTTTTCATATTATTCTTTCATTATTATTAAATTTGTGTTTCAAAAATATCTTCACCTAATAGTAATTGGAGGCTTGAAACACAAAAAAACCTCCTTTTTTGGGAGGTCATATTTGAAAAAAATTAATTAATTGCTAATTATACGTTAAAAAATACACCTCCATTTAGGTTGACATAGTGCCAATAGTGGTTATGTGTACTTTTATTTAACATTTTTATATTATATCAGAAATTTAAAGCTCTTCAATTTGAATATTTGGTTCCATCTCTGGAGCTTCTATAAGTTTTAAGTATTTTTCAGTTGTAGTAATTCTCTTGTGACCGACTAATTGAGACACATAAACCAATGGTGTGCTAGCCTTAAGCTGTTCAACAATAAATGTATGTCTTAAATCATTAACCTTAGCACCTTTAATACCAGCTAATCTAAAGTATCTATCAATAGCTGTTCTAATATTTCTGACTAAGAATGGTCTACATGTTTTAGTCAAGAATACAGATTTTTCTCTAGCTCTTGGTCTTACTTGTAAGTACCCAGTTAAAGATGCTTTTGCAGCTACATTAAGAGGAACCTTACGAGCACCTCTAGAATTTTGAGCCTGAATAACAATTACATTACGTTCAAAATCAACATCTCCCATTTGAAGAGCTGCTAATTCACTAATTCTCATACCTGTTTGAAGTAAAACTTCAACAACTGCTGACATACGAGAATCACCTCTACAGGCATCTCTTAAAGCTCTATACTCAATTTTAGAGAGAACTCTTGGGGGAGATTGTTCGTATTTTGGATGCGTAATAATTTCAGCAGGATTACTAGTAATCATACCTGTTAAAATTAAAAATCTAAAAAATGCTTTAATAGAGTTAATTTTTCTTGATATGGATTTTCCAGTGTATCTTTGTTTATTAAGCAAAGTTTTAAATTCATCAATATCATCAGAAGTAACTTCATCAATATCGACTTTACCTTTTTTGGCAACGAAAGTAACTAACTGTTCAATATCCTTGCTATAGGCAATAACAGTCGCGTTTGCTTTACCTGCTTCCTTAAGATTCTGGGTAAAGAGTGCTTGTGCATCTAATAATGTTTTTTGCATAATATATACTTAATGTTTAGAAAGCTTACTTTTAGGAAATTTTTTCTTAACAATAATGTCTTATAATATCATGAAGATGGATTTTTAACAATGACAAAGATAATATATCATCCATTTATAATAATTATTTTTACAATTACAAGCATAGTATTTTTTTTATCTTTAAACAAGAGTTCTCAAAAAACTGACATATCAAGTAAAAACATTGAAATATTAGAGCAAGAATTAAATAAGATGTCCATCGAAACCTCTCAGCTCGAAGAAAAAATTATTGATGCTGATTCAGAAGTTTATAAAGAAAAAGTCATTAGAAATGAACTTCTACTTCAAAAACCAGGCGAAAAAATAATTCAACTGCTATATATTGAAAATCAGGAAAATCCAGAGATTGACCCCGTTGAAACAGATAAACCTTTCGACATGTGGTTAGATTTAATTTTCTAAAAGTAGAATGATAGTAAATGTAGCAAGGGAGAGATTCGAACTCTCGATCTTCGGTTTATGAATCCGATGCTCTAACCAACTGAGCTACCTTGCCAAGTACTTATTTATAGAGGCAATTATAACAGAACTTTGACTTTTATCTAGAAAGTAACTATAATACTTACTCTGGTTGCAGACAAACTTAAGAGGTAAGAATGCAAGGAAATAACGCGCGGGATAGTGTACGGTGCACGTGAGGCTCATAATCTCACAGGCTAGGTTCGACTCCTAGTTCCGCAACAATACTTGCCAGTATCGTCTCATTATGAGACGATAACACTATATGAATGAGACGATATCACTTTCACCAAGACAAAAAGAAATAATCAATATTATTGCTCATAGTGAAGGTATCACTAGAGAAGATATTGCTGTTAAACTTAGCAATGCTCTCTCAGCTTCAAAAGCAACTTTAGCTAGAGACTTAAAAAGTTTGATTGATTTGAATTTAATTCAAGCAGTTGGCAGTGGCCCCAGTACGGCTTATAAATCAGTTTCGAAACATCCACTGCTTGTTTACATTGATCTAGAACGATACTTTTCTGTGGAAGCAGATGAAAGGACTTTTGCTAATAAAAAATTTGACAACAAAATATTTAAATCATTGCCAGGAATAATATTTGATGCAGAACAAAATAAAATAGAAAACAATTTTAGATCTTTTGATCAAGCTACTAAAAATCTTGACCCTACTATTTTTCAACGAGAACTTGAGCGCTATGTAATAGAACTTTCTTGGAAATCTTCAAAGATAGAGGGTAATACATATACGCTACTTGAAACTGAAAGCCTGATTAAGCAAGGAAAAGAAGCAAGGGGTAAAAGCAAACAAGAGTCTATTATGATTTTAAATCACAAAGAGGCGTTTGGACTCATTCTTGAACATAGGAAAGATTTTTCTAAAATAACTAATCGCGACCTATTAGAACTGCATAATGTATTAACTAAAGATTTGAATATTAGTGGTGGAATTAGAAAACAAGCTGTGGGTATCACTGGCACAACATATAAACCTCTGGCCCATGATTGGGAACTACAAAAAGCTTTAGAAGAGATGATAAATTTAGTTAATAAAGCAAAATTTCCTTTAGAGAAGGCATTAATTGTATCCATTTTATTAGCATACATCCAACCTTTTGCTGATGGTAATAAACGCAGTGCTCGGATGCTTGCAAATGCAATTCTTTTAGCCCATGATTATTTTCCTTTATCTTATAGAAGTATTAATGAAGATGAATATAAGCAAGCCATGATTGTTTTTTATGAAACTAGCAATATTTATCACATAAAAAGATTATTTCTAGAACAGTATCATTTTGCAGTTAAAACCTATTTTCAAGCTTCTATATAACAATATATCTTTTTCCATACTCAGCACTCTTCATTAATCCAGTATTTTTTAGTTAAATAGTGGGAAAATAAACTCCTCATTCTTCATAAAATAGGTTCGGATATCGTCCCACATTCGCAAATTTAAATAAAAAGGCTTCCTTCGGGGAGTCTTTTTATTTAAGTCTGTGGTTAACTTTAAGTTATTTGGCGAAACCAACACAAATCTTGACTGAATTCTATGAAGGAATATCCGTAGCATGGGCGGAGGATTGACCGAAGCGTAAGCGAGGAAATGTCCTGAGTGGAGACG
This sequence comes from Patescibacteria group bacterium, assembly GCA_018816485.1. GTDB lineage: Bacteria > Patescibacteriota > Microgenomatia > UBA1400 > PJMF01 > VFLK01. The sequence goes on along the minus strand of JAHIVL010000064.1, from coordinate 4,047 downwards.
AAGGATCTAGTCCCGCAAACTGAGTAATAATAAACGGCTACAAAGTCGTTTTTTTATTGTATACAAACATTAAAATAGGTATAAAATCTAGTGAACATATTACATTAATAAAAAATGAAAAAAAAATTTCTATTTGTTTCCTTTGAGGCTTTAATTACTGATACTGCTTGGCAGGTAGTAAAAGAAGGTCATAATGTTAAATATTATATTCAAAACCCCAAGGTTCGAGATATTGGAAATGGTTTTATTCCTAAAACAAATGACTGGGAGAGTGAAATTGATTGGGCAGACATAATTATCTTTGATGATGTTTTAGGTCATGGTATTTTGGCAGAGAAATTGCGTAAAAATGGCAAGCTAGTTGTGGGAGGAACAAAATATACTGATCGTCTTGAAGATGATCGTTCATTTGGCCAAAGCGAACTTAAAAAACATGGAATTAAAATTCTACCTTATAAAGAATTTAATTATTTTGACGATGCTATTGAATACGTAACTACTAATCCTAATAAATATGTAATCAAACCAAGTGGTGATGCTCAAAATATTAAGAAGCTTTTGTTTGTCGGTCAAGACAATGACGGAGCTGATGTATTAAGGATCCTAGAGGCGTACAAAAAAACATGGAGTGAGCAAATTAAAGAGTTTCAGTTGCAACGAAAAGTAACATCAGGAGTAGAAGTTGCTGTAGGTGCTTTCTTTAATGGTAAAAAATTTATCTATCCAATTAATATTAATTTTGAACATAAAAAGCTTTTCCCAGGAGATTTGGGTGTGGCTACAGGAGAAATGGGTACAAGTATGTTTTGGAGTAGTTCAAATAAATTATTCGAAGAAACTTTAAAAAAAATGGAGCCATCTTTAAAAGAAGAAGGCTATATTGGTTATATAGATATCAATTGCATAGTCAATGGAACTGGCATCTATCCATTAGAATTTACCTCAAGATTTGGCTATCCTACTATTCATATCCAATCAGAATCTATTGTTATGCCAGTTAGTGAATTTTTACTCAAATTGGCTCGTAGTGAAGACTTTGAAATTGAAGTCAAACCAGGATTTCATTTAGGGACAAGAATAGTGGTCCCGCCATTTCCTTATAATGATCCTAAGACTTATCGCTCATTTTCAAAAAATAACGCAATTATCTTTAAAAAACCACATCTGGATGGAATTCATCTTGAAGATGTAAAATTAAAAAAAGGAGAATGGACTATTGCAGGAGATAGTGGAGTAATTTTGGTTATCGCAGCTTCAGGACTAACAATGCGTCAGGCTCAAACTCAGATGCAAAATCGTATAAAAAATATTATTATACCTAATATGTATTATCGTATTGATATAGGAAGCCGGTGGTATGAGGACAGTGATAAATTACATACCTGGGGATATCTTAAATAAATATGGTTAAAAAAAAGATCATTGAGTTACTGGAAAACACCTATTGTCGCTTAAAGTCATCAGAAATTTCTGGAGTGGGTGTAGTGGCTATTAGAGATATTCCCATCAATACTGAATTATTTAAGGGTCAAGGGAATCAAAATTGGCATACTTTTCAAATGAAAGAACTAAATTCTTTAGATAAGGAAGTGCTCCAGATGATAGATGACTTTTTTGTAATTGAAAAAAATCAAACTGTAAGAATTCCAGAAGGAGCACTTAATGGGATGGACATGTCCTACTATGTGAATCATTCAAAAAATCCAAATTCTAAGACGATTGATGGTGGGTTTACTTTTATTTCTTTAAGAAAGATAAAAAAAGGTGAAGAAATAACAGTCTCATATGGATCTTATGATGATAAATATTTATGAGAATTATTTAACTTCGTTTATCCTTGCTCAGTAATTTTATCGCTAAATCAGAGAAAACAAACTTCTCATTTCCCATAAAATAGATTCGGATATCGTCCCACATTCGCAAATTTAAATAAAAAGGCTTCCTTTATGGGAGTCTTTTTATTTAAGTCTGTGGTTAACTTTAAGTTGTTTGGCGAAACCAACACAAATCTTGACTGAATTCTATGAAGGAATGCCCGAAGTATGGACGAAGGGCTGACCGAAGCGTAAGCGAGGGAATGTCTTGAGTGGAGACGAAAGACCCAGTCCCTAAATTTAGATATAAGTTTAATTTAAAACAAACTTCATACTGTTATTATGGAAAAATTACTTCCAAAGGTGAGCCTATTTTTACTGAAAGAGAATTAAAACAAGGTTTCCAAGTTGTGTGGGTTTCATTAGATGATGCCATTTCAATAATTAAGAGTGATGATCCAATGGGCTACGAAGGTTCGTTTATTCAGGAAAGAGATTTAGCTTTTTTAAGAACGGCAAAGCAAATTCTTGGAAGAGTTGGTTGGTTATAATGACGTAAAATCGTGATTCTCCTCAATAAAATAGGTCCGGATATCCTCCCACATTCTCAACAATTAATGAAGAAGGCGACAAAAGTCGTCTTTTTTATTAACATGTCGATCTAATAAATTAGTGTATAATTATTTATAATGACAGATATAATTCAAAATCTCCAGCAAGATAGTTCAAAACACATGTATCAAAAACATGGGATTAGTTATTTGGGTTTATTTGGCTCTATTGCTAGAGGTGAGGACACTATAGATAGTGACGTAGATTTGCTTATTGATTTTAACGAACCAAAGTCTCTTTTTGATTTAGCAGACGTGAAGATATACTTTCAAGATATTTTAGGCAGAAAGGTTGATTTGGCGATGAAGGGCAAGTTAAAGAAAATTTTAGAACCATATATCAGAAAAGATCTTATTACTATTTATGAAAAAAACTGATCAAGTCTACTTAGAAGATGTTTTAGATGCTATAGATAAAATTAGTGAGTTTTTGGACGGATATAGCTATGATGATTTTGAGAATGATGAAAAAACTATTTTTGCTGTTAGTCATGCTTTGGAAATAATAGGTGAAGCATCAAACAAACTATCTCAAGACTTCATAAACAACAATTCAGATTTTCCAATGAGACAGGCAGTAGAAATGAGAAATTTTCTTATTCATGGGTATGACCAGATTAGCCCTGAAGTAGTATGGAAAACAATCAAAGAACATTTGCCTGATTTAAGAAAACAGGTTCAGAGTTTAATTTGAACTTTTTCCACCTCTAATATTCCCGATTACTCGGAATTTCCACTGCCATCTCGGGGAAAATAATCCCTTCTTGTCCCATAATCCAGGTTCGGATATCCTCCCACATTCTCAAATTAAACAAAATGGACTCCTTTAGGAGTCTTTTTTGTTTAAGTTTTGTGGTTAACTCTGAGTTGGTTGATGCAATCAACACGAATCTAACCGAAGCGTAAGCTAGGGAATGTCCTGAGTGGAGACGAAGGACCTAGTCCCGTAATAATTAAAGAAAAGTTGCCTACATTCAACTTGGAATCCGCTCACTTAGTACTTTTTAATTCTTCATCAAATGCTTCTTGGGGTGTGCGATAACCCAAGCATTTTCTTGATCTATTGTTAATCTCATTAATCATATCATCTAGTTCCCATTGGTAGGTATCTTCTAATAAGTCCATTACTGTTTTTATTAGTAGCTCTTTGCCAACTTGAATATGGATCACAAAAATAGGTATCTAAATCAAATTGTTTATGTTCTACATTTTCTGAACCATTGTCTAGCGTTGTACTTTTCTTTGCTTGTCTTGGTAAATCACCAAACATTTTAGATGCTTTATCCGCTGTTTCTTTGGCTGTTAAGTCATTGATAAATCTAGCCATTATAAATCTAGTTTTTCTTTCAACCTCAGTATGAATGCCTCCAATATGATTTTTACCAACAATCGAATCACTTTCCCAGTGACCAAAAACTTCTCTATTTTCTATCTCTTCTGGTCGATCATGAATACTCACTCTATCTGGTTTTATAAATTTTAATCTTCCAGATATTTGTTCTGGACTCCAGCCTAACCTTATTTTTTTAAGTACATATTTGTAAACAGATTTATTTTTGAGTGGATGTCTATGTCTAGCTTTTATCACTCGTTTTTCAGCTTTAGCTTGAGCATGAACAGCT
>JAHIVL010000063.1 GCA_018816485.1 Patescibacteria group bacterium | reverse complement strand
TATACAATACTTGGTAAAAATCGTTTAGGAGAGCCGTGTGCGGGAAAACCGCTTGCCCGGTTCAATCGGGGGTCTCAAATACAATTAGTAATTATATTTAGGGATCTACCATGAAAAAAACTTTACCCGATATTTTAGCTTATTATGTAGAATCCAGTGATGGTGTTAAAGGTGCTAGTAAGGCTTTTGATGAGCTTGAATTAGTTTTAGATTCCCTGAAGGGAAGAAAGTTTTATGGATTGATCTATGGTAATCCACCCAAAGACAAGTACATTGCTTGTATGCAAGTTAATCCAGGAGACAATTTTGATTTTCCTACCATGACAGTTCTTGGCGGAGAATATGTTCAGGAGAAAGTAAAGGACTGGGGCAATAATCTTTCGCAAGTCCCAGGTGTATTTAAAAAGCTAATTGAATCAAATCAAGTAGATGAATCTAGACCTTCAATAGAACACTATTCCAGCATGAGAGAGCTTAGGTGTTTGGTGCCTGTAAAATAGGTTCCAACATCCTTCACTAGTCATAAAAACCTTATTTAGCCTCTATTTAGACTTGATTATAGTCATTTTGTGTATATAATGAACATATTATGCAAAATCAAACAACTCAAATTAGGGTGACACTACCAGTACAAATGCAGAATTATTTACAAGCAAAAGCAGACACTTTCGGGTTGTCACTTTCAGCTTATATTCGAAACTTAATTTTTAACGATGTTCAAGATATTGCTTACCCTGTATTCGAAATGTCTCAAAGTTCCTTGGATGCTTTAGATTTAGCCCTCAAAGAGGCCAAGGAAGGCAAACTAATTGAGGCAAATACTATTGATGAATTATTGGCAGACTGAAAGCATAAATGAAGTATTCACTTTCAAGTCAGTGTAAGAAACAGATTGATAAAATTAAACAAAAAGATGGGTTTTTGTACAAAAAAATAAAAAAGCAATTAAAAATATTTGCTCAAGATCCTCAGCACTCTTCATTGCGTTTGCATAAATTAAGCGGATCGCAATCTGATACTTGGAGTATTTCAATTAATAGGTCAATCAGGATGCTTTTTGTGTATCAAGATATTAAATCGGGAAAAATGAAAAGAGTATAGTGTTTTATGTTATCGGTTCTCATGATCAAGTGTATAAATAGGTTCGAACATCCTTCACTAGTCCCTGCAAAATAAAATAGAACCCGAATGGGTTCTATTTTATTTTATGGGGTCGATAGGTGGATTCAACCATGCGAAGCGTAGTTCCGACGGCGAGTGGTGAGCTGAATGAAATGAAGCGAAGCACACGCCTAGTGCATGCGAGCCTTCTATCAGAAAGTATAAGCTGGCGAGTCGTAGATTCCCTCTGGCCCTGCAATATCCTATAATAGTTTATATTTTATTACTAATTAGCTACTAATTTTTTATAAGTTAGTAGATAGATAGTATTTTTCTGTCAAGATCAAGTAACTACTAATTAACTACTAATTATTGAAAAATTAGTAGTTAGGTGCTAAAATGATTAGAATATGATAAAAAAACCTCCAAAATGGAAAGATTTTTTAACTCAGAATTTATTTCAAAGGGCTTTAAAGTCTGAAGATTTACAAAGCTTAATAAAAAAAGCAGAAAAAGACTATGTTTATTGGGATAAATTTAAATATTATCCAATTCCTAATGGTTTTTCCGCAGAAGAAGCATGGGCATTTTTAAAATTTTCTAGACTAACAAATCGGGACAAAACACCAGTTAAAGATAAAGACGGAAATGTTTTTGGTTTTTTAGTTACAAAAACTATGTACCAAGAATTAAGTCATATAGATTCAAATACAAGTGGGTTTTTAAGTACTGAGTGGGGTAAGCCCAATAAATCAAAAAAAAATCAAATGATAATCAGTGGTTTATCTGAAGAAGCAATTGCCTCAAGTCAAATTGAAGGAGCTAGCACATCTAGAAAAGTTGCAAAAGAAATGATTCTCCTTGAGAGAAAACCTAAAACAAAAGATGAAAAAATGATTGTTAACAACTACCAAGTTATGCAAAGACTTGAGGATTTGAAAGAATTAGAGCTCAGTAAAGAGATGTTGCTAGAGATACAAGGTATTATTACGAGAGATACTATGGATGATCCGTATGATTCTGGAAGATTTAGAAATGATGAAGATGATATAAATGTAGTTGATAGTTCAAGAAATGAAATTATTTTTACTCCTCCAAGAGAAGAAATATTTAAAAAAGAATTAGACAGACTTATAAAATTTGCAAACAAAGACGAAGATGATGAAGGATTTATTCATCCAGTTATAAAAGCTTCAATAATACATTTTTGGTTTTCATATTTACATCCTTTTGTAGATGGAAATGGAAGAACAGCAAGAGCATTATTCTATTGGTATTTATTAAGGAAAAACTATTGGTTATTTCAATATCTATCAGTATCCAGGGCAATTAAGCTCTCAAGAGTTCAATATGATGACTCTTTTTTGAAGACAGAATATGACGATAATGATTTGACATATTTTATTTTTTATCAACTTAAAGTAGTCAAAAAAGCTATGGATGATTTCATTTCTCATTATGAAAAGAAACTTGTGGAGGATAAAAAAATACTTTTAATTAAGTCAAAATTAAAACAATATAATGAAAGACAATTATCACTTCTTACTTTTTTAAATAAGAATAGTAAAGATGTAATTGATATTAAAAGGCATCAAGCAAAATATCAAGTTGCATATCAGACTGCTAGGGCAGATTTAATGAAGTTATCCGAAGATGAGTTAATAGCACAAATTTTAGATGGAAGAAAATATATTTATATTGCCAATACAAAAGCAATAAGAGATTTATTTAATACTAAATGTGGTAGTGCTAGTTAATAATAAATTATTTTTTAATGGAATTGGTATGTTCGAACATCCTTCACTAGTCCCTGCAAAATAAAATAAATCCTGAAAGGGATTTCTTTTATGGGGTCGATAGGTGAATTTAACCAACACGAAGTGTAGTTCTACTACATGGCGAACAAGCAAGAGCACAGTGAGCCAGGTTAATGCATGCGAGCTTTCTTATAGAAAGCATAAGGTGGTGAGTTGTAGATTCCCTCTGGCCTTGCAAAAACGGTGAATTATTTAACTTTTTAAAGTTTATTCACGTAATATTGACAAAATAACGTGAACTTGCTATAATTCACGCATGTCTACTTCTAAACTTCAAAAGAAAAAAATTCAAGAACTCAAAGGACAATACGATTTTTTAAAAAAAGGAAAAGAGTCATTATTAAAAATAATTGATGAAGTAGAAATTCCTGAAACTGTTTTTAATTCAAACGCTATAGAAAATTCTACTTTAACTTTAAGGGAAACTGAAAAAATACTTTTGGAAATGGAGGTTTCTAGAAATGTTTCGTTAAGAGAAGTATTTGAAGCAAAAAATTTAGCCAGAGTAATTGAGTATGTTTGGGATAAATCAAAAACAACTGATTTGTCTGTGGAGTTAATATTATTACTTCATAAAATGTTAATTGGGAATATTGATGACTCAATAGCTGGAAGATTTAGAAAAAAAGGGGAATTTGTAAGAGTAGGTACTCATATAGCTCCTGCACCAGAACATTTAGAAAGAATGATTGAGGAAACTATAGTTGAGTATGAGCAGGATTTTCAAGGTTATTTTCTGGATAAAATTGCTCATTTTCATTTAAATTTTGAAATGATTCACCCTTTCAATGATGGAAATGGTCGTATTGGAAGAGCTTTAATTAATTATCAACTATTAAGGTTTGGTTTTCCTAGCGTCATTATCAGAGATAAAGAAAAGCAAGAGTATTATAGAAGCTTGAGAGATTATGATGTTTCACAAAAAATTGAAAATATGGATAATATCTTGACTATGGCTTTATTAGAATCACTAAATAAAAGAATTGTTTATTTAAAAAGTATGAAAATAATTAAAGTAGTTGATTATGCATCTCAATTTGGAGAAAGTTCTCAGTCTGTTTTAAATAAAGCAAAAAGACAAACCATTCCAGCCTTTAGAGAAAAGGGCGTATGGAAGATTGGGGTTGAGTATTAAAATACGTTCGAACATCCCTCACTAATCCCCACAAATTAAATTACTTCCAAAAAACTTTTTCCATATTTTTCCCATTTGATCTCTCCAACACCCGAGATATCTAGCATTTCCTCTTTATTTTTTGGCTTTTCGTTGGCCATTTCAAGCAAAGTTTTATCATTGAAGATAATGTAAGCGGGAAGCGAGTTTTCTTGGGCAATTTTTGAGCGAAGTAAGCGCAGTTTTTCAAACAAAGGATTTTTAAAGTAGTTTTTGTTTTCTGCCGATCCCTTATTTTTCACTTTTTCTAGTCTTTTTATATACTCATCAAGGGATACAAGCCTAACATTTTTATTTTCAGAGATTATTGCTCTTCCTTTCTTTGTAATTGAGAGTGCCTGTTTTTTATTAAAATTAACTTTTATTAGTCCTTGGTTTTTTAATTGTGCTAGATAAAAATTCCAAGATGCAAAGCTTACTTTATCACTAATTTTAAGAAGGGCACTTACCAGTGCCTGTGATTTTAAATCACTCTTTTGATCGCCCAGTTCTCCTCTAAGTTTTTTGATTGTTTCTAGAATATTTTTTGTAATAACTGTTCCGCTTAGCGTTTTAAAAGGATTGGCACAAATATCACAGTTATTGCATTTTTTTTCGTAAGCTTCGTTAAAGTATCTTAGTAATATCTGACGTCTGCAAATAACTCCTTCAGCAAATTCCTTCATTTTTATGAGTTTTTCTAGTTGAGTAGAGTTCTGATTGGATTGGGAGTTGTTAGGATTAATAAAAAATCTTTTAATCGTTTCTACGTCTTTGTAGGTGTAGAAGAGCAAGGCTTCTGCAGGAGCTGAATCCCTTCCAGCACGTCCAATTTCTTGGTAATAGCTTTCAATATTTTTTGGCAAGTTGTAGTGTATGACCCAGCGCACATTGGACTTGTCGATGCCCATGCCAAAAGCGATGGTAGCACAGATTATTTGGGTTTTATCGCGTACAAAACTTTTTTGAGTCCGAGATCTATTGATACTGCTTAATCCTGCATGATAGCTGGAAGCGTTGATTCCAAGTTTTTGTAGTTTTGTAGCCAAGCTTTCTGTTTGTTTTCTAGTCAGGCAGTAGACTATTCCTGATTGGTTAGTTTTATCACTCAGGAACTCCTTGATTTTTTCTAGTCGTTTTTTTCCAGGCATGACAGATAGAGAAATATTTGGTCTGTCGAAAGAATCAATAAATTGTTGGGGATTATTTAATTCTAATTGGCTAATAATATCAGCTTTAGTGGTCTGATCTGCGGTAGCGGTGAGTGCAATGATTGGAATTTTGGGAAAATTAGTTTTCAGCTGTGACAGTTTGGAATAGTCTGGCCTAAAATCATGGCCCCATGAAGAGATGCAGTGAGCCTCATCTATCGCAAATAAACTGATTTCAATCTTTTTTAAAATATTACTAAATTGCGGAGAAAGCAGACGTTCTGCAGAAACATAGAGAAGTTTAATTTCATTGTTTAAAAGTTTTTCTGTAATTTCTTGTTGTTCTGAGTCTTCGAGGCTACTGTTTAGAAACTCTGCAGTGATTCCATTTGCATTCAATCCATCTACTTGGTCTTTCATAAGAGCAATCAGGGGAGAGACAACTATTGTTGTGCCTTTCATAACAAGCGCCGGAATTTGATAGCAAATTGATTTTCCACCTCCTGTAGGCATTAAGACAAAGGTATCATTACCAGCAAGCACAGATTTTATTACTAGCTTTTGGGTTGGGTAAAATTTGTCATAGCCAAAATATTTTTTTAGAGCTTGTGAGGCTTTTTTTAAACTCATTCGTGAATTCTACTATAGTTTTATTGCATAAAGTGTATGATTTTCGGAGATATGCTCGCCAGCATATTTCAACATTATTCTTTCAAGAATTCCTCATATTATCCCCAAACATCTCGTGAATCAGAACTGAGGTAGAAACCGCAAGGAAATAAAACATGAACTCTTCAAAAGGAATGCTAAATTTTCCAATATTGAAACTGTGGTATATTCTGAGGAATAGCAGTTATAAGAACAGTATGTCCAAACCACATTTATTACTTTTTGATATAAGTAACGTTTTAATCAAAGCCAACCACCCTCCAAACTAGAGGAAAAATAGGTTCAAACATCCTTCACTAGTCCCTGAAATTGTAATATGGTTTAATCAGTTTTAAAATTCTGTGCGATCAATCATAAATTGAATGGTTTCATTTGTATTTAATGCTACAATTTCAAAAAAGTTAGCTGCTTTGGTTGAAAAAAATATCCCTTGTCCAGAATGGTAGTCAGGAAGTGTGGTTAATTTTCCTTTTAATAACTGTTGAATAGATTCTAGTTCTGAGGAATAACCAAATTTTCTCATAATATTTTTAAATGCACCAACTCCATTGTCAGATACTTTCACATCAACCGAATGATTGCTAAATGAAATATAGACATCAATATATTTAGCATTGGAGTGATCAATGGCATTGTTAACAATTTCAGTGTGCCGTAACGAAGTGGAGGCACATGGGAAATGCATGTACCCCAGGCTAGCTTCTATTGCTTCGCAATAGCCCAGGCTAGCTTCTCTTGCTTCGCAATAGCCCAGGCTAGCTTCTCTTGCTTCGCAATAGCCCAGGCTAGCTTCTCTTGCTTCGCAATTCACCTTCTTCACCTTCTTCACCTTCTTCACCTTGTGAGCCATTTAACAGAAAGTATAAATTGTTGGCAAATCGTAGATTCCCTCTGGCCCTGCAAATCACTAATATTTGCCTATAGATAAAGCTAAATTGAGAATTTAAAGCACTTTACAATCATCTTAATGTTTGATTGAGTGTTTTGCATAGTTTTGAAGGTTTAGTTGGGTATTTGCGGGAGTTCAAATGGTGGTTCATCAAACCATTCTTGGCAAGTTCTTCCTTCTACAGATGATTGGTCAAGGTTAAAAATGAGGAATTTTTTAACTTTAATTTGGCTTATCTCAATATTAGTGTGGCTGTCTCCATGTTCTTCCAGTAAGTTGCAGACTTTTTCACCGAGACTTTTTCTATTTGATGCAGTTAGGTTTTGGTCGGTTTTTATATCTATTCTTAGAATCGATGAAGAAATTGAGCCTTCATTAAATGATGTAGTTTTTGAATAATCAATGCTTACTCCGAATTCAGCATTTGGATATTCTTGACTTAGCTCTTGAAAGATGTAACCAATTTCTGGAAATTGATCGATTAAGGTTGATTGTAGCTTAGGGCTAATTATTGGGCTTAAAATTGACCAAAAAATTATTGAAGATATAATTCCTGCAAAATAGCTAATTACTCTAGGTTTCTTGTTTTCCTTTACTTTGATTACTAACCATAGTATTACAGGCAATAAGGAGAGGAGATGAAATATGAAGCCGATGAGGAAGTAGACAACCTTTGTTTTAGTTGGAGCTTTTCCTTGTTCAAATTGTGTTGGAAGGGCTTATTGGATATTGGGTTGCACTTGTGGCTGTGGCGTTAGTAGTAGTGACCAGGTAAAATGGAACTTTAATTTTTTTAGAGCTATCTTCTAGCCACCATGGAATGCTTGCCCAGTATATTGAAGACATATATCAATAATACAATAAGTTATTACAATTTTAGCGTATAAAAAATAAACAAATCAAGCCTATGCAACGATAGTTTCGTCTGTCGGTTATATATTTTATGCTTTATTCCTTGTTATAAGCCCAAAATTACCTCCCAACTTGAGGAAAAATAGGTTCGAATATCCTTGAGTGATTTTCACGAATCCGTGGAAGCTGAAAAAAATGGAAACTTGGTTGTGACAGATGATGTTTCCCAGTTACTCAAGGATTTATAAAAGATGAAGGCTTCACTTAGATTATTGTTTTACCACCAATAAAGCGATTTAGCCCCATCAAGTTTATATTTTCTAAGCTTTCTCTTGATTTGTCTTACAGACAAACCAAGAACTTTTGCAGCCTTTCCTTGTTTTATCTCTCTTCTTGTTAGTTTCTCAAATATTTCTACCTGATTTATTTTTTCATTGCTCATCACAATATCTCCCATTTCAAGCCTCCATTTATTTTAGTTGCTACGTAACTAAATTATGAACGGTTTTTCCAAAAGGGGACATTTCTACTTAACGCAAAGGGGACATTTTCGGAAAACGCTAACACTCTAATGTTCATTCTTGTATTATGTAAGACAATGTGTTATATTCATTTTAATGAAGGTAGCTTTAATAAAAAAGCTCACTTGGGATGAATGGAATATTAGTCATATCAAGAGATATGGTGTTAAGCCTGCAGAAGTTGAGCAGTCAATAAAAGATCAGTTTGTAGTTTTTATTCAAGGACATTCAAACAGAGTAATGTTGTTGGGGAGATCGGGAAAAAGATTAATAACAACAGTGTTACAACAACAAGAAACTAAAAGTTTATGTTATGTAGTAACGGCCAGAGATATGGCAAAAAAAGAACGAGTAATTTATAGAAAAGAAAAGGCTAGAAAGGAGCAAAATGACAAATAATAAAATACCAAAAAACTTCAAAAGTTTAAAAGACGAAGCTGAGTTTTGGGACAGACATGATATTGGTGATTTTATGGGAGAGTTAAAAGTTGTTGAGGGGAATTATCAACCAGTAGATGAGAATAAAACTACTATGACCATACGCCTAACTCCTAGTCTCAAAACTAAAATAAATAAAATAGCTTCTGGCTATGATATTTCAACAAGTTCGTTGGTTAGAATGTGGATGGTTGATAGATTGAGAACTTTTATAAAATAGGTTCGAACATCCTTGTTTTTGGCAGGAACTAGGTCAAATGACTCCTGGAATGGCAGTTTTTTATTTAGAAAGTTATGGGCTTATGGTTTCTAGAGAAGATATTTTATGTTGGTTGAATAAATTGATTGTAGACCCTAGATCTGCAATTTATTATGTAATTAGATTGGAAAAGAATATTGTTGGACATATTGGATTAAGAGACATGAGTTTAGAAAACAGCTCAGCAGAAATGGGAATAGTCAATCTCTTAAGAAAAACTTTTTTATTTAAAGAGATATGTGACACTGATTCTGGGGTAGATTTACAGTATAGTTTGTTGAGGTAAAGTTTATAACCAGCTAGCTTTAAAAGTAGTCGTGAGAGACTAAATTAGTATTTCATCGAGGCGTGGGTAACTCTTTAACCTGGTTATGAAAATTATCAAAGTAGGAGAGCTTGTTGCGAGTCTGTTGATTTACTAACTCTCGATTGATAATATTACTGACTGTGTTGCGATGACAGTTTAGCTCTTTGGCGATTTGTGTTTTTTTCTTGCCTTGCTTGTGTAGTGTTTTAATAGTGATTTGTTGATACATGGTTAGCATCTTTGATCCTTGTGTAATTGGTAGTATTACTAGGATCAAGGAAAAGTGCACATTTTTAAACTATTACTATGCACATTTTTACACTATTAGTCACAGTGGGTAATGTACATAATTCACGAATATCTACAATGGATGTAGTAGGAGTTGGAGAAACCATTGAGACAATTATCCCAGTTAGTAAAGTAGGTCGTTTATATAAACCAAATAAAAGACTAATTCTTCAGAAACAGTAATATCTATTAATAAAGATCATTCTCCTCTATATATTTTATAATTTCAGGGGTGGTAAACGATTCAACAGATTTTCCTTCTTTAAGAAGCTTTTTTATTTGAGTTGAGGAAACGTCAATATTTTCAACATGATTGAGTTTTTGCATGCCAGGAAGTGCGTTGTATAAAGGATAGTCTGTTCTTGGATATACCAAAATCTGAAATTTTTTTAAAATATCCTCGTAACGATGCCATTTTTTAAAGTCAGCCAATTGGTCTGATCCAATTACCCAAATAAATGTGTCATTTGGGAATAGTTTTTGAAGATACTCAAGTGTTTCAATTGAGTAGCTAGTGGTATTTTTATTTAGTTCATAGGCGCAGATTGACAACTTATTGAATGTTTTGATCATTGAAAATCGATGAGTAGCTGATGAAATATTTTTTTGATATGGATGTTGAGCGCATGGAACAAACCAAACAACATCGCAATATTTTTTTGTAACAATGGTATTAGCCACTATCAAATGACCATTATGTGGTGGATCAAAACTTCCTCCAAAAAGACCGATTTTCATAGGGGTGATTATACATCATTAGTTGCATAAATTTATTATCTGATAGAATGAAAAAATGAATATTTTATTTTTTCTGGTTTACCGTTGGATTTTTTGCAGACCAATTTTTTATAAATTTAATAGACACTTGTTTAAGTTGTCTTTGCGCGGATTGGGAGTTCTCAACTCAGAAATAAGCAGTGCCACAGGCGAAGATTACCTATTAGAACATCTTTCAAAAAAATGGAATCCAAAAATAATCATTGATGTAGGTTCTAATACTGATGCATATGGATACAAATTTTTTTCTAGCGCCACAATTTATGCTGTTGAGCCTCATCCTCAAACATTTAAGAAATTGAAAATAAAATTTAAAGGGATTGGTCAGATTAAAAAATGTAATTTGGCTATGAGTAACCAAAATGGGCAGGCAAAATTATGGGATTTTGCAGAAGAATCTGAGTTAAAGAAAACTCAACCTACCTCCCAACTTTCTTCTCTGAATAAAGATGCTATTAATGATATTCATGGGCAAAAAGCCCAGGCATTTTTAGTTAAAAAAATGACTTTAGATTCATTTGCAACCAAGTACAAAATAAATAAAATCGATTTTTTGAAAATTGACACAGAGGGTCATGAGCTTCAAGTACTCCAGGGTGCAAAAAAGTTATTAGCTGCTAAAAAAATTGATTTAATTCAGTTTGAATTTAACGAAATGAATGTTTTGTCTGGTAGTTTTTTGAGAAATTTTATTGAGCTTTTGCCTAGTTATCGATTATTTCGTTTGATGCCTCGTGGTTTATATCCACTTGATGATTATAAACCATTAACACATGAATTATTTGGTTTCCAAAATATTCTGGCTGTTCCGATGCACCAATTAGATTTGATAGCAAATATTTAATGTTTGTCTAACACTATTCTTGCACCGGAAAAATTTGCAACTTCGCCACCTGTTGATCTTATTTGAAGTGCGTAGCTATTATTTCCATTGAATAATTTAAACGCAGGAGAACTTTTCCATGTTGTTGTACTAGATGAGTGTGAAATTTCTGTAATAGCCATAATTGAACCGGTGGTTTTATTAACCAGTCTTGCCCAAGCTTCACCACCAACGACAGACAATCCAACTTCAAAAACGGCATCAATGTCAGAAGGGTAGTCAGAACTATTTAAATTAACTTCAACTCCCGAATCTGTCCAATCATTTTCTTTTGTATTTGCTGAGCCAATATAAATGATTTGTTTTTGAAAAACTGGGGTTGACGAATTTTCGATGTTGTTTGGATTATTGTATTTATCTTCTAGTTCTTCTATACGTTTTGACAACGTTGAGTAACTGGAAGAAAGTGCTTCAACTCGAACATTAAGATTTTCGATTAATAAGTTAGAATCTTCTAATGGAGCTGATTCTGGTTTATTGGATTCAGTATCTACGACAACGTCTGGAAATTTTTTACTATTTTCTTCGATACGGAGATAAAGAACAAAAAGAATTGATAATCCACATAGAAAAATGAATGAAATAAAAGTAGCTATTTTCTCAAAATTAGACATAGTTTAGTTATCTTAAACAAAATCATATCATTATTTTAAATGGCAAATATCTTTAAAATATTGTTAAACAGGTTTTTTCTTTTGGATATGATTTTTTATAGAGAGGCTAGGATTATTCCAATTATCGTAATAATTATTCCTAATGTTTGAATTTTGGAAATTTTCTCTTTGAGAAAGACTACCGCCATTAATATAGTAACTATAGATAGAGCAGACGCTATTGGAGAGACAAGTACTAAATCACCAAATTCAAGCCCGTAGTTCATACTTACGACGGCCGCAGCTTCTAGAACTCCAACTAGAACAACAACAAGTAGTATTTTTTTGTTTGCTTTCTCAATTTTAAGTTTTTTCTTGGCAAAAGATGAAAAAATTAGCAAAGAGATAATTGCTCCAAATTTTACATATAGAGATGTTGGTAACCAACCAATTTTTTCAGAAATATATTCACTTAAATTCCAAAAAATTCCAAAGAAAACAGATGCTATTAAAACTTCTTTAACACCAGCCAACAATTTGAACTCATTTTTTTTAAAGTCGCTGAAATTAACTGAAACAAAAAAAGCACCTGATAAAACTAGGAAAACTGAGAATAATTGAAATGGAATCAAACTTTGCCCTGAGAAAATGACAGCGATCAGCATCGCTATGATTACGTTCAAGTTACTAATTGCAGAAACAATTGAAACATTTCCAACTTCAAAGGCTTTGTAGAAAAACAAATATCCTGCAGCATAAATCATCGAAGACAGAGCAATTATTATTCCTAATAAAAAAGAAATATGAGTGCTAATTCCAAAAAAGGGGATTAATAAGACAGTAAAGATTATTCCTGCTAGTTGAGACCAGAAAAAAGCTTTTA
>JAHIVL010000062.1 GCA_018816485.1 Patescibacteria group bacterium | reverse complement strand
TTTCATGTGAAATAATTATGTTTTTGTTAACTATTGCGCTAGCCAATTTATTAGGTTCAATATTTTCAAGTTTGCAAATTTTAAATGATTCTTCAAGTAAATTTGTAAACATTTCATGTGAAATGAGTTGTTTAGAATATCTTTTTTCTACTCCATATTCTGTGTTCCAACGCTCTGTTTTTTGAGCTGGAAGTTCTGGAAGTTCAGCTCTCATAGCTTCTATACTTTCACGTGAATATCTTATTGGCGGAAGATCTGGGTCTGGGAAATACCTGTAGTCTTCCGAATCTTCCTTGGTTCTTTGCGAGAAAGTGATTGATTTTATTGAGTTCCAACCTCTTGTTTCTTGAGCTGGAACTTCGCCTTTATCTAGTATTTTAGTTTGCCTGTTCATTTCGTATTTAATGGCTTGTTCCATAAATTTAAATGAGTTAATATTTTTAACTTCAACCTTGTACTTTGGAAGTTCGCTTGATTTTGATTTTGGATTGTTTTTATCTGTTGGAGCCAGAGAGATATTTGCTTCAAGACGCATACCGCCCTGATCCATATCGCAGTCAGCTACTTCAAGATATCGAAGAATCTTTCGAATTTCTTTAGCATATTCTTTGGCTTGTTTTGGGCTATGTATGTCTGGTTCGGTGACAATTTCCATCAAAGGCACGCTAGATCTATTAAAATCTATTAAACTTACTTGTTCGCCATTTACTTTTTTGTGTAAAAGCTTTCCCGTATCTTCTTCCAAATGTATTCTGGTGATTCCTACCGGGCCAAAAGAGGTTTCCAAAACTCCATCGTAACAGAAAGGTAGATCATATTGACTAATCTGATATGCTTTTGGCAGATCGGGATAAAAATAGTTCTTTCGGTCAAATTTTGAGAATAAATTAATTTTACAGCCAAGTGCTAAGCCAACTTTAATAGTCCATTCAATTGCTTTTTTATTGGCAACTGGTGACCCACCTGGCATGCCTAAACAAGTTGGGCATGTATAGATATTTGGTTTTTCAGCGCCAAAAGGATCATTTTTACAACCACAAAACATTTTTGATTTAGTTTTGAGTTCAGCGTGAATTTCTAGGCCACAAACCAATGAGTATTTATTTTTGTTTTTGTTGTCAGTATTCATATTAGTTTCTCCAAGAATTCCAGTTGGTTGCTTTTTCAAATGCATCTGCAACTTGAATAACTAAATCTTCTCGATACATAGGAGCTATTATGTTCATGCCTAAATATAAATTTGTTTCGTTATCTTTGTAGCAAGGAATTGAAATTCCAGGCAAGCCACTGAGTGAACTGGCTTCCAGTAGTAAATCTTCTAATTCTCCAAACATTGCTTGCCCTTCAGTTGCGCCAATTTTTTTGGCAAAACCAGGCGAAGTTGGAGCTACTAGTACATCATAAATTTTGAATAAACGTTCATAATCTCTAATGTATAAAGTTCTAACTTTTTGAGCTGTATTGTAATATTGATCTGCATAACCTTTAGATAAGGTGTAGGTACCAAGCATGATTCTTCTTTTGGCTTCATCACCAAAAAATGATCTATCTTTTCCATACCTAATTCCGTCATATCTGCCTAAATTACTACTGACTTCTCCCCTTTGGACGATAGTGTAGATACTGATGCCATGTTTTGGATTCATAGCATCAACAACTTCTACAGTTGCTCCAAGTTTTTCAAAAACTTTCATTTCTTCAGCAAAGATTTTTGTGATTTCTTCCAAACCTTTTAGATCTTTATATAGATAACCAATTTTTAATCCTTTAATATCTTTATCGATAGCTTTAGTAAAATCCGGAACTTCTAAATTAGCAGTAGTGCCCTCTAGGGGATCATGTCCAGCAAGATAGTTTAATAGGATTGCAGAGTCTTCCACTGTTTTTGTTATTGGTCCAGGGGAGTCGGTTGACGAGCACATTGCAACAATTCCATATCTACTGCAACGACCGTAGGTAGGTTTCAATCCCACCACTCCACACCAAGCTGCTGGTTGTCTAATTGATCCCGCAGTCTCTGTTCCAAGGGCTGCAATGCACATGTTTGCAGCTACTGCAGCGGTACTTCCTCCAGATGATCCTCCTGGCAAATAATCGGTATTGCGTGGATTTAAGGTTCGACCATATTGAGAAGTTTCAGTTGACGATCCATGAGCCCAAGCATCCATATTTGTTTTACCAATCACAACACCGCCGGCTTTTTTTAAGTTTTTACTTACCGTTGATTCAAAGGCAGGCACGAAATTATCGAGTATGGTAGATGAGGCGGTAGTACGAAGATTTTTTGTGCAGTAGTTATCTTTTAGAGCAATGGGAACCCCCATGAGAGGAGAATTTTTTTCTTTTTTAGCTTTGTCTAAAGCTTTATCATCTAATGTTAAATAGACATTTAATTTTTTATTTTGGTCAGCGATACTTTTGTTGATATCTGCATAAAGATCATCAAGACTGAGCTCGTTATTTTTTAATTCATCTAGTGCTTGTTTTAAAGTGAACTTGTGGTTCATGTTATTTTTCATTAATAATTCGTGGTACAACAAAATAACCGTCATACGTATGCTTAGCATTTTTCAGAGCCTCGGCTTGAGAAAACATATTTTCTTCGTTGACAATATCTTCACGAAGAACATTCTCAAAACCAGTAACCTGATTGGTTGGTTCAACTCCAGATACATCCATGGATTGTAATTCTGAAATAACATCTAAGGTTTCTTCAAATGCGCCTCGCAAACTATTTTCTTCATTTTCTGTGATTGGGATAAAAGCTAGCTCTGCAATGTGCTTTATCTGAGCTGTTGTAATCTTATTTGACATGACTTTATTATTGTACCTGATTATTTTGATCCGACCACTACTCTTAGTGCATTCAATCTCTCTTCCATTGGTGGATGTGTGGCGAACATGTTTGTGAATAAACCTTTTGGCAAATTTTTAAGTGGATTGCTAATATAAAGATGAGCAGTTGCTTTATTTGCAGCCTCAAGTGGTTCTTTATCTTGAGAAATTTTTTGGAGAGCATTAATTAAACCCTGAGGATTTTTTGTGAAACCCACAGCTGAGGCATCAGCCAAAAACTCTCTTTTTCTGGAAATTGCTAGCTGAATGAGTTTTGCAACTAAGGGTGAAAGTATCGCTAAAATTAGACCAATAGCAAAAATAACTATCTGGAGTTGACCACCTTCTCTATTACTGCTTCGTTTTTTGCCCCAGAATGTTATTCTAAGCATCCAATCTGAAAGTAAGGCAATAAAGCCAACTAAAATGGTAACTATAGACATTAGTCTAATATCGTAGTTGCTAATATGGGAAAGTTCATGGGCGATCACACCTTCTAGTTCAGATCTATTTAGTTGTGCAAGAAGCCCGGTGGTGGCACAAATAATCGCGTGTTCCGGATCTCTGCCAGTGGCAAAAGCATTCATAGCAGTATCTTCCATCACGTAAAGCTTTGGTTTAGGCATTTTTTTGGAATAAGCCAAGTTTTCAGCTATAGTATAAAAGTCAAAATATTTTTTTCTACTCGCTTCATGAGCTCCAGAAATTCTTAAGATTATTTTGTCAGAGTACCAATATGAGGCAAACGACATCACTCCAGAGAAAATTAGCGCAATTCCAATCAGGTCCATACCATAACCCAAGCCATACGCCATTAGATAAGCTGCTAAAAGAATAAATAAGATGAAGAAGAAGATAACAAAAAAAGATTTTCTTTTGTTACTTTCTATCAATTGATAGTGTGTCATTTGAGTTTTTTTAGAGGTCGACTTTTACGTCTTCCATTTCCTTTGCGCTAACTTCAACATGACTTCCTGTCATGGCTGTTGCAAGGCCTTTTTCTTTCTTGAAGCCAAAGATACTGGCAACTATTGAAGATGGGAAGACTACTAATTTTTGATTGTATGCTTGTGAAAGATCAATGACTGATCTTCTTGAATACATTAGCTTATCAGCGGTGTCTGTTAGTTCGTTCATTAGTTTAGATACTGCTTCATTACTTTTAAGTTCTGGATTATCTTCAATAGCGATTGCAATTTGTGGAACCAGAGATTGAACACTTTGGATAGCCTTTTCGATATCCGCAACTTTTCCAGATTCTTGTGCAGTTACGATATTTTTTCTGGCATCAGTCAGCATTTTGAAAATGGCTTTTTCTTGTTTCATCAAGCCTTTAACAGATGCTTGAAGATTGGGAATTAAAGAAGCCTGACGTTTAAGTTGGTTGCCAATTTCTTGGATACTGGCTTTAATTTGTGTCTTTAGGATTTGCAAAGAGTTATAAATCGAGATTACATAAGCTGCGATTACAACCCCTGCTATTAAGAGTGTTGGTATAAGTGACATATTTTCTCCTTTTTTTTGTATAATAGTATCTTACTATAGAGTTAAGTCTTGGTAAAGTAAGTACTTTGAAGTATAATCGAGCTTCAACAAAATTAAAAATTTAAGATAAATGGGCCCGTGGTGTAGTGGTTAACATGTCTCCCTGTCACGGAGAAGATCGTCGGTTCGAGTCCGATCGGGCTCGCAAATGGCACACTAAAGGATATTGAGTAGAAATGTCTAATTATTTTGTTGATGTTGTAAAAAACATTTCAATATCGAAATTATTATAATGGTGATCTTTCTCAATAGCCCATGCTTTAATAGCATAGTTTTCGTAAACAACTTCATCTGAAATTAGTCCAACTACTACTCCAGGTTTTAGCTCATCTGCATCAATGCTTTGAACAAAATTGTAGAAATCCTCGTCATATCGAGATTTATTTTTCAATACAATGTCTTTAATAAATTTAACAGAACAAGTGTTTTTTTCGTCTCTTTTACTTACATGATAAAATTGTGCACATTCTGCAAAGTTTCTCGGTACTTCGTAGTCATAGTTAGTATTAAATACATAGTAGCCTCTTTCTCCAAAAGTTCCACTAAATCCATGTTCAAAGTCTCCTAGATTTCCAAAAGTTAATATATTTTGTAGATCGTAGAACATCTTAAAGTAGGTTTTATCTTTGCATTCTACTGCATATTTATTCACACCTTCGTTAATTGGCGGGTCATAGAATGACGATACAAATTGGCTATCTGGATAACCTGCATCCGAGTATTCTGACAAATCTTGAAGAGCACGTTTACTACAGCTTCTGAAGGAATAGTAATTAACATTAAATATTAAATAAAATATCGAGAGAATTAAAACCCCAGATAGAAGATTACGTCTAAATTTAACAAAACCTTTTTTGTTTGAATGTTCTTTTGAGTTAGAAATTGTTATTTTGGTTGGATTTAATAACTTTATGCTATTTTTGGACTTGTTTGGCTTCATGTTTTAAGGATACCAGTCATGTAGATGGGTGTAAATACTAGTAGGTGTGAAAGAAAAATACCCATACTTCCACAAGTTTGATCATAACTCGTGAATGGTGAAAATTCGAAGCCAGAATTCGTTTTTGAAATTGCTGCTAATATTAATTATAGTTATATTTATAATGTAAAATGAAAGAGCATATGAAGTTTAATTATATTTTAGGAATTGTTGTTTTTATCTTTGGTTTATCAAAGTTAATTAACCCATTAGAGTCATTAAATATTGCTGGAATAGTATATTATTTGATCGTCGCACTTGCCTTGTTCAAAAAGCCAAAAATTGGTTATATCCTGGTAGTAATTTCCATATTAGGTCTGGGATTAGCATACGCAATTAACTACTATCTCTATTCTTGGTAAGTTTGCTTTTTTTAGAAGTGTGTATCATTTATTGTTATTTTATTTATATAGCTATTTACAAACTACTTCCTCAACAACTTTTTGCCACGCTTCATACATTGGTTTAATTTTTTCTCTAACCTCATCAAAAAATATTTTTTCATTCAAATCTCTTTTCATTTTTTTGAATAACTCTGTTTTCAGCTTTTGATAATCGCCCTTATTCCCTTTGCTCCAAGAATACAAAACCCTTAAATAAAATCCATTATGATAGTGGCTCAGAGCATCAGCTGTAGCCAAGATCTTGCCTTCTAAGCTGTTTGATTTACCATTTTCTTTACAGGAATGTGTTTTACATGCTTCAACTATCAAATCCACAAAGTCTTTATCAAATCTGTTTTCTGTTAATGTTTTTCTTGCATAATCAGCTCCATATACATCATGACCTTTATCGTATCCATGAGCTCTTCCAATATCATGAAACCAAACGCTTAAAATAACAGCATCTCTATTGGCCTTTGGATAGAAGTCGCATAGTTCTAAGGCTAATCTTTCTACAACTAAAACATGCTCTTTATAAAACCAAGAATCGCAGTGTTTGGAGAACTTAATATCGTTTTCTAAGTTGTTTTTTATTTGTTGGATGGTGTTTTGCATAAGCAGGCTTTATTTATAAAATAGGACATAGAATAAACGCGTGAACATGAACTTCGACGCCACCGTATGTAATGATTTCTGTTGCTGTTACTACATCAGTGAATTCGTGTTTGCCAGTAACTTTATAGCTATATTGCCATTTTTCATCAGGTTTAGGAATGTTATCGGTAGTTAGTCTTGTGGTGTTTTTGAGTTTGAGAATCATCTTTTTTAGATAAGAGTTCACATCTTGAGCTGTGATATTAAGTTTAGAAAGTTCTTCTAGTTTTGGAGTGCCTCCACCATAAAGTCTTGTATATGAGCCACTTGGAGTATTAACAAGCTCTTGTCCGCCACCACTATATGAGGTGACAAACCACTCATCATGATAAGTTCCAGCATTTGTAACAACAATACTTCTTTTTCCTTCAAAATTGCCTCGTGTTATATTTTCTGCATTTCCTTTTGTGTAGCCTTCTAGTAGCCCATTTGTAAGCATGTTTTTCATATTTATGAGTATACATGGCTTGCTATGTTTTATAAACCAATGGATAATATTTAAATATTTACTCTTACTATTGTTATAGTTTGTAATAATTGGATCCTTTCTGTTATACTAATAAGTATTATTAGCGAGAAAGGAACGATATGACAGAAGAAGGAACATTTTATGAATCGGATGGTACTAAAATTTTAGCCGAAGATCTTGCTGAGAAATATAGATTTCATTGGGATACGGTTCGAGCAATATTGATTAATGTTGGAATTGGAGCAGTACCAACAGATCTAGCTGCTGTAGTTAGAACTTTGAGACTTTATACAACGGAGGTTGATTTACAAGACCAAGGTCTCGATATTCTCAATAGTATTGATACTATAGCACCAACTAGAAAAAAATCTTAAATATTGCGAAAACTAAGATTATAGCTGCCAAATACTGGCTAATTGAAAGAATATTTTTATAGATTGTTATAGTTGTACTTATTCTGTTATATTGCTAGTATATGTCAGAAATGGATCTTAAAAATCTTATCAAATTTATAAAGGAAAAATCCACTTTAATAATTTTTGTACTTGGTTTCGTGATTGTGATGATAGTTGCTCTTAATCTACTTTTATCAACTTTGTTTAAACAAAGTTCGGCAGGAAAAATTACCGATCAAGTAGCGAGTACTCAAATTGGCTTTAATCCTTTTGATACTGCAGATAAATATCAAAGAATCAATTCAAATTTTACAACAAATGGCAACCAAGAAAGTGAAGTTACTGCTTATTTTGTTCAGCCCGGTGATTCGTTATGGAAGATTGCATTGGAATATTATTCAGATCCAATGATCTGGCATGAAATTTATGAACTAAACAAACAACTTATAGGTAGCGATCCCAACCTAATATTTCCGTTAACAGAACTCAGACTTCCAGTGATAAAATCAAGGTTATAGTGTGGATTTTATTCGCCGAAGTAGCTCAGCTGGTAGAGCGTTGGTATCGTAAACCATAGGTCGTGGGTTCGACTCCCACCTTCGGCTCAATTTGCCTTACTCCAAGTATTAGATGTATACTTCAATTATGGCAAAAATTAGACGCAAGATTAGTTCTAGATCAAAGATTTCAAGTACTTCGACTTACAAGAATACTTCTTCAAGAGTTTATTCTCGTAGAATGAATAGTGAAAAAAAGAAAGTAATTCGTCAAACTATAACAATTGTGGCGGTCGCTATAGTGGTTCTGCTCGTCTTTATTTTTATTATTATTCCTGGATTTTTCAAGCTGACTGGAGATTTTTTTGATTCCTCTACCCCTTTTCAACAATCAGACGAAATTGCTCCTCAAGTTCCAATTTTTTCAGCACCACCAGCTGCAACAAGCAGTGCTAATATAAAGGTTACTGGCTTTGGTGAGCCAGAAAGTGAGTTGATTTTAGTTTTAAATGGACGAAAAAATGATTCCATAACAATTAATGAAGATGGATCGTTCGAAATTGGTTTACTTTTGGATGAAGGTGAAAATACTATTGCTGCTTACAGCGTTGATAAGGCCGAGAATGAGTCAACCACAACTAGAGATTATATTACAATACTTGATACAGAAGCTCCAAACTTGGAAATTTTAGAACCAGCTGACGGTTCTTCTTTTGAGTCCAGAATTAATCAATCAATTACTCTTAAAGGGAAAACAGATGTTGGTGTAAAGGTTTATATTAATAATCGAGTTGTATTTCCAAACGATGAGGGCGAGTTTGAGCACAGCATTTTGTTGGCTGAGGGAGAAAATAAAATTGAAGTGCACGTTGAAGATAAAGCCAAAAATGCAACAAAAATTAATCTAGTTTTTAACTTTAAGCTTTAGATTTTTAGTTTTTATACTAGTAATTCCACCTAATACCATCAGTAAAACAAATGGCTGAAATGCTGAATTGTTGAATTGAGCATGAATTAAAGTTGCAAGTATTGCTACACTTAGCTCAGGATCAAGTTTAGAGATTTTGACCACCCATTTGATTAATATATAGATTGCAATTCCTGTTCCGGTTAGTCCAGTCGAAAGCAAAAGATTAATTAGAAAATTATCTGGCATCCTCGAATGACTTGGGATGAACTTATTTTTTTCTAAACTATTTTGTTCTGAGAATAAACCATTTCCGATAAATAATGTTTTAGGTGCTATTATGGAAATTTCATATTGCAGTACAGATGTTCGAGCAGTGATTGTTGAAGTTCTAGCTAAATCTACGCCTTCGCCACCGGGTTTTGGTATTAGAAAAACAATAGCGATGAAAATTATAATCTTAAGAAATGAAGTAGTAAATGTTTTTTTCTTTATAATGCCCAGAGTTAATAGTGCAACAACTAGGGCCAAGTATGTTGCTCTTGAAAAAGTTAAAGCAATTCCCAAGAAAAAACTTAAAGTTATTAGAATACTGACAATATTATTTCCTAAAATTTTAAAGTTTTTACCAATTGTTTTTAGTGAATAAAAATATAGTAAGGAAATTACCAAAATAATGCCTGTAAATCCAGGATCAAAAATTGTACTTATTAATCTATTTAAATGATCGTCCCAGCCTAAGACAGCTAAAAATCTAGTATCTTTAATGGTAGCAAGTTGTAAAAATCCGATTAAAAGAATAATTAAACCAGTGCCAAAAAACTTAAATCTTAATTCAGATTTATCTAGTAATTTATTACTCACTAAATATTTAAGTGTAAGACTAAATAAAATGTATGAAATTAGTCTAAGTGTATATAGCAAAGAGATTACGTCTTTATTAAGTAATACGTTTAGAGTTATTCCCATAATAGCTATTCCCGTGAAAATAGCTTCGATCTTATATTTTTTTATAGTTTTTTGTAAAAAATTCTTGCTGTGTATTAAATTTATTTTTTTTATAAATGCAAAGTTAATAAGCCATAAAAAAATAAAAATATCGTGAAAATAAATATTAATGCCACCAAAGTTTCCTCCAAGTTCAATTCTTTGAAATTGACCTAAAGATAGCAGTCCAACAAAAATCCAAAGTAGAATTTTTCTAGGCATAAGGCTTATTGTTTATTTCTTTGTTTATTTTTTTAATATTATTTTCAAAATAAAAAACTCGTACAAAAAGTGAATGAAAACTCATAATAATCGCATAAACCAAACCTCTGTATCCGTCTAGAAATCCTAGTTTAAAGCAATAATTTTGGATAAACTTTAATGGTGGAAAGAAAATCATTTTAAATATATTGATGACTCTAGTTTCATCACTGACAACTTCATTTAGAGATGCCATTTGAGAATAATTTGTAATTGTTCTAATAAACTCAGATATATCAAAATGTGGAAAGTGTGAAACAATAATTTTTGATGCTCCTAGTCTGCCAGAAATTTGAGCTACTTCATGTACATTTCTTTTGAATTTTCCATTTTTTACTTTAAACATTCTTACAATAATAGTATTTCCAGCTTCACCAAATTTAAGTTCTTTTCCTAGAAAAACGTCTCTTCTAATAATTGAGATGCCATCAAATAAATCTTTTTGAAGAATGTTTTCAATTTTATCTCGATTCAACAGAATTATTTTTGATGATGCTCCTAGGTTTTCATCACTATCAAGAAAAAGAACCCAATCTGTTTTGACGAGTTTTAGTGCTTCATTTCTTACTTGAGCAAAATCTAAAATCCTGTTTTCGCGTGAAATTAACTGAAAATCAAAATCTTTTTTTAATTTTTCCCAATTATTATCACTATTATTATCAATAATAATGACATTTTCGGCAATTTGTGACGATCTTAACGAAGAAATAAATCTAATATCGTTTCTATGGGTAATAATTACAATTGTTAGCGGAAGTGTTTTTTTCATTGACTACTTTTTCTCAATACTTTAATTGTTTCAAAAATAAGTAATGGTAGAGTTATTGCTCTACTAATGACTAGAGCTTGTCCTGCTCCAGTAATTCCGTTGTGTTTACTTAAAATTTGTATTAAGACGACTAGAATTAAGACCGTTAAGGCAAGGTGAGTATTTATAGCTGTATATCTTTTTTTTGCATAAAAAACTGTATAGAAAATAATTGTTATACTTTGAAGAATTCCAGCAGTAACAAACAAATATAAATTAGGAACAATTCCAAGCCATTTTTCTCCTAAAATTAGATTGACTATGAATTTTGGAGCCATAAAAAATGGTAGTGATACGATAGTTACAATCAGAATTGTTGCTATAATAGATCTGAGAAATGCTTTTTGTAATCTTTTTCCATCATCTGCAATTTTTGAAAAAATTGGCAAAGTGCTGTGATTAATTGATTTTGCAAATTCGTAGTTTACCTTGTGACCTAGGCTGTATGCATTGTGATAAAGACCCAAGCTGTGAGTACCGATAATTTTTCCAAGTAAAAAATCGTCAATATTTTCATTTAAATATGAAAGTGCTGCTGAGATACTTAAGCCCTTGGTATTTGAAAAAATTACCCTGGCTCTACTTGGAACAAACTCAAATCTTGGTTTATCTTTAAATAATAAGAAGGATATTAAAACCTCAAATAGTCCTGCTGCTAACATAGAAAATATTAAGGCAATTACATCTTTGAAGATTATGGCAAATAAAATGGCAAAAAGTGCTTCTGTGGCCAATAGAGATAATCTATAAATACTGTCTTTCATAAATTCTAAATTTCTATGTAGAGAGATAATACTTGGATTGATAAAACCTTTCACAATAGGTATCAGGGCAGCGATAGAAATTAAAATTCTAAGTCTAGGCTCATCGTAGTAGTTACTCATTCCAAATCCCATTAAAACCATGATAATTCCGATGATCAGACCTCTGGTGATCGCAATTACCCAAGCAGTATCAATAAAATATCCAATCGATCTTTTCGATTGTAAAATAGTGATGTTTACTCCAGTTTGAGTGGTAGATTCTGCTAACCCCAGTGCGATAGCAATTAGGGAAAAAAGCCCAAAGTCTTGTGGGCTTAAGATTCTGGCAATAACCATAATTTTGCCAAGAGTTATAATTGTGGTAATGACTTTAAGAAAGGTTTGCCAACTAAATCCAGATACCGTATTTTTTGTATAGCCCATGCATTTATTCTACTATAAATAAGAGAGAGTTTAGTCCTTGAAACTAAAGTCATTATTCCTCATAATCCAACTATATGAATAGAATAGTTAAGTCTGTTAGTGGTTTTTTCTTAGATCTGATTGAGACAGCAGTAATAGGCTTGTCTTTTTTCTTGATAGTCTATTTATTTTTCATGCAGCCTCATCAGGTTAATGGTTCCTCAATGGATCCTACATTTAAATCTGGTGATTATGTACTTACTGATAAAATTAGTTATAGAACTGGAGATCCACAAAGAGGCGATGTTATAGTCTTTCACGCACCACCAGAAGCTGGTTGTCCAACAGGAACTGGCTGTGATTTTATTAAGCGAATAATTGCTGTGCCAGGAGAAACAGTTGCTGTTCATGATAAATCAGTTTATATAAACGGAAAAAAGCTAGATGAGTTATATCTTCCAAGTGATTATGAAACTATTGAGGGAAAATTTATTTCTGGAAGAACTGTAACAATTGGACCAAACGAATATTTTGCTTTAGGTGATAACCGTTCACATTCAAGTGATTCTAGGGTTTGGGGTCCAGTGGACAAATCAGAGATCGTGGGCAAAGCCTTTTTTAGATATTGGCCAATGACTCAAGTAGGAAAGATCAAAAGAGTTATTTACTAATTTTCCTTTCCATTTTTTTACCTTTAATAGCTCTGTCAAGCATGTCGATAATTTTTTCTAAACATTTTTGAGTGTCTTCAAGATCTCCCCTGATAATGAAACTTACTTTAGTTTGTTTTGTAGTTCTGTGAAGTTTAAGTTTTGCTTTTACACCTAAATACTTTTTAATTTTTCTTTCAAACACCTCAATTTTTTTATCATCGATCTGGTACACTACTGCATGTGGTTTGAAAACTCTAGTTTGACCAGTTTTACTTTTTGCTAATCTTGTTAGTTCTTCTGCCCTTCTTACCGATGCGTTTTCCCTGAGAACTTGTTTGTAAACTTGCAACATAGTATTCATGTCTCGAATACCTGAAATAGCGCGTGCATGGCCTTCGGTGATCTGTTTACCAAGCATTCCGTCTTTAATTGCGTCTGGAAGATTTAATAATTTTAGAGAGTTACTAACAAATGAGGATGATTTTCCAACTCTTTTAGCAATTTCGCCAACGTTCAAGTTGAAGTTTCGATTCAAACGTTGAAAAGATTGGGCTCTTTCAATGGCGGTTAGGTTAACTCGTTGTAAGTTTTCGACAATTGCCATTTCGAGCATACCTTTGGGAGTGGTTTTTTTAATAAGCACTGGCACTTGTTTAAATCCAGCAATTTTAGCTGCTCTCCAGCGTCTTTCTCCAGCAATGATTTGGTATCCAGCAGGCGTGTGAGCAACCACTAATGGTTCAATAATTCCATGAATTTTAATTGATTTAACTAAATCTTCAAGATCCTCTTTCTGAATTTTATCCCTAGGTTGAAAAGGATTTGTTTGGAGGATTTCTATTTCGAGTAATTTAACTTCTTGAGTTTTCATACAAAAAGTATACCAGAAATTGTGTGAAACATGAGTATGTAAATTCTAGATGTATATATTAAGAATTTACAACATTAGTAACAGTTTTTCCAAATCTCTTTGAGAACTTAACGGCGCCATCAATAAGTGCGAAAATTGTGTGATCTTTACCCATACCAACACCTTTTCCAGCTTTATATTTTGCACCCCTTTGTCTTATGATGATATTTCCGATGATAACTTTTTCGCCACCAAATTTCTTAACGCCGAGTCTTTTACCGTGGCGTTTGCCTTGTGCTTGCTGTGCGACTTTTCCACCTGCTTTGACGTGTGACATTGTAAATTTCCCTATTTATTGAATCTAAATCTATAAATCTGTCTCTGAACCACTGCGTTTGGGCGATGATATAAAACAGGTTTAGATAAAGTAGTGTATCCGAGAGAAGTTAATTTGTCAATCAACTTATCTAGATTATACTCGATCACTTTACCATTCTTATTTTTAAAACTTACTAATGGAAATACAATTACAACAGATGCTCCGTCTGCCAAGAAATTAGTCCAGTGTTTGAAAGCGCCTAGATACATTTTTAGTAATCCTTTGAAGATGAGAGTTAATTTGCTAGGATTAGGCCTTGGTTTTCCCAAAAAAGGTTCGGTAACAATATATTGAATTTCACTATTTTGAATTGGAATCTTAGTTGCATCAAACATCATGATTTTACTGTCATTAGTTATTTTGAACTTAGTTTTGAGCCATTCAAGATTTTCTTTAGTACCTTGAACCGAAAGAGGATCAATATCAGATCCAATAACATCAATTTTTCCAAGTAATGCCTCTATTAAAACTGTGCCAGTTCCAACAAATGGATCTAGGAGAATGTTTTTCCTGCCTTCAATGGGCGGATTATCACCTAGAGCAAGATTCAACATCATTTTAGCAACTTTTGGTGGCAACATACCTTTTTTCTTGTCAAAATATGGCTTGCCCCGATCTTTAAGTGTCCAGAGATCAATATTTTGGCTAGCTAATGTTTCGCCCATAAATACACCATCGGCTGTTTGGACAATATAAATTTCAACGATTCTTTTTTTGTGAATTAAAAGTGCCGCTGATAATCCCAATCTTGAGCCTTCCACAAACCTTGCAGATTTGCCACCTCTTTCAATTTTGGATTTAATTTGGAAGTAATCAATTTTTGGCAAATGATCTCTACCATATTCTGAAAAGCCAAAATGAATTTTTTTATCTTCTTTTTGAAGTAAATAATTAGATACCAACTCAACAATTTTCTCTGGTGA
This sequence comes from Patescibacteria group bacterium, assembly GCA_018816485.1. GTDB lineage: Bacteria > Patescibacteriota > Microgenomatia > UBA1400 > PJMF01 > VFLK01. The sequence goes on along the minus strand of JAHIVL010000062.1, from coordinate 14,296 downwards.
AGAGTTCTTTAGTTTTGCAATCTCTTTGATAATTTTTACAGATCCTCCAAGCGTATCAATCAAGTTAATTGCAGATTCATCATCATTCAATTTTACTAAACATATATGAGAAGCAACTCTAACAACTTTTTTTTGTCCTAAGATAGAATTAAGTTCTTGAATTGATAATTCTGGAGTATTTCCAAGTTGAACGTAGTATTTTTGCATAGATAAATTCACAGGTGCTATGCTTTTATCTTTACAACCTCAAGTGTGCTTTGATGTTGTTTGTGACCAGTTATTTTTCTATATCTTGATTTTGATTTGTATTTGACGACTCTAATTTTTTTACCTCTTCCGTTTTCAATCAGCTTCAAGGTAACTTCTGCTCCTTTAACTATTGGTGTACCAATTGTGCTTGATTTTTCGTCTGCAACCAAAAGTACATCAGTGACTTTTAATAAGTCTCCAATTTCTTTATCTGTAATTCTGTCAGTAATGAAAGTTTTACCTTCTTCTACTCTAAATTGTTTGCCGACTAATTGAATTATTGCGTATGACATATTTTCCTATTTTGCTAAATAAACTGAACAGTGATTATATCACGAAACACCAGATTTGGGCTATAACAAATGTAAGGTTACTTTTTGCTTCTGGTTGATGCGAATTGACTGAATAATTCCAAACATGCAAATCAGAGATAAAATTGAGCTTCCACCATATGAAATAAATGGTAATGTTATACCTGTGATTGGTAATATGCCAGTATTCATTCCAATGTTAACTCCTATTTGAAAAGTGGTCATGATTGAGGCTACATAGCAAAAATATTTTTCGGTATTTTTGTGAGATTGATCTGCAGTTGATATCATGGCGCCAATTAACACAAAATATAAAAAAATTAGCAAAGTAGATCCTATAAAGCCAAATTCTTCTGCAAAAGAGGCAAATACAAAATCTGTCTGTCTTTCTGGTAAGAATCTTAGATGTGACTGAATACCTTGCCCTAATCCTTTGCCAGTAAGTTTTCCTGAGCCAGCAGCAATTAATGATTGTTGGGCATTATAACTAGCATCTTGATCTTCATACGGAGAAATGAAAGATGTAATTCTCGATTTTTGATATGGTTGCAATACAAAGTTCCAAGAGAAAATAATGCCGGTAATTCCTAAGAATATCAGTGGAGCAATATGCCGAATATTAGTTTTTGAAAGAAAAATTATTACTGCAATTGAGGTTAAATAGACGACTGTTGTTCCCAGATCTGGTTCAATGAATATTAGTAGTCCAGGAATCGCGGTTAGAATCAAAAATAGTAACAAGTTTTTTATATTGGTAAGTGATTTATTTTTAAAATAATCAATTAAAAAAAGGCTTGTTGCTGGAATTGCTAGTTGAGATGGTTGAACTGCAAAAAGACCACTAATATCAATCCAACGTGATGTTCCTCTTGTGATTGGAGCTAAAAGTAGAACAACTACAAGTAGGACAATATTTGCAAGATAAAAAATTAAACTTAGTTTTAAAAGTCTTCTGAATTGAATTTTTGAAACTAGAAAAAAGATTCCAAAACCGATCATAAAGAAAATTAATTGCTTGGGAGCTAGCGTCGGAGCAATACTCGATAGAGTCAGAATGCTAAGCAAGCAGAGAATTAAGATTACAGATGGTATCAACCAATATTTCATAAGTTTGAGTATACAGAATTAGCTGTCTTTGAACTGTTTACACAATTTTTTTTACAGTCTCACTATTTTTAACTCAGTTCCTTCAATTAGTTTGGATCCAGTCTTTTTTTCAATTTCTGTTTTCCAATCTTTTGGCCATTCAGGAGCTTCTACTGTTACAAAGTCTCTAACTTGCAGACCAGCCTTTTTTCTCAGCTTTTGAATATTTCTCATTAGTTCTCTTGCTTCGCCTTCTGATTTTAGCTCGTCGTTTAGATCCGTATCTAAAACTACTCGTAAAGTTTCAGTTGTCCTTTTCCACTCTACCTTTTTAACATTTACTTCATCAGCGAGAACTTCAAGCAAATTTTCTTTAGGAGTGTTTCCAGTTACAAAACATGTGAGTTTTGATAATGGTTGACGAATTTTGATTTTGGCTTTACTTCTTAAAGAAAGAGTTATTTCAACAACTCTTCTAATATTAACCATTTTTTCTTCAAGTTCTTTATATATTAAATTTTTATCAGTGATCGGCCAGTCACTATGATGCACGCTTGATTTATCATCGACTAAATTATGCCACATAGTTTCACTAAAGAATGGAGTTATAGGTGCAAATAATTGTGATAATTTGATTAATACAAATCCAAAAATACTTAAAGATGGACTTGAAGAATTACGCAAACGATCTCTGCTTCTTCTCAGATACCAGGTAGATAGTTCATTCACAAAGTTCATTAATTCACGACTTGCCTTGATTAAGTTATAGTTGTCCATGTATTCGGTAACGTCTTGAATTAGGGTGTTTAATCTGCTTATAATCCATTTATCCATGATGTCATTAGAGGCTAGAGCCTCAGTTAAAGAAATTTTTAAGTTTTTATCAGCATACAGTTTATAGAAAGCAAACATATTCCACCAAATTAAAAAAACTTTTTTACGAATATCAGAAACTTCTCGCTCGCTAAAGTTGATGTTTTCAGATTTCATTACTGAGGAACTCATGAGATATAGTCTTAAACTATCAACTCCATACTTATTAATGAGTAGCATTGGGTCTGGATAGTTCTTTTTTGATTTACTCATTTTGTTGCCGTTTTCTGCCAAAATGGTTCCAGTCGTCAGGGTATTTTCAACTGCATTTTTGCCAAAAACTCCAACAGAAATTACATGCATGGTGTAGAACCAAGCTCTAGTTTGGGCAATGTATTCACTAACAAACTGAGCGGGATAGGTTTTTTCAAATTCTTTTTTGTTTTCAAATGGATAGTGTTTTGAGGCGAATGGCATTGAGCCCGACTCAACCCAGCAATCGAAAACCTCAGGAATTCTAGTGCCTTTAACCGTTCTATCATCATCAATCCATACTTCTAAATTATCTAAAAATTCTCGATGAAGATCAGTTAAACCTTCAACTTGTTTGGGTTCAACTGCCCATTTTTTAAGTTCTTCAATTGAACCAATTACTCTTTGTTGCTTGTGTTTCGGGCTAGTCTCTCTGGTTTCACCCTTCACCTTGTCTTTAGAAATCCAAACCGGCATTGGAGTGCCCCAGTATCGAGATCTTGATATGTTCCAATCTGGTGCAGTTTCTAGGCCTTTTTCAAAGCGACCATGTTTTAGATGTTCTGGATACCAATTCATTTTCTCATTTTGCTCGAGTAGATTCTTTTTTAGTTTTTGAATATTTATATACCAGGCAGGAACCGCGTTGTAATAGAGAGGTGTTGAGCAACGATAACAAAATGGATACGAGTGAGTAATCTTGCTTTCTTTAAACATCAGGCCTCGTTTTGTTAAATCTTCATTAATAGTTTTCTCAGCTCCTTTATAAAATTTACCAGCAACGAGCTTTACAAATGGTAAGAATTTTCCTTCATCATTTAGAGTTGGTATTAACGGCAAATCTTTTTCAAGGGCAAGTGCATAATCATCTTCTCCATAAATTGCTGCGGTGTGTACAATTCCGGTACCATCTTCCATGCTAACAAAATTAGCCTCGAGTACGGACCAGCTATTAGGTTTGTTTTTTGCCCCGTCCATGTTTGGAGTTACATAATCAAAAAGTGGTTGATAATGTATTCCAACTAACTCACTTCCTTTGACAGTTTTTATGACTTTGTAAGTTTTGTTGTTATTGGGTGTACTTTCAAAAACTTTTTCGACCATGTCTTTGGCAACCCAAAGTAGCTCTTTTTTGTCTGTATCTTTTGAAGCGTATTCCACTTGCACATAATCGGCATCTTTATCTACTGCAAGCGCAACATTTCCAGGAAGAGTCCAAGGAGTAGTTGTCCAAGCAAGGAAGTATTCATTCTGTCCCAGGACATCTTCTCTGGCTCCGTCATTCACCTTGTTATTTTTGGTGTCAAGGTCTTTTTTAATTAATTTAAATTTTATATATATTGAAAAGTCTTCGACGTCTTCATATGAATTGTCCATTGCAATCTCAAAGTTTGAGAGAGGTGTAGAGCAACGTGGGCAGTACATTACAACTTTTTTACCTTGATAGACCAAGTCTTTATCCATTAATTGTTTGAAACCCCACCAGACAGATTCCATGTAGGTGATGTCCATAGTTTTGTAGTTATTTTCAAAGTCTACCCATCGACCAAGACGATCTATAATTGTTTTCCATGCATCATCTAGGCGCATGACTTCGGTGCGACATGCTTGGTTGAATTTGTTGATTCCAAGATCCTCAATGCCTTTTTTACCACCCTTAATATTAAGTTGTTTTTCGATCATGTTCTCAATTGGAAGACCATGACAATCCCATCCCCAAACTCTGTCGACTCTATATCCTTTCATAGTCCAGTATCTGGGAACTACGTCTTTAGAGGTGCTACCAAGAAGATGTCCATAATGTGGCAAACCAGTTGCAAATGGGGGTCCATCATAAAAAACATATGATTTACTTTTATCTCTCATCTCCACAGACTTTTCGAATGATTTATTTTTTTGCCAATATTCGAGCACTGATTCTTCAAGTTCAGCTAAATTTGGTCTGAGTGGCATCTCTTTAAGTTTTGGCATGTTTCCTTTATATGTTTTCTGCTTCCTTATGAGTGTTTCTCAGGGAGCAATTATTTCATTACAAAAAAGCCCACTTATAACTAGCTCATTTCATACGCACGACGCACGATTTAAACTAGTTATAAGAGGGCCTTCGATTCAACTTTTATGTTGAGTGTGGCGGTACCACCTCTATTTATTTGGAGTGAGCGCAAGTTTATTATGTTTTTGGCAAAATAAGTTGCAGTTCATGAATCCAAATGTCTTATTTTCAGCAGTTACGGGCTTATCCGGAGAGATCTAATTATTTTTTGTTTTTGGTCTTCTTTTGAGCCGATTAACAAAACATTAAAATGTTCTTCTCTCACCTCGTTCTGTGATTTCCAATTTATATTTTGGCAGAACTCAAATGGCTTTAAAACTACAACATATTATAGCATGTTTAAGCGTAAAAAAGATGCAGTTCCAGAAATATCCGGCAAGCAATTTATAAGTGTACCTGGAGTGTCGACTTACGAACAAACAGAGATAAAAGACCCTTCATCTCAAGGACATTTCATAATTGAGCGGGTAAGGAGAGTCTACGACTCTCTCACTTCGTTCGTTCGCATGCATTAGGCGGGTGCTCATTTCTTTCGCACTCGCCGGTGAACTTAGCCTCGCTTCGCTCAGCTGGTTGGCTATCCAATCATCCATTCATGCTGTCCACACCGCAAGCGGTATGGCCATCATGAGCGGGTAAGGAGAGTCGAACTCCTCCCTCCAGCTTGGGAAGCTAGCATTCTACCGATGAACTATACCCGCACTCTATAACTCTTTTAAAATTTTAGCACAATTTCAGATTCTTTGTGCTTAATGGGCGACTGTGTATTTTAATAAATTGTTGCAAAAGTGAGTATTGCGAAGTGAAGATTTACAATGTTTTCTAAATCTAACGAAGCGTATGAGCGTTGCAATAATTTATTAAAATATAAATTAATTCTTTTTATTTCTTCTCAAAAAAGCTGGAATTTCGAACTCGTCTTCAAATGCACTTAGTATGGACTTCTTTTTTTCTTGAGGTTTTTTCTTACTATTAATATCGTCATCTGATTTTTCAGACAATGGATTAACTGCTCTAAATCCACTATTATTATTTACCGTATCTCCAAAAGCTTGAGATTTTACAAATGGCTCTGTGACTTCGTCATTTTTTGTCGATGAGATCTGTGCAGTTGAAAGAGGTTGAGTAAAGCCGGTAGGTGCCCTGTCATATTTTAGTTGTGCTGGTTCTTTTTTTTCTTCAGGCTCTGGTTCGAATCTATTTCTAGAGTCCCTTCCATAAGCTCCAAATAATGGTCTGTTGGAAGGTAATTTTAAATCACCGCTGTCAAACCCGGTGGCGATCACACTAATTTTGATCTTTGTACCCATTTTTTCATCAATTGTAGCTCCAAAAATAATGTTTGCTTCGGGATCAGCCGCGTTTGCAATGATTGTTGAGGCGTCAGAAACTTCACTCATTGCCATATCAGGACCACCAATAATATTGTAAAGAATTCCCTTTGCGCCATCTATAGAAATTTCTAAAAGTGGTGATGCAATTGCCATTCTTGCTGCTGTTGTTGCTCTATTTTCTCCACTGGCTTCACCAATACCCATTAGGGCAGAACCAGATTCTGACATAATAGTTTTAACATCAGCAAAATCAACATTAATAAGACCTGGAACTGTTATTAAATCGGAAATTCCCTGGACACCTTGTCCAAGAACGTTGTCTGCCAACTTGAAAGCATCCAAAAAAGTCATTTTTTTATCAACTACATCCATCAATCTTTGGTTTGGAATAACAATAAGCGTATCAACTGTATCTTTAAGACTTGCAATGCCTTCTTCGGCAGTGAGCATTCTTTTTTTACCTTCAAAAGCAAATGGTTTTGTGACAACAGCTACTGTAAGTGCTCCAGATTCTCTGGCAATTTCGGCAATTACGGATGATGCTCCTGTTCCTGTTCCACCGCCCATGCCTGCAGTGATAAAAATCATGTCGGTGTCGAATAGTAAATCTTTGAGTTTGTCATAAGATTCTTCGGCTGCAGTTCTGCCAACTTCTGGATCAGCTCCAGAACCCAATCCTTTAGTGAAATTGACTCCAATTTGCAATTTGGTTTCAGCTTTAGAAGTTAAGAGTGCTTGCACATCGGTGTTGATAGCAATGAACTCGACGCCTCGAATTTGTTCGGAGTCGATCATTGAGTTAACAGCATTACCGCCCCCACCGCCAATACCAACGACTTTAATTTTTGCGAATGTTGTGTTTGTGGGTTTTACAAGTGCCATATATAATAACAAAGTGTATCACTAAATTGAAGTGAACATCAAGCGCAATTTAAGGCATTAGTGACTTGAAGAGTTTGCTAAATATTTTAGTAAAAGAACTAAAAGAAATTTTTTTGAGAATTGATCCAAAGTTAAATCCACTACTTATGGTACCGCCACCTTTTCTTTTTCCATATTGTAAAAGTCCGATGCTCGTTGCAAATCCAGGTTTCTTGATATCCGAGGTAAGTCCTTCAAGTTTGACCGGTTTTCCAATCCTGGCAGAAAGATTGAGTTCACGTTTGGCAACTTCAACAATCTTTGTAGTTTCAGCACCTCCGCCTGTAATAACTATACCAGCCGGTATAAGTGGAAATAGATTTTCATTTTTAAGACGATCGCCAATTAACGAAAAAATTTCCTGCATTCTTGGTAACATAATTTTTTCTACGACTTCCATTTTTGAAAGAGTTTCGGTTTCTGTTAATGAGCTATCAAAGTCGGACAATTTTAGTTGGTCAGCTTTTTTCTTTCTTTGACTAAAGTCTTGTTTTGATTCACCAGAAATTGGAGATAAAGGTTTGAAAGCTTCTTTTGAAAGGGCTATTTTAAGTTTTTCTGCGGTATCTAAGCTAATTTTACAACCCAAGGCAATATCTTGAGTAATATGTCTTGCTCCAACTGGAAGTGAGGCAGAATATTCTAGTGATCCATCAACATAAACACAAAGAGATGTTGAGCCAGCACCTATATCTACTACTGCTACCCCAAGCTCTTTTTCAGTTTCGGAAATGACTACATCAGCTGATGCTAATCCAGAAAAAATAAATGCATCTACATTTAGACCTAGATCATTAATACACTTTTCCATATTTCTTAGGGATGTAGATAGGCCAGTAATAATGTGAGCTTCAGATTCAAGTCTTACGCCGGTCATTCCAACTGGATCTTTAATACCAGTTTGTGAATCTACTCTAAAATCTTTGGGAATTACATGAATTATCTCTCTATCAGAGGACAGTGAGACTGCTCTTGCTGCTTCAATTACTCGGTCTACATCCTCAGGGATTATTTCCTTATTTGGAGATGCAACAGCGACAACACCTTTTGAATTTTGAGATGAAATATGAGTGCCAGAAATAGATAGATATGCACTTTTAACATCAAGGCCAGCCATTCTCTCAGCGCCGTCCAAACTTTCAGTAATTGTTTCAAGAACTTTCTCAAGATCAATGATTTGACTGCGTTTCATTCCTTTTGATGGAATTGCGGAAACTCCCATGACTCTGAGCGTTTGCGTTGCTTCTTCAATGGAAGCAATTAAACTGACGCATTTATCAGTTCCAACATCTATCGCAGTTATTATTCTATTTTGTAGCATATTGTTCCTTATAGAATATCAAATTTATTGAGTTGTGCGTAGTACTGGTAAGTTATAACGAAGATCAATCTCTTCGATGGGTTCTTCATATTCTTTTATTTCTCGTGAGTTTAATAGTGTTACTAGTATACCAACTTTTGAGTCGATTACTTCCTCATCAATAATTATTTTTGGATTATCCTTAATATATATCACAATTTCTTTGTCACTTAGTCTGGTAATTTTTTCAATTATTAAATTTGAGTCATTCACACTATTTAATATTTTAAGTATTTCGGCATGAGATTCACTACTTAGTTTAGAGTTCCAGCTCACTTCTGGAAGATCATTTACATTTTGACTACTTGGCAAAATATTACCGAACTCACTAATATATAATTTACTTTCTTCAAAGTTTAGCTGATAAACTACTTTTTCTTCAGAAAATTCAAGCAATATTGTTCCCGGGAATTGTTTTTGAAAATTTTGAAGAAGTATAGTTTCGGTACAAATATCGTTTTTACTAAGTTCTCTATCTAGGTTTACAAAAAATAGTGATTTTCCTTTTAGAACTTCAAGTTTTTGGTAGAGTTCTGGTTTGCAATTTATTCTGGAAACTTGACAGTTGATGACATTGATTTTAAATAAAAACCCAAGCAAAAATAAAGTAATCGGTAGGAAAAGTAAAAAAAATATTTTTCTAAGTTTGAGCATTTTTAACAACAACCTTTTTCACCAAGTCATAGAGTTTAATTTCGGAATTCTTAGATTTGGTAAACATTTTTAGATTTCTAGAGAACTTTCTATTATATTTGTTGATTAATTCAATACTCTCAAGCAGAGTTTTTGGATTTAAGAATTTTTGTTCTAACAAGATTGCTTGACTTTTATTCGATAATGCTTGGGCATTTTTTAGTTGTTCATCATTATGTGAAAAAGGAAGCGGGATCAAAATTGATGGAATTCCTCTAATAGCAATTTCTTCTGTAGTGTTTGCTCCAGCCCGCGAAACAATAATTTTTGCATTTGAATAAATCCAGGAGAGATCTTCTTCATCGAGCCATTCTCTTACGTAATAATTGTTTTTGTTACTCATCGGAAGACTATTTTTTATTTGAGTTAGCTCCTTTTTATAATTTCTTGTTTTTGTTGAGTTACCACATTGATGAATAACTATCCAATCTTTTGTCAAGTATTTCATTACTTGAGAAATTGTGTGATTAATAATTTCAGAGCCTTGACTTCCGCCAGTCACATATAGAATTGGATTTTTTTGGTTTATTTCGATCCATTTTGGACGCGTGCTATTAACACTTAAAATATTTTTCCTAATCAAATTTCCTGTTACAAAAGTTCTGTTAGCTGGAAAATTTTTTAAGCTTTCTTTATATGAAACGGCAATTATGTTTGCAAATTTTGAAATGAGTTTATTGGCAATTCCAACAGTTCTTGTTTGTTCATGAGTGATAATGGGAACTCTCATTATCCAAGCAGCAAATGTAACCGGAACTGCTAAATATCCTCCAAAAGAAACAAAGACATTTGGCTTATTTTTGCTAAGTATAGCTATTGATTTAAATGTTGATGTAATTAGAACTGGAACAGCTTTCAATTTTTCCAAAATATTGTTTCTTGAAAGTTTTATAGATTTAAATGGAATAAACAGAACACCTTTTTTAGCAGTTTCTTGTTTTTCTCTCGATACTTGTTTAGTTTTATTTTGGGTATGAGTTCGACCTAGAAAAATGATTTTATCATCTGGATGGTTTTTATTAATAAAATCAATAAAAGCTAGTGCCGGTGTCAAATGTCCGCCAGTAATTAATATTTTCATTTATGACCTTTAGCTTATTTTTCTTTACCAATCCTTATAAGGATGCCTGTCGCAAAGAGTAGCATTACTAGAGCAGATCTTCCATACGAAAAAAATGGAAGTGGCATTCCAGTAAGTGGTATTAGTCCTACGACTGCACTCAAATTTAGTATTACTTGCAATCCTATCCAGATTATAATTCCAAACCCTAGCAATTTAATAGACTTAGATTTTTTTGAGTTAGTTACTATTTTATTTGCGTTATAAAAGTATATTATAAACAAACTCAAAATTGACAGTGATCCTAAAAATCCAATTTCTTCGGCAATTATCGAGAAAATAGAGTCGGTGCTAGCTTCGGGAATGTAAGAATATTTTTGGTTTGAGTTGCCAATTCCTTGTCCAGTCCACCCTCCTCTACCTAAAGCTAAAGTAATTTGTCTAATGTGAAAACTGGCTCCCAATGGATCTGATTCAGGATTAATAAAAGTAGTTAGACGTTTTAATCTATAAGGTGAAGAAACAATCGAGATAATTATTATGGGAATACTGATCGCTAATAATCCCAGAATTTTTTTTATGTCTCCGCCAGCAACAAAAAACATACTACCTGCTATTGCTAGCAGAAGAAGTAAAGAGCCTAGATCAGGTTGCAAAATAATTAGCAACGCTGGTAAACCTGTTAGAAATAGGAATGGAGGAAACTTTTGGTGTTTACTTAGCCAGTTTGCAAAAAAGGCAACTAATGCAAACTTAAAGAACTCTATAGATTGGAATCTTGCATTTCCGATTGAAATCCACCTTCTTGCTCCATTTAATTCTAATCCTAATTTGGGCACAAACACTAGTAATAGTAATACTAGACCCAAAATATACCAAATTAGAGCGCTCTTTATCCAGAAATTAGAGGGAATTAAAGTAGCAATTCCAAGCGCGACTAGACCAATTGCTAAGCCGAGGCCATGTTGAATTAGGAAGTGATATTGGTTCTCAAAAAGTATAAAGCTTTCGGCAGTTGAAGCTTCAAAGACAAATAATAGACCAATGAGACTCATTATTAAGGTGACCGAAAGTAAGAAAATATGATTTTTGGGTTCGATAAGCTCTTTTGATTTCTTGTTCATGGGTTTTGTTTAAAGAACCGCCAGCCAAACGCCAAAAATAGTGAGCATTATTTGTAGTAACCAAGCTCTTTGAACAATTTTTGGTTCTTCCCAGCCATATTTTTGCAAACTCAAATGGATTGGTGCCGCTGGAAAGATTTTTCTTTTTAAAAACTTTTTTGAGAGCAATTGAATAAGTGAAGTTGAAATTTCGAGTACGAAAATAAAACTAATTACAACTAAAGCAATGACTTTTCCCAATAACAATCCAACAACAGCCAATGTCGCTCCAAAAGCTAATGAGCCAACGTCTCCCATAAAAATTCTTGCTGGAAAAACATTAAAGTATAAAAATGAGATTAGTGATCCAATAAAAAGTGCCAAGAAGATTGAGATAGGGACATCTAGTATGGCCGATGATAAAAACCATAATCCAAAAAGTGAGATCATTAATGAGCCCGCGGCTAATCCATCTAGTCCGTCAGAAATATTAACAGCATTTGCAAAAGAGACAATCGTAAATGTTGCAAAAGGGATGTAAAAAATACCCATCTGGAAGGTACCAATAAAAGGAATATGAAGGATAGATATTCCCAGGTTGTAGTACATCATCATAGCAATTGCAAAAGATATTATTATCTCAAAAATAAATTTATGTTTCATTCTAAGTCCAAATAGTCCTTTTTTCTTGAGATTGAAAAACTTCATTACGTCGTCATAAAGTCCCAAGAGTCCAAATGATAATAGGGTAAAGAAAATAATATTAATTTCGTTCTGAATTGTTGCGTAGTTACTTGTGACGTCTACCCCAAAGTGTTTAACCATTGGAATTAGAAGAGCGAAAAGAACTGAAACAACAATTATTACTAGAAGTCCTCCTCCAACAGGAACACCTGCTTTTGTTTTGTGAAATTTATTAAACACTGGGGTTAGTACTCCAAAAGTGTCTCTAGTTACTTGGTTTGCACGCTGAAACTTTAGTTTATATAGAAGATTGATAAATGGAACAATTGCGATACTGGTAATAATAAATGATAAAATTAATATGCTTAAGATTAGTGCCAGAGAGCTCATATTATTCAATTCTATTACTTTCTGACGATCTTTGCACCCATTGATTTTAGTCTTTCATCGAGTGACTCGTAACCTCTATCCACCTGTTCTATGTTTTTAATAATAGTTGTGCCTTCTGCAGCCATTGCAGCTAAGATCAGGGTTGCTCCGTGACGTAAGTCTTTAACTTCAAACTCACCAGACTTGAGCGGGGTTTTTCCATGAATTTTTATTGCATGATTAAATCCTGGTTCGTCATTTTTAACATCAAAATTATATGTTTCTTCTGGGTTCTCAACTTTTGGATTAAAGGCTTCGATGTTGGCACCCATCTTTAATAGCTCATCTACATATTGAAATCGATTAGCCATGATTGTTTCATGGAGAATACTTGTCCCATAGCATTGAGTAAGTAAGGTAGCAATTAATGGTTGCCAATCAGTCATGAATCCGGGCTCAATTTGAGTAGTAATATTGACGGCTTTTAGTGGGCCTTTGTAGTAAAATCTTATTCCATAGTTTCCTATCTCAAAACCTGCGCCAATTTCTTCTAGTTTTTTCAAGAAAGATGTTAGGTGTTTATGTCTGGCGTTTTGGATAATAACGTCACCCTTGGTAACTATGGCAGCACAAGCATAACTGACAGCTTCATTTCTATCGGGAATAATTTTATGGATAGCGCCAAATAATCTCTCAACACCCTCGATCTCAATTACTCTATGTGATGTTCTGCGAATTTTGGCTCCCATCTCGTTTAGATAAGAAATCAGGTCATCAATTTCTGGTTCAAGAGCGGCATTTTCTAGAATTGTTTTGCCTTTGGCTTTTACAGCTGCCATGATTAGAGTTTCTGTCCCTGTGTGGCTATTCTTTGAAAATCTATAGGTGTTGCCTACCAGACCATCAGTTTTGGCAACGTACATGCCATTTTCTAAAGTAATTTTCACACCCAAGGCTTCCAGGCCTTCGAAGTGTCTATTAAGTGGGCGTTTGCCAATTTTATCACCTCCTGGGGCTGGAACTCTAGCTTCTCCAAATTTAGCCAAAAGTGGCGGAATAAACATAGTAGAAAATCTACCTTGTTCTCCATGTTTTTGATCTATTTCAAATGAATTCAAGTCTTTAGGATCAATAAATATTGCTCTCTCTCCTGCTTTATTAACTTTTGCACCTAAGTAGGAAATAATTTTTGCGACTAGTTCTACATCACTGATTTTTGAAAAGTTTAATAATCTTGATTCTGTGTCTGCAAGAAGAGAAGCAATCATTAACTTGTATGAAGCATTTTTTGCGCCACCAATTCTAACTGAACCGTGCAGTGGTACGCCTCCCGTTACATGGAATTCTGACATAGATTACCTTTTATTGTTCTTTGTAGCTTTTGATAGTTGTGTGCACTAGCGCAATCTGCAACTTGCAATCAATATTCTACCAGATTTTAGGATGTTACGCCTATCAGCTCTTCTTTTTTAAATCCTAGAAAAAATATTTCAGGTTTTAGAATTATATCAGTTTTTTCTTTTGTTTCCGAGATTATTGTTTTGATGATTTCCAGATAATTTTTAGCGGTTGCTTGGCCCATATTTTCGATAAAGGCAGCATGTTTGTCTGAAACTTTGGCATCTCCTACTTGATAGCTTTTTTTATTTAAAATGTGCTCCACAATGTAGCCGACACTTGTCGTTGGATATTCAAGCTCTTCTTTTTGTTCGGGGCTGATATTTTGGAAAATACATCCCAGAGATTTCGAAGGTTGAATATTCTTTCTAATAGCCCATTCTTTGGCTGTAACTTTAGCTTTTTCTTTGTCTCCACGATAAAGTTTTAGTATTGCTGAAACAATAATTTCTTTGGTGTTATGGAATCTAGAGAAATCGTATCTAGCCTCAAGTTCTTGATGACTAATTTTTTTTAAATTTCCTTTTTCGTCAATAATTTCAACAGACTCTATTACTTCTGAGATAAAGTGTGTGCCTCCATGAATATTATTGTAAATTGCACCACCCAA
>JAHIVL010000061.1 GCA_018816485.1 Patescibacteria group bacterium | reverse complement strand
TTTTGAAGTACCAGCTGCAAATAGCGTTACATCATGACCTTTTTTTACTAGTCCTTCTGTTAAGAGTGATACTCCCATTTCTATTCCACCATACCTTGGTGGTGGAACACTTTCCCATAGAGGAGCGACTTGTGCTATTTTAAGAGCCATGGAAGATGCCTTTTTACTCTATACCTTACTCTTTCAAGTAAAGGCTTTTTAAATAAATAGAATGTATTGTCTTTTACTTTTGCCAACTTAAATGCCTTTTTTCTAACTATACAAATATCACACACACCACACTGATGTTCTCTTTTTACATTACAAGTCCTTGTTTTTTCTAATGGCAATCCATACTTATGTCCCCAGGAAATAAGATCTTGTTTTTGCAAATTAAATCCCAGTTCTTTTTCAATCGGTAAAGAAGTGTACTGCCAAGAGTAATCGTTCAAAGACACACAAATATCAAGGTTAATCGACCTATGAGTCGTTAGTGACTCATATGAATACCAGTCAATATTAGATGGCAAAATTCCTCCAAAAATAGTATTAACTTCAATACTTTTACCTTCTCTTAGAGAGATAGCATAATGCACAGCGTTATATGCAAAAATTGCTGGAGAAAAAGGAACTCCTCTGCGATGATTTATTGATTTATCTATAAATATATTTCCTGAATTAGGAAGTATATGCTTGGCCATTTGTTTTGCAGGAAACGTCAATGATATTTCCATAGGTGAGTGAAATAATTTAGGATATTTTTTTAAATAGTAATCTGTAAAGAAAAAAACACTTTTTTTATCATATTTTGATTGAGGAAAACCTAAATCAAAATACACTGGGTAAACTTGCAAACCAAACTCTTCCATCAAAATAGCTATTATTGTTATGGTATCAATACCGCCAGACATAAAAACAATTACAGGCGTATTAGGAGCAGGCATTTTAAATACATGTCCTCTTTTTTTCTTTAAAATATTAGAAAGAGACTTTAATAAATCAGGATCCTCTAGTTTTCTTTTTCTAATTTCTTTATCTAGTTGTTTTTCATTTTTTTTAAGTATATTTGTTTTCATCATTAATTATAAACACAAAATATTTTAATATTTTTTTAGCACTTCTTTTCCACCAAACTTAACAATTTCACCTCTTTCTAACCATAAAAATTTATTACAATTGCGCTCTAATTCACTAATCCAATGACTAACCATAACTAACGTCTTTTTTTGTCTTTTAAACTCTAGAATTTTTTTGTGAGCCTTTTCTCTAAAATTTTCATCTCCAACCGCAAAACCCTCGTCAACTAACAATACATCTGGATTAGAATGAACTGCAATAGCAAAGCCCAATCTCAACTCCATCCCACCAGAGTAAGTATATAGTGGAGCATCAATAAACTTTCCAATATCTGCAAAATCTATAATTGATTGTTTTTTTTCTTCAATTTCTCTTCTGGTCATTCCAATAACCAACCCATTCAAAAAAATATTTTCCTCACCAGTTAAATCTGGGTGAAAACCAGCTGAAAGATCAATTAGCGATACTACTCTTCCATTTACTTTTATATCTCCTTTTTGCTGCTTTGTAATCCCAGCAATTAACTTTAATAGAGTGGTTTTTCCAGATCCATTACTACCAATAATTCCTAGTCGTTCACCTTCATATACAGAAAAGGATATATCTTTTAACGCAGTATGAATTCCTTTTTTTGGTCTATAGAGCAAACTTTCTATCAGCGTTGGTTTTTCATGACGTAAAACATAGGTTTTTGTTACATTTTTAATCTTTATTGCTAATTTTTTTTGATTTTTTTTCATTTTTTACAACCAATCATCAAAATATTGATTGTCCCTTTTAAATAAATAAATCCCAATTAATACAATTGTAAGTGAAATTAAAATTCCTGGGACAACTGCTTCTAAGTTAATAATTGAGTTCCCACTTATAAAAACAAACTGAAATAACTCAATAATTCCTGTCATAGGATTAAACTTTAAAATAGTTGCTACCCATTCTGGCAAAAGAGCTCTTGTGTATATTATTGGAGTTGCATAAAACCACAAAGGAATAATTGCTTGAACAATAAATTTTATATCTCTGTATCGTACAAAAAGCGTCGATAACAAAAAAGAAATTCCTATAGTAAAGAAAACTAACCACAAAATAGCTAAAAACAAAATAAATAATTTAAACAAAGATAGATAGCCTACAAAAATAGTCAGCACTGTAAATAAAAATAGAGATATTAAAAAATGAAATAGATTTGAAAAAACAATTGAAAGAACAAGTGCTTCTCTGGGAAACTTTGCTTTTTGAATAAGAGATCTTTCATTAAGCATTAATGGGGTACATTTACTAAATGTATATGAAAAAAAATTCCAAGGAAGAAGCCCTGCAAATAGAAAGTAGAAATAGTTGTCAATCTTTACTGGAATAAAAAATTGGAATATAAACCCAATAGCCAACATTTGAAAAATTGGATTTAAAATTGCCCAAATAAATCCTAAAAAAACACGCTTGTATCGTGCTTTTATCTCTTTTAAAGTCATCACCCAGACAAAATCAAACCAGTATTTAGAAAAGTAACTCAACATAACGGTACTATATCACCTCGAGTGAAAAGACTAAACATCAAAATAGGCGCAAAAAAACGCTTAATTCTGGCCTCGACCTATCTTCACACACAGTTGCCCATACACTATTGTCAGCGCTGAGAAGTTTCAAGCTCTTGTAAATCTTAGCTATAACTCAGTTTTTTTACCAAAGAAGAATATATTTCTAGATAATTATTGGCCAATTGTTTGATGCCTGCGGGTTCTTTAACTAAATTTTTCATATCTGCATAAATTCCAGCAGTATTTACTTCTTTAACTCTATTTGTTAGCAATTTCCAGACATCATCGTAATTTTCTACTGTCTTTTTTTGCTCAATTTTAATTATTTGCTTTAATCTTTTTAAATTTGGTTTAATGCTATGCTGTAAAAACCAAATTAGATCATAAAAATCACGACCTTTGAAATCATATTTATCATGATAGATCTTGTTTTTTCTACCCAAAATGGCGCCAATTTTATTGGCAAAAAGTGTCTCCAAATCATAGTGTTTAACCACAGAAAATAAGTTGTTTTTCATAAAAGGAGTCACTGCCGTTGTAAATTCAGAGTATTTGTTCTTCTCTAGTTCTATTTTTAAATAAAGTAAATTACTTTCATTTTTTATATCTTTAATCAAACCCAGTTCTTTTAAGATTGGAAACTTAATTGTAATAATTTGATCCTTATGTTGCAGTGTTGTTGTGACTTCACCTACTCCAAGATTTTTAAAAAAAGCTAGCAAACTCTTAACAAAACCTTTTGAATCAAATTCTGCTGTTAAGTAATCCATATCTAAATCTTCGGACAATCTCGCTGTCTTGCCAATCATTTTCAAAGCAGTTCCACCTCCAAAAATAAGTTTGTTCCACTTTGGTGAGTTATAGATAAAATCTAAAGTATAGTCAATTAATACTTCTTTAAGTTCAATTTTTATATACTCTACAGACATATTCTTACTTCTACTAATCTGCACTATTTCTTTTAAATTATCTATTAACATAGTGATGTTTCCATAATTTTATAAATCTGACTCATTTTTTTTGGTGCTTTTTTAAGATATTTTTTATACTCTTTCCAATCCTGAGCAGACATCACTTCTAATCTTAACCTTAAACCAAGTAACTCACCTTCAGAAAAAGTGGTAAATTTGTTTTGATTAAAATAAATATAGTCAAACAGTGCTTTGGCCTTGCTTGCCACATACCAACTCATACTTCCATATGATACTTGAGAAAAACCAACAAATAAGTCTTTTTTTATTGAACTATAATTAAAAACTCCAAATTTATTCGCAATAGTATTTGTCTTTTTTAAAGTAACTACTGAATAACCATACACTACATCTGTCAATATTTGATATTCTTGTAGAATAAATTCCTTACTCAAATAACTTGGCTCTATCAATTTAGTCGCTAAAAATTTAGAATAATATAGTGAGTTATTTTTTCTGTCTAAAAAACTACTAAACACATAAAAACCTCTCTTAAGCCTCGTAAGAGTTTTGTTTTTAACCCAATAATCTATAGTGTTGCGCAAAGTATTTTTATTTTTATCTAAAGCCACAGCAAGCGCTGTTTTAGATAAAAATGGTACTTTTTTTATTTTCTCAATCATTTCTATAATTACTATAATTTTTAGTATCTACAGAAACAATATAACACATTAAACAACTACTCGCAACACTCATTCCGAGTTGATTCAGTTATTAAACCTAACAGCTCATCTTTATCAACCAACTTAATACCATAATCATCATCCCACTGCTTAGCTTTACTCTTACTACCTTTACTAGCAACAAAGATATATTTTTTAACCTTGTAACCCACCAAAACAGAACTCAAGTATCTAGCATTTTCTTCCATTTTTTGAACTATTTCATCATTAACCATATTAACAGATAATTTACACTCTCCAATCATCGCAGTTTTTTCAGATTTATTTATACCTACAATATCTATTTCTCTCTGCTTGTCCCAATACCCTCCCCATGTTTCATATGAAAACTTTTGATAAGTTGATTTTAGTATCTGAATAGTAAGATCTTCAAAAGCCAGTCCTTTATAACTCTGAAAATCTTTATTAAATTTGTTTATAATCTCTTGTTTGTTCCCAGACTCCACTAAACTTTTATTAGCAAATATGTACCTAAACCAAGTTTGCAAAAATCTATTGTTAAGTATATATCTCCCTTTTTTATTTGAGAAATTAATTAGTGATTTTTTCTTAGTAATTAAACTAAACTTTTTATTTAAAGATGCTAAGTAAGTACTAACATGATGAGACTCAATACCTACCCTAGAAGCTATTTTATTAGTTGAAACTTTACTAAGTGTTGCTATAGCCTCAATAATAGAAAAATAAGTATGATATTCTGGACCAAATTCTTCCATAAGTAACTCTTTACCTTCATTCTTTAGTAAAGACCGTGAAGATAAAAATAAATCAAGTAAAATTTCGTCTGGTTTTTTATTCAACAATTTCTTATATTCAAGAATATCCCAATATTTAGGAATACCATTAAATAATGTGAAATTACTTAGTAACTGGTCAAAACTATTAACTTTATTATCTTTTAATATCTCTTGTAAAGTGGAAATACTAAATGTTTTAAGAGATAATTTATCTGTAGGCCTACCAAATAAAGGTTCATGTTTTGATACAAATATTTTTTCCATTGAAGAATATATTGACCCGATAGTAATTAAATTGAGGTAAGATTCATATTTGTGTTTGTCCCATAGTTTTTGCAAAGTAGAAAAGACACTTGAATCAACATAACTAAAATTTTGAAACTCGTCAAAAATTATTGTTAAATTTTGGTGTCTAGATTGCTCAAAAAGATACTTAAAAAATGAAGATAAATCTTTAAACTCTGGGGTAAGATCAAAAATACTTTTTAACAAATCTGTAAACTCTAGTAAAAGAGCATCTACAGATTTACGTTCAACAAAAAAGTACACAACTTTGTTCTTTTTTTGAAATTTTGAATTTAGAAATACGTGTTCTATTAACTTCGTCTTGCCAATTCTTCTTTGACCGATAATATAAGTAAATCTAGCTTGGTCTTTTGATTCTTTGTGTATATCTAGTAAAGCCTGGATTTCATCTTTTCGATTATAAAATTTTTTCATATAGTTGTTATTTTAACACAACAATAGACATTATAACAATGACCATTGTTTATGGTTTGATTTATAGTTTACTGAATCCAACGATATCTAGTTGTTCTACCTTACCCTTCGTCAACAATATTAATTAATGATTTTAATGTTTCCAAATCACTCAAGATAGTATCCTTTGAAACATCTAGAGACTTCGCCAACTCAGATGAGCTATATCCTTTACCAATTTCCTCTATCAATCCTGCTTCAAAAAAGACTCTAGTTAAAATAGGATTTTGTGAGTATTGATAGTTAATTAAGTCATTTTCTGTTATATTTTTATCAAATCTAGCTGGATTAGAGATGGTAAATCTATCTTTATACAACTGGATAATTGTTTTTCTTCCATAATCAGAGTAATCCCTATGAGTAAGTGCATTAACCAGTATCTCTCTTAAAATAGCTGGTGGAATCACATAGACTTTTTTTCTTTTTATCTCATTTTTGGGTAAAATATCCAAAGGAGAGTAAAGCCCTGTAAATATTCTCAACCAGCTGTGATAACTGCTCCAACACTGTTCCAGCAATAGATTTTATTACTTTAACTTCTTTTTGTGCCGACTTGGTGTAATCAACTAACGTAATATGTGACTGAGTGAGAAATGACTGTGGATCCTCTCCAAATAGTAAAATACCTGCAACTGTAGGAGTTAAAAGTAGGTAAAGAGCTTGATACTGCTGACTCTTGTTTTAAGCAATTTCTAGAAAGAAGGTAAGAATTCACAGGATAATTTTTATTAATTGAATCTAAAAACTCTTTAACCTTGGCAATAGATATATTCTCAATTTTTACTGGCAAAAGTGCTGTATTGTCAAAACTAACAGTATTTCTTTGAGAAATATATTTTTCTATTTCTTGAGCAGATAGCTTTTGTGAAGTCCTTCCAACTCTTTGATAAGCAATGTGGTCTGCAAAATGTGGAGAGATAAAACTTTTTTCTACCACAATCTCAATATATTTTTTACTTCCTTGTTGTTTTTCTAAAACTATAGGGTAAATACTAGGATCAAGGAAAAGTGCACATTTTTAAACTATTACTATGCACATTTTTACACTATTGGTCACACGTCCAAAATCAAGTACCGAATAAGTTTTACCAAATTAAACTGACACCAGTTTGACATGATTTCTCTACCAAACTGGCGTCAGTTTATTACAGTTAACCTCAATTCACCAATTTTCGCCTAATTTGGCGAAATGGAAAAGGAGCTTTGTGATAAAAATGGTACTTTTTTTATTTTCTCAATCATTTCTATAATTACTATAATTTTTAGTATCTACAGAAACATTATCAAGTTTTTTACCTACAACTCCATCTGCAAAATTTCTTTTGGCACCATACCTCTCAATCTTTCTTCCAACACTACAAATACTTGCCTGCCTAAAGCTGTCATTTTATAAGCTTGCTCTCTTTTGTCGTCTGGATCATCATCAAACGATATTTCTCCCCTAACAAATACTAAATCCTGGTACTTAGGCTTCACCAATCCCGCCTTAGTTAAAAATATTAAGACATCCCTTTCAAACATAGAGCTAGATAAGAAAATTTCAAACTCATCCGCCGTTGAAGAAAAACTACCCATTACTTTCTCTAAAGAGAGCCATCCATTAGCCCAGTAAAGACTTCTCAAACACACAAACAAAGAATCTTGATAAAAACCAAGAGATTGCTCAATAAAGCCAGTAGCTAAATTATGAAAATCATATACCTCTTCCCATGCAGTATCCCCCCACCAGGCTGTGAGCAACATACTAAACTGGTCCAAGGCTGGTTTCTTAAGCCACTCTTTACCCTTATTAGTAATACTTAAAATAGGTCTGGATGTTTTGCGCCCAGTGGTAGTAATTTTAACCCAACCAGTAAATAAAGCTACCATACGTAACAACCTTAGTTGAGAAAACTCAGACTCCTTGCTAAATTTGTAAGACATTGTTTCTGAATCTGCAACAACAAACAGTTTATTAATAACCTTCACGGTCTTTAAGGGAATATCTTTTCTTTTTGGTGTTAAACTTACTTTATTATCTTCAAAATAACTCAAAAAAACTATCATATCTTGTAATAAGCTTGGATTTGATTTTTGAAGTAACTTAGAACTCACGCTATCGGCTAAATTTAGGGCCCACTTTGTTCTATGAAACATAGACCAAAAATATATTGATCCTTGATTAATAAGCTGGTCTTTAATCTTGTCATCATCAAAATTTTTTAAGTTGTTTTTTGCAACATCGTAGTTAGAATTAATCCTTACAGCCTTTTTAAAAAATGACTCTGCTAATTTTAATTGTCCCAACATTGACAAACACGTTCCTACATTGCCATACCAACGAAATGACTCATCTATTGACTCAACAACAGATGTCAATTGAGCAAACTGCTTAAGAGCTAATAGTGGTTTTTTATTGAGCAAGTTGCTTGCGGCCTTATTATAAATTTTAATTTGCTTGGAAGATAAACCTTCATGAGAATCCGCAAAGTTTGTTTTAAATTCAAATTTTTCGACCTCAGCTTTCCCTACTTGAATCTGTTTACTAACATTGCTATCAAAACTATCCGGGACAGTTAAGTCACCCAACCTTTTTAGTAAGCTAAATAGTCTATTAATTTGGTGCTGACTATCGCATTTAAAAATTATTTCTTGCAGATCATTTTTATACAATTCACTGCTATTCAATTGTTTATCGTTAACAACGCTAGTTCCCATTGCAACAGGTTTACATCGTTGTAATACCTCAACAACATCAAGTTCTTCGCCTAGTAAACTCAATGCTTTCTCCACCTCATCAAGAGTGTAGCCATTTTCAACCAAAGAATCTTTATCTATGTGGTCAAATTGAGGTAGTGAGCTTTCCATGAACTCTTGTTGAGTAATTCCTTCACTAGGAAGTTTATCTCTATTTTTTTGTAACAGATGTGTAAATTCTGATGGCAGGGCAAAAAGCGCTCCTCCACTCATCATCCAATCATCATAATGAGAAACAAGTCGTGCGGCTACAACAGTACCAACAGACATAGTATAAGTGCCCTGCTTTTCTAGTACAAAATATGTTTTACCCAATTTAGATAGCAAATCTTTAAGAACAACACTTTGTCCTAAATCAACTTCTTGAACTTTAAAAAAAGAAAAGATATGATTATCAGTCCAGCTTTGATAATAATTTCTTTCTGAAGTAGTTAAAGTAGCTTGAGACACAAACATTTCCAGTGGAGTCTTACTGCCAACTAGTCCTTCAAAAATAGCTAAATCCATAATCGCACTCATCTCTGATTCTTCCATAGTCAAATTTGGATAATAACGCTTGAAATAAGCTTGTAAGTACCATTCATTCCACGGCTGCTGGGTTACCCAATCTACAACTCTAGCAACTTTCCCTTGTTTATTACCTGCAGAATATTGTTGTTCGTTCTGCTTTTGTAAACAACATTTTTTAAATTTCTTACCACTACCACATGAACATAGTTCATTACGACCAATTTTTTTATGTTCTTCCGGCTTGAGACTACTATTAAAACTTAAACCCATAAATCTACCTCCAAAGATCCTCTGTTAATACTTGACTCCCAAAACTAGTAAGTGATATCGCAGAAAATGGATTAAAAAGAAGAATTGGATCTTCAAAAAAATTTGTTAAGGTATCTTTGATATCTTGATCAAAATTCAATTGTTCAAGAAAAACTGGCGCTACTAGGTGTAAATACCATGACAAAGGAAGTGTAAAAAATCTCGTACAATTTAACCAAAACATAAATTGACTACTTGCTTGGGACCTTGAGTAAGAAGCATTATTCTGTTCCATTTGCTCCATTTCTTGGCCAGTTAAACCAAAAGTGGGCATTGTTTTACGTGTATGTTTAATAATTTTATCGGAAAACATTTCTGAAGTGAGTTCATCTTCTTTTTGGATAAATGAAAATACCCAACTCCAAAGACCCTGCCATTCTACTTTAGTCCAACTTTTATTTATAATTTCATCAGTCTTATGCCATTCATCAAGTAAGTAGACAACTATTTTTTTAGTTAATTGAATTTGAGATTGATCTAGTTTATTTGGATTTTTATTCTCTGTGAAACCTTTGATATCTTTAACATCTTTGGTAAATTCAAGTTTTAGGTTCTCAATTAACTTCGTGTATACAGAATCATTGGGGAAAAATAAATTTGTTTTTGAATTTATTTTAGATTTTACATTCAATAGGTCAACCAATAATGGTTGTTGATTAAAATCAATTGCATCAACGTCAAGAGTTATATTAATTTTCTGGTCTATAAAATTAGTTTTTGCAATAACTAAGAACTGACTTTCTTTAGGCCAATTTTCTAAATCATGCCTCCATATTAAATAAAGATATGGTGAAGTAGTTAAAGAATCATTGACTAAAAAGTACCATCTCCATAAAATTATTGATAACCACTGCTCAAGTCTTAAAATTGCTGCTGCATCAGTTTTCTTAACATAGGTTAAAATTTGTCCTGGAAAACTTGCAAGTGCTCTACTAATGTTGCTATTATCCCATTTACTTTGAGGAATATTTAATAAAATTTTCATATTATTTTACTATTTACTTGTACCTTCATGAACCACAGGTTCTCTCGGATATGCCCTCACGGATATAATTACATCTTAAGGATACATGTTTATTATAGCACCAGGATAAAGAAATTCGAAAACTTTAATTGGCTTCAATTCAGGGTTAATAGAAAACTAATTTTGCCCACAAAAAAACGCTTAATTCTGGCCTCGACCTATCTTCACACACAGTTGCCCATGCACTATTGTCAGCGCTGAGGAGTTTCAAGACTCTGTTCGGGAAGGGAAGAGTTGGTTCCACCTCGCTCTAGAGACCAGAATTAAACGTTCTTTACGCGGTTAAGTAATATTAAATTGTTAATTAGAGTTGGACTCTAACAAGTGAAGAAAATCTGCCATGGGTCAAAAAGATATGAAAAACGTTAATTAGATTAAAATTTAGTTGATGTAACACAGTGTCCATGCTTTTAAAGTTTGAAAATTTGTTTGGCGGGCGCACAATAAATTGCACAACTCGCTAACGTTCAAAAATTAAAATTTGAAAATTATGTTCGATCAACACTTAGTATAGTTAGGCTTAGCCTGTCACCAGGCTTACACCGACTACCTATCAACGTGGTGTTCTCCCACGGGTCTAATGGAGATAGTTAATCTTGAGATTGGCTTCCCGCTTAGATGCTTTCAGCGGTTATCCATAAGGAATGTAGCTACCCAGCAGTGCGCTTGACAGCAACAACTGGAACACTAGGGATTCCCTCACCCAGGTCCTCTCGTACTATGGGCAAATTCTCTCAACTATCTAACGCTGACAGCGGATAGAGGCCGACCTGTCTCACGCATATATATACATAAAAGTATATAAAATCTCTTATTACTAAGAGGATGGACTATACCACCACCCTACATCATTCTTTGTTTTTATTGCAAAGTGTAGGGGATCGACGTGTTAATTATTTTTATTAAAAACAATTCTGTTTGCTCGTTACACAAACAAGTCTCTACGGGGTTAATACTCCTTTTTCTATCAGGTGATTACGAACCACCTTAGTACATATTTTTCTTTTTTTTGAATAATTCAATTTAAAAAAGATTTTTTTTCATAATATGTACAGGAATACAACTTCCCTCGGTATTATCCTAACACACGACAGGTTGAGTGTTTGTTAGGGTTTCACCGATATGAGTCGATTTATTCGATTTCGATTACTCGAAAAAGCCGCCGTTAGTTGACGGTCTGAACCCAGCTCGCGTACCGCTTTAATAGGCGAACAGACTAACCCTTGGGACCTTCTTCAGCCCCAGGATGCGATGAGCCGACATCGCGAATTTATCTCAAGGCTTTCGCCAAGAGTCTGACTATACCACCATCCTTTGTTTCTACATAAAGGACGTGGGCGTGTTATGAAATGATTATTCATTCCATCTGAGAGTTTGCATAATTGCCCCAACTCTCAAGTCGATACGGGGTCACAACAAAAGCTTGTAATGTTATCCACTACTAAATTAAAAGCAAATGCTCTTAATTATACCCTTTGAGGTATAGAATTTTGATCTTTTGTTGGACTTCCCACGGTATTACCATGTTTTATCTATCCGATAAAACGAAGGGTTCACCGTTATGAGCCCATTTTTATCTTGATAGTAGAAATTGAGTTGTCTTTCTACTCAAGAACAGCACCTTAACATTACTGTTAAGGGACCCCAATGTTAATAAAGGTAGCAAACCGCGCCGACGCTAGGGACGCTTAGGCGCGATGACTCTGTTATCCCCGAGGTAACTTTTATCCGATAAGCCCGGTGTCTTCCACAAAACACACGAGGATCACTATAACCTGCTTTCGCAACTGCTCGACTTGTATGTCTCACAGTAAAGCATTCTTATGCTATTGCACGTCCAGCCTGATTTCTATCCAGGCGAAGAATACCATTGCGCGCTTGCGTTACTCTTTAGCAAGCAACCTCCCCAGTTAAACTACCCACCAGACAGTGTTCTTTCATGCGTTTGCAGCATGATTAAGTTAGATGATAAATACAAAACGGGCGGTATTTCACTGGTCGGAAACGTCATAAATGAAGTTTCCTCCCGCCTATTCTAAACAATCCTATATTCACCGTCAGTGCCAAGTTGTAGTAAAGCTCTACGGGGTCTTTTTGTCCTGTTGTCAGTAGGCCGCATCTTCACAGCCATTTCAATTTCGCCGAGTAATAGTTCAAGACAGTATGAGGCTTGTTAAACCTTTCGTGCGGGTCACCAATTAAGTGACAAGGAACTTCGCTCATAAACAAATACTAAATAAATATTTAGTAATTGTACGCTTTGTTTTTATGATCTTCGACGCTTGTATTTAAAGATCCTCATAGTCGCCTATGAGATCGGACTATATCTTCTCAATTAAATAATTGAGCTCAACGTATAGTCTCTGAGGGTTCTTGATTTCGTTCTAGATTTTTACCAACCAATTTAGCAATTTTATTCAAACCTTTTGTTTGAAAATGTTGCTTTTTATTCATCATATTTACTACTTTTTTGAAAGTAATAAAATCTAAATGTTTCTTGGTCAGTAATGGATATTGATTGAAAAATGGAATGATTACGTTTGTCAAATCAGAACGTTTGCGTACACAGAAGCGATATAAATTACGTTTGTGATTATCATATCTTCGATTTACGAAGATATTTCCACAACCGAAAAAAGCTTTGATGTCTTTAAGAACATCTAGGTCTCTTTCAGATTGAGTTATCACAAATTCTGGCATTACCTGCCAACCAAATTTGCTCGTTCTATTACGAAAAATACTGACTGAAAAACATCCTTCTCCATCAACAAAACCAATTATCCAACTAGCGAATTCAAGTCTTCCCTGCTGATTGTCTGCACTTGGATCATTTTCACTCATTTATGGTAAATATATACCATATTTTAATGAGTAGATCAAGATTCTCAGGGTTTCCAGCATATAGTTGAGTTTTACTAAGGCAGCTTTCCTACCATAGAACAGTTATAGTTACTGCTGCCGTTCACCGGGGCTTCGATCAGAGGCCTTATCTAATAAATTAGACAAAACCCCCTCAATTAACCTTCCGGCACTGGGCAGGCTTCAGCCCGTATACTTCCTCTTACGAGTTTGCACAGACCTGTGTTTTTGGTAAACAGTCAACCTCATGACATTCACTGCGCCTCTTTACATTGCTATAAAGAGGAGGGCATCTCTCGAAATTACGCCCAGCTGTTTTGCCGAGTTCCTTAAACTATTTTCTCTCGCTCTCCTTAGTCTACTCGACCTGACTACCTGTGTCGGTTATCGGTACGATTTGATTAGAATCTCCTTGCGAAGCTTTTCCAGGATAATGAAATCGCATGTAACTCGTCTTCCAAAAGGAATCAGAGCCCTATCACACCTCAGATAAACGCCTGAACGGATTTTCCTATCCAGACTGCTTTAGTGCTTTGAAGCAACATTCACCGCTGCTCACATGTTATCCATCACCGTCCCTCCCCAAGTCAAATGATCCTAACCAAGGACTGGAATATTAACCAGTAATCCATCGGCTACCCCTCATTAACGAGGGCTCACCTTAGGGTCGCCTAACCCGCACACGACGAACGTGGGTGCGGAAACCTTGGTCATTCGGAGTCGGGGATTCTCACCCCAATTTCGCTACTCATGCCGGCATTCTCACTTCTGATCGCTCCACCAGCTCCTCACGGGCTGGCTTCAAAGCACACAGAACGCTCCCTTACCGCTCCAATATCAAATAAATCTGACACTAGAACCCTAAGCTTCGGTTACATATTTGAGCCTCGTTGGATTTTCAGCGCATTATTCCTCGGCTAGTGAGCTGTTACGCTTTCTTTAAAGGATGGCTGCTTCTGAGCCGACCTCCTAGGTGTGTTAGGAATAACACTTCTTTCGCCACTAAATATGTAATTTGAGACCTTAGCTGTAGGTCTGGTTTGTTTTCCTTTTGCTCCTGGAACTTAGCTCCCAGGTGCTGAGTGCTACGAAACATTACGGGGTATTCGGAGTTTGACTAAGCGCTTAGGCTTTCGCCCAAGACACCAGATCAGTGCTCTACCCCCCCGCAACTTCACGTAACCCTATACTTAAATATATTTCAGGGAGAACCAGCTATCTCCGGGTTCGATTGGCATATTACCTCTTACCACAACTCATCCGAGCATCTTGCAGCATACACCGGTGCGGACCTCCACCCCGATATTATCAGGGCTTCATCCTGGTCATGGTAAGCTCACCCGGTTTCGGGTCATTCAACAACTACAGATTCGCGCTATTCACGCTCGCTTTCACTACGGCTTCGACACGAAATGTCTTAACCTGAAGCAGTTGTCAAATACTCGCCGGCTCATTCTTCAATAGGCACGACATCACACAATAAATGTGCTTTGTCTGATTGTTAGCAGATGGTTTCAGGTTCTATTTCACGGGGTCTTCAACCCTTCTTTTCACCTTTCCCTCACGGTACTCGTTCACTATCGGTCTTATCTGGTATTTAGTCTTGGAGTGTGGTCACCCCAGATTCAGAAGGGAGTTTGCCGTCTCCCAACCTACTCAGGAATCCTCTATCGCTTTATTAGATTTTGCTTACGGGATTATCACCCTCTTTGATCACTTATTCCAAAGTGTTCTTCTATCTTTTAAAGTCAAATGTTGAGGTCCTACAACCCCCGGAATAAATTCCGGGTTTGGACTAGTCCCTTTTCGCTCGTCGCTTACTCGGGGAATCTCTTACGTTTTCTTTTCCTCTCCCTACTTAGATATTTCAGTTCGGGAGGTTACCCACCTAATTTAAAAAATTAGGGCCACTACGCTCTCACGTAGCGTGATTTCTCAATTCGGACACGGCTGGATCATAACTTTTTCCCAGTTACCCAACCACTTTCGCGGGGTTAGCGTCCTTCATCGGCCAGATAAGCCTAGGCATCCACTATCTGCATTAATTCACATAAATTTTCATTTATATATCGCTATTATATTTCTATAAGCTTGCTATAAACACGAGTTTGCACTTGTGTAAATAGACTTTAGCATGCGAAACTACTTGCGTAGTCTCGACTTGTAGCATTTGTTTTTTTTTGTAATTTCAAGACGAAATGTTTGTACAATTTAGTGCGTTGCCGCACAGTTTAGTACAATTTTTTATTGAAATTTTAAAAAGATGCATGGCCACTGATGATTAAATCATCATTTTGACCTATACATGACAGTTTTCTTCACTTGTTAAAGATCAACTCTTTTCTGAAAACTTGTTATTAGTCGCCATGTCGGCAATCACAAACAATTTTGTTGTTTTCATTCCAGATCTCAAGGATTTAGGTTTATATACGGTTTTTACAACTTGAGAGTCCTGCCGTATTAACTACCTTGTCGAAAATGTTAACTTAGTCAACAAATCCATTTTTCAGCAATAATTAGTTGCTAAATGTTAGTTCTCAGTAAGACCTGGTGAGGTAAAACCAAAGAACTAATATTTAATAACCAATTTTATTCTGATTTTCTAATCAAAAATAATTGTTTTAAAAGCTCTCATCGAGACAAGCTCGAAAGCGTTCGCTTTTAAAACATTTATTTTTTTTATTTAAAGAACGCGAATATTCGGTTTTAAAATTCAGAATTAAATATTAGATCGACCTCTTAGATGTGGACCCTAAGGGAGTCGAACCCTTGACCTCTTCATTGCAAATGAAGCACTCTGACCAGCTGAGCTAAGGGCCCAAAAATGATCACACTAAAAATCTATCAATCTTAATTTATTTTTGAATTTTTCTTGAGGGATTCTAATCTTAATGGATTAAAAGTAGAATATCTAGATGAGTGTTTCCCGAACAATCAGAATGATATTATATGATAAGAGTTCGAGATGTGCAACAGTAAAAAAACCCGAATTTTCCCTTTGATTAATCAATGCTTGGTGCGTTACCCGCAAGCTCAACTAAAAGTTTGCCACCTTCAATTGTAATACTATACATTGGCTTGCCTTTGCTTGACCCAAGCAATCCCAATGTTGCACTAGTATGTTGATCCACAACCTCTTTTAATTGTTCAAAAGTAATATTTTTGCCGTTTGCTTCTTTATTTATGCTTTCAACAATATCTCCAAGAAGTTTTGCATCTCGCACAGAATCATAAACAAAAAATTGACTATCCTTTTCTTTATCCCATGGATAAATTGTAACTTCATCAGTGTTCACAACTAATATTCCTTTTTCCTTATGTTCTCTATCTAAATTAACAAATCTCATAGATTCTGGATTTGAAACTTGATATGTTCTTATCACATTGAGAAGTTCTCGCACTTTTTCGCTATCGACTCCATATTCCTCTGATCTCATATACGCTATATTACAATGTCCACAACCACTAAAAATTCTTGAATGAACATGCGAGCCATCTACTGGATCAGCGTGGATATCAGTATGCCAACCATATTGTTGACCATTTTTTACACGATGATTGTAGACTGCTAAAAATGCCTCCAGAGGCGTGAAGCCTAACTTGATTAAAGAAATTGAAATTCCCAAATCTGCACCTGGACGTGCCAACTCGCCCTCAGCTTGTTCTTCGGTATATCCACCATCAACACAAATAGATGATTGATTGGTAGGAATTGCCAAATTCTCTTGAACATGATTGATCACTTCACCTGGAATATCTTGTCCTGCCTCAATATTGTCTGCCAACTTTTGTAAAAAAAATTTGCCATTTTCTTCTGTCATGTCACTCTCACTTTTTAAAAAATTATTCTTTAGCCACCACCCCAATTTTCTTTAAAGCCTTAACGTTCTTTTCAGCAACTTTTTCTCCCAATATGCCTTCTTTGTCAAAGACAAACTCGAGGTTGTCATTTTCTGAAACTTTTTTGTAAAACGCAATTTGTGTATGGATAAGTTTTTTAGCAACCTTGGCAGGAACTTTGTGAACCCACTCAGCACTAATTAAATAGCAACCTAAGTTATATGTTTGTTCCCCACCAGCTAACGTAAAACAAATTTTGTTTGCAACGTGAATATTGTGTGGTCTAACCATGTGACCTTTAATATCATGTTTTAATTTTCTCGGATCTTTGAATGGTAAAAAGCCACAATACAGCAAGCCCTCTTTATCTGCCAAAGCCTCTACGCGCTGTTGAGAACTTGCAGTTGTTTGTTCCCAGTTTGAAAGATCAAGCTGTTCTTTTATCCAATCACATTCTTCGGAAGCAGCTATACGTAAATTTTCACCAACAAAAAGAGATTTCAAGGCAGCAACAGCCTTATCAAAACCTTCAAGTTTAACCCCTGCACCAACGAAACCAAGTCTGATTCCCTCATTTATTTGAACTCCTTCATCGCCACACGTGATTACATATGCCAAAACTTTTTCTTCGATTACTTCTGTCTTATCAATCATATGTAACATCCTTACTTTTATTAGGACTTGCGATCGAACTTGGGCAACAAGTCAACTTTCGGTAAATCTAGGGGTATTGTACCACAAAATAACTACTCTTCACCCACCATCGATTGGATGGCCGATAGATAGCTTTTCATATCTTGTTCAACTTTTTCCCAATCGCCTCCAGCATCTCTAATTGAATTGAACAATAAGTCCATGTCAATTAATAACTGGTCGTCTGTAACAATCATTCTTTGTTTTGCCATAATTCCTTTTTTAAATAGTTTACTCTTAGGCAAGCTATTAATTAATTTATCTCGATTGCGCAGATTTTAATAAATTGTAAATCTACGCTCCATTAGGATAAATTAATTAATAACTCACCTAAGATAAGTATACTATATAAATAAATGTCTATTTGTAGCCCACCGGTACTTCAGTCAAGACCAAACTCAAACTCATTCTTCTATGATCAGGATCAACACTCTCTACATTAACAGTAATCTTGTCACCTTTTTTGAGCTCAACTTGTGAATCGAGCTTGCTAGAGTGAATTAGACCATCAATCCCTGGTTCAACATTAATAAACGCACCAAATGCTTCAATTCTTGAAACTGTGCCATCTACAGTAGTACCAACTTGATAATTGTCTGCAATAGATTGCCATGGATCATCTGAAAGTTGTTTAATTGAAAGATTAAGTTTACCAGTTTTTTCATCAATTCCTAGAACTCTAACCTTAATTCTGTCTCCTACAACGTTAAAATCTTTTGGATGAGTGACTTTTTCCCAAGAAATTTCTGAAATATGAACCAAGCCTTCAACCTGTCCAATATTCTTACTTCCTTCAACAGGAACTTCGACTGTAATAAACAAGCCAAAATGCATAACTCCAGACACAACACCTTCATAAATCTTTCCGACTCCAACTGACTCAAGTGCTGCAGTTTTTTGAGAAATTTCTTTTGCTTCAGAAACGTGTCTTTCAGAAAAAATCAAACGATTCTTTTCTCTATCAACTTCAATAACACGAACTTTGATATCTTCACCTTTTAATCTTGAAAAATTGCCTACCAAATCTTTACCAAATTGACTTGAAGGAACAAAACCTCTGGTTCCGTTAACAAGAACAATTAAACCACCTTTATTAACCTCTAAACCTTTGGCATCAAGTATTTCTTCTTTTTTGAATGCTTCTGTGAAAAATTCCCATCTATTATCGTTAGCTGCTTTTTTGAGTGACAATAAAACTTGACCACGATCATTTTCAACTGAAAAAACAGTTGCTTCTAATAGTTGGCCCACTTTTAATTCTGTGACATATTCTCTTGCATTCTCAAATTCTTTATCTACTACAACGCCTTCTGTTTTAGCACCAATGTCTAAGACCAACGATCTCTTATTTATAGATGTGATTATGCCCGAAACGACAGATCCTTTCTTTGGAATAACCATTTTGTGCTCGGTGTTTACCAGAAGCTCAGCCATGGTTCGTGGCTTTTTGTTAGTTTTATCATTCTTGGATGACATAAAAAATAAATTCCCCTTTCTTAAGGTGTGAGGAGTATATCATACTTGAGTAATATTTGCTGGCTAAGATGACAAAACAATAATAACTATTCTAAAGTATGAAAATGTATGATAATTTGAAACTTATGAAACTAAAACTCCCTAAGATTTCGGATATTAAAAATAAAACAGTGTTTGTAAGAGTTGACTATAATGTTCCACTAGAAACAGAAGTTGATGCTGTTGGCAATAAAAAAGTTGTTGTTGTGAATGACGAAAGAATAAAAGCCTCGCTCGAAACTATTAACTTTCTTCTAAAACATGATGCCACCGTAGTTTTAGCATCGCACCTAGGAAGACCAGAATCTAGTTCCGATTTGCACTTAAGCTTAGAACCAGTTGCCAAGTACATGAGAGAAAACTTGAGCTTGCCAGTTCAGTTTATTAATGCTTGTATTGGAGAAAAAATTGAAAAAGCTCTGAATGAATCTGAGTCTAAAATCTTCCTACTAGAAAACTTACGTTTCCACAAAGAAGAAGAAGAGAATGATGCAGTATTTTCAAAGACACTGGCTCAACATATGGACATCTATATAAATGAAGCTTTTTCTACAACTCACAGATCTCACGCTTCTATAGTTGGTATTACAAAGCATTTACCCGCATTTGCGGGGTTTGCTCTTGAAAAAGAAGTGAGTACTTTCGCAAAAATGATGAGTGAACCCAAACGACCACTTGTAATTGTTTTGGGTGGTGCAAAAATTTCTGACAAAGTTGGAGCTATAGAACACTTAGCAAAAATCGCAGATATCGTTTTAGTTGGTGGAGCTGTTGCAAATAGTTTCCTAAAAGCAGATGGTTTTAATACTTATAAATCATATATAGAAGACGCCCCTGTTGATTTGAAAAAGAAAAATATCAATTATGTTGATTTTGCTTATTCACTGATTGAAAAACATAAAACCGAAAAAATGTTGATGAATGGGTATATTCCAATGGATAAAATCTTATATCCCATTGATGTAGTTGCTGCCCACTCTCTTGAAGAGACTAACTCTGAAAAAACTATTATAATAGATTTGACAGTTGAAAATGACAGCACTCTTGATGGTGCGGGTAAAATAAACAAAAAACTACTCTATTTAGATATCGGTCCAAAAACAATCAAGCTTTATCAAAAAATAATTGAACAGGCCAATACAGTCTTTTGGAATGGTCCTATGGGAGTTTGGGAAAATCCAATTTTCACAAAAGGAACTAGAAAAATCGCGGCAGCCGTTGCATTGTCGGGCGCTGAAACAATTATCGGTGGTGGAGATACAATTGGCGCAGTCAACCATTTTGGACTGGAAAAACAGTTTAGTTATGTCTCTGCCGCAGGAGGAGCTGCGCTAGATTTACTGAGCGGAAAAATGTTGCCAGGAATAAAGCCAATTTTAGATGATTAAAAACTCGGTATTGACTTGACATAGATAATGTTTGTATCCTGTTAAGTACACGTATTATAATACTTATTTTTGTTATTACGAAGATAATGCGAATACAAAATGATCAACGCTACAAACGACAATAAATCACAAAATACAAACCCAGAACCAAACCTTGCTTCAACTGTAGCAAAAAATATTTCTGTGAATGATGGAACTTCTAAAGTTATTGAAACACTAATTTCACCTCAAGAATCTACCAAAGATAATATAGATATTATGGCTAAAATAGCTTCTGATAAACAATTGTCAGCTACTCCAAATGCATCCCTTGGTCCTAAGTTACCTATTACAGCGAATATCCCCTTAGACACTGTTGCCAAAAAACCACCCACTATGACTCCATCGGTATCGCCTGCTTTGACACCGGCTATGGTAGCAACCACACCACCGGCTATGGCTACATCGGTATCGCCTGCTTTGACACCGGCTATGGTAGCAACCACACCACCGGCTATGACTTCATCGGTATCGCCTGCTTTGACACCTGCTATGGTAGCAACCACACCACCGGCTATGGAAAAACCACCGGGGTTTGATGATAGACATGATGGACTTAAACCAAAAAAGAAATTTAACATAAAAGTAATTGCTGGCGTATTTGTTCTACTACTAATAGTGGTAGGCGCAGGAGCTGGGTTTTTCTTGTCACAACAAAATCAGGATTTAAGACAGCAGGCCTATGTAGGTGATATATGTACGCATAAGAAATGCGGTGCAAATGAGCAATGCGTTAATGGTCTTTGTATTTGTAAATCTGGCTACGGTCCGGTAAATGGAAATTGTGTTGAGGATTGTGGAGGTTGTCTAGCCCATCAATACTGTAACTATGTCGAAGGATGCTTGGATCTGCCTACTTGCTCCAACACGATTCCATGCCCTTATCCTGGAAGTCAAACATGTGTAGATGGGAAGTGTGTAGATGGAGGGGGTCAAGTTGGCGATGCATGTAGTTTTGACGGCCTCAAATGTACCCCACCTCTGGTTTGTCACTGTCAAGATGGAGATGCCTGTACAATAGCTAAATGTGAAGACCCAGGAACAACCAAGGATATATGTGAAGATTCTAATCGAGAATGGTGTGTTAATATGCACGGAGAAGCAATGACCTGCTGTGTTCCTGATTATATTTGCTGCGTACAGAGTGATGGATGTTGTCCAGGCGGAACTCCAACTCCAACACCAACTTCGACTCCAACATCTACACCAACTTCGACACCGATACCAACGTATGCATGCAATAGTATTTGTACTACAGATATTCAATGTTCTGCTGTTAATCCAGCATGGTCCTGCACACGTCCAGTAAACAGTGATGATAAAAGATGTAGATTAATTTCAAATCCAACCTCCACAACTTGTGAGGAAGATGTTGTAGAACTAACGTGTAATAGTATTTGCACTACAGATATTCAATGTTCTGCTGTTAATCCAGCATGGTCCTGCACACGTCCAGTAAACAGTGATGATAAAAGATGTAGATTAATTTCAAATCCAACCTCCACAACTTGTAAACCAGATGTCGTAGAAGAATTAATGTGTAAAGATGTTGCAATTTTAGATGCAAATAATAATGAACTCGATCCCAAAGTTGATCCATTCTCAATTGGAATGGTGCTCAAATTCAGATGTGCTGCTGATAATCCGGGCGGCTATAAAATTAATTACGAATTTAAAATAACCGAGCCAAATGGAACAATAGTCCAAGGCAGTGCAATTAACCCAGCTGGATTGTCTGCAATCTCACTCAACTATCAAATCAATCAGTACTTAAATCACACCGTACAATGCAGAGTATGTACTGGCACCTCATGTCAAGATTGGATACCAGTTGCACCAAGAGAAATTTAAATAAAAATGGAAAACACTAACACACAACCACAAGCTTTTTATACCAAAATTCCTAGTACTGGTGTTGGTAGTAATGTTAATATGGTCAAAAATAACCCAACTCCGAAAAAGAAAAATAATTTCAAAAATATTTTTGCTATTGTTGGAATAATTTTCTTCATAGTTGTCGCATTGACTGGTGTTTTCATTTCTCAAAAACAAGTAACTCAAAAAGGTGAAGAAACTACGCCAGTAGCACCTAATGCTCCAGCATCAAGACCAAGCGCAACTACTGATAACAACAATTACTGCGCAACAAGTTTCACTGTTCCAAAAGGAAATGCAATTTGCGAAAGCAAAATTGCTCAAGATGATTTCTCTGCCAAAGCAATTACCAAGCCCATCAAAGTAATAGTTGAACCAGGTATGTTTAATATTGGTGATCAACTTGTCTTTAGTCTAACTGTATCTTCACCTGAAGATACTCAAGGCGCAGTTGAGATTGTTGATGTTTTGCCACAAAGTTTAAAATTCGTAGAAAACTCTAGTAACACACCTGGACTAACAGTTCGATATATGGATGGCGGACATATGGATATTGTTACTCTTAATTTAGATGGCATGACCAAAAATGAAACAATCAAAGTTGAGTTTATGGTAGAAGTTATTTCCGCTCCAGATCAATTAGTTATTAACTCTGCAACAGTAACAACAAATAACAATGCTGATTCAAAATCAACCTGTCAATATCAATTTAATATTCTAGCAGGTACTGCTGAATGTACGAGCAAACAACTTTATACCGGTGACCCAGCTGAATCAGCTTCTGAAATTGTGCCTGCTGGAAGTGCTCTTACTATAGGTGAAGAATACGTTTATTACCTTACTGTTGATGCAACCAACAAAACGAATGGTGAAGTTAAGCTCTATGACTTAATTCCAGATAATTTTGAATTTGTTAGAGCTTTAGCTTCTAGCGAACAATATATATCTAATGACGCTGGAGATAACACGATATTTGTAAACTTTGGAGTCTTGGAAGATGAAACAGTAACTCTCGGATTTGTTGTCAAAGTAATTGATCAACCAGAATTAGGCAAATTTACTAATAGTGCTCTCGTCTACATTTTCCCTCCTCAATCTTTACAAAAAGAACCATTAGATACTGGTAGTATCTGTGAGGTTAATCACTCAATCCTACCTCATGGAACTGCTCAATGTATTGAAAAGCAGGCATTCACTGACTTTGATGGTACAGAAATATTAGCTAATGCAGAAGTTCAACCAGGCCAAGAATTTGTCTACAGAGTTTCTGTCAATGCTAATGGAACTACAACAGGAGACGTAATAGTTGTAGATCAACTCCCTGAAGGTTTAATCTTTGTTGAAGATGCCGAAAATACTGATGGCATTACATACAATGCAACTACAAGAAGAGTGACCATAGATTACGGTGTAATTGAAGATACTGACGTAAGAACGATAGAATTTAAAGTCCAGGTCGTTGCTAACCCTACTGTAGAAACCTTAAATAATGTCGCTACAGTAACTACTGACAACGACACCTCTCATGTATGTGAATTACCACTAGCAATCTTTGAAGAGGAAGAAGAATATGCTTGTAACGAAGCTTGTGAAACCAATGCAAACTGTCAAACAGTTAGTGAAGATTACGTTTGTTATGAATCAGGAGATAATCAAGTTTGCAGACTAGAATCTAATCTTTCTAGCACTAGTTGTTCTCCAGCTACAACGCCAACGCCAACGCCAACTCCTACTCCTACACCTACTTCGACTCCAACGTCTACGCCTACTTCCACTCCAACTCCAGGCTGTAATGAAATTTGTGTGACTAATGCAGACTGTTCAAACAGTAGTCATATCTGTCTAACAACAGCTGATGGATCAAATAGATGTAGATTAGAAAGCTACCCTGACTCTGTCACATGTACGGTTCCATTAGCACAAGTTCAACCGGAATTACCACCTACTCTTCCACAAACTGGTCCTGAAGACTGGCTTAATTGGCTAAAGGCAGGCTTAGTGACACTAGGTGTCGGCACAGCATTATTCCTACTACTTTAAATATATTAAGAATGCCTAGTTATGGATTAGAGTACTTAAATTGGTATAACTACAGAAGACCACACACTTCACTAAACTATGTGTCGCCTATCAATTTTTTAAAAAGTAATATTCCAAAATGTGAGTGATCTATACAACTGCTTTAGAATTCACATATTTGATATACAATATAAAATTAAAACTATTTTGATAGTAACCCACGTATCATGTTTGCAAAAGAAGAAGCTAAAAAAAGACCATTAATAATTGAGACACCGAAACTTTCTTTAGAAGAAATGTCGAATATAATTAAGGACAAACAAATAGGACAGATACACTACTTTTTATATGGCACAGACGGAGTTTCTCTACAAGCACAAGAAACTCAAGTATTTTTAAATAGTCTTGGGGCGAAAACCTTTTCTCTAGCAGCCGATACTACAGAAAGTGAGATCAGTTCAAATTCTCCAGAACTAGATTACCACAATAAAAACGTTACTTGTTTAAGAGATAAAATTTTAGATCAGGATATGGCAGATCTGGATCAAGAAACTTTAGATCAACAAGAAAATGCACTGTTAACAAAAATTAACAATGGTGCTGATGTTATTTACCAGCAAATGATTACATTTATTGATGAAAATAGACTTGATATAGTCCATATTAGAAATCTTTCAGCTTTGCCATTTTTACATATTCAGGCTGCAGTTGCCGTCCACGAGGTAATTAAAAATCGACCAGAAACTAGATTTATTTTACATCATCATGATTTTTATTGGGAAGGACCTGATGCAACCAAATATGTCAGTAAATATGAAAAAATTAACAAGCTTGTGAATAAAATTACAGCACCAAACTTTGAAAATACTCGACATATTTGTATCAATACTATAGCTCAAGCAGAATTAAAAAAGCGAAAAGGAGTAGTATCAACCTTTATTCCAGACGGTTTCGACTTTGACAAAGAAGTTGAAGAAATGTCACAAGAAGATAAAAAAGAGCTACTAGAAAAATATGGCATTAAAGAAAATGATTTAGTTTTGGCACTTACAACCAGAACTAGAAAAAATAAAGGCTATCAAACAGCCATAAGAATCGTGAAAAGCATTCAAGATAAAAGAAAGCTGCTAGAGAATCATGAAAATGGAGTTGGACGTAGCTCTAAAACATTTGATTCAGAAAGCAATATTTTTTTGTTAGTTATCCAATCGGCTGATTTTGATAGTGAATAT
The DNA here is from genome assembly GCA_018816485.1 of Patescibacteria group bacterium. Taxonomy (GTDB): domain Bacteria; phylum Patescibacteriota; class Microgenomatia; order UBA1400; family PJMF01; genus VFLK01. The sequence continues at coordinate 13,061 of JAHIVL010000061.1, read as the reverse complement.
TATTCAAAAATTAAAGAGTACGCCAAAGAGATGGGCGTAAAATTAGTTTTTATTGGAGATGACATTGTGGCAGATGCTCAATATACTAATGAGGATCAATCGGCTGGTAAACACTCATTTTATAGTTTCATTAAAAGCGGAATTGTAGATGGTGTTCTTTATGTTCCTACCCATGAAGGTTGGGGCAACCAGGCTATTGAGGCTGCTTGGGCAAAAATTATCATGATGATGTTTGGCTATCCAGTGGCAGTCAAAGATATATTGAGTCACATTAATGGAATCATTCAGGTTGGAGATAGTGATGACCTAGAACCATGGGAGGAAACTGGTTTGCCAGTGGTTAAAGAAGGGGTAGTTGAAGAATCTACTAATGAACTTATTAAAGTTTTATTAGATCATGATTTAGAAAATAAAATGACTGAAAAAGCTTATGGTGCATTTAGACAACTATGCCATATTCAAAAAATAGGCATGCAGTATCTTGAGCTATATTTTTGGCGGGGAAGGGATTAAGAGTAAATTTTTTGGCTGAAGGTAAGTGAATTAACTCTTGTTAAATAACGTAACTATGATGATTTAGAAAGTTTCAAAAAAAGATTCTTACAGCTACATAAAATCTTAATTCTTGGAACAGATAGCGACAATATATATGAATCCAGATCAAAAAATTAAGATTGGTGGGAAATCACCAGTAGATATTGCTGGAAAATTATAACGGAAATCTAGATTTGTGGAATGAAAAACTTAGCGATTTGCTAGAAAGACTACAAAAGTTTTTAACTATAGATAATATATTTCATCCAAAAAGATCCGGATATCTAGCATTGGATGGGGTTTGGTTTAGCTTTAGAGGTAGACAAGTTGTAATCTTAGTTTGCTTTGATCCTTGTGTAATTGGTAGTATTACTAGGATCAAGGAAAAGTGCACATTTTTAAACTATTACTATACACATTTTATGTTGTCCAACAAGGCTAACATTAATACGTTCTGTTCACTTCTAAGAATAGCTCTAATATATTCAACAAAAACATGCATGTCTTGAGCAACTTCTTGCCAATCAACGCTTTTAATATCCAAGTTAACCTCAAGATCGGATGTTTTTATTGTTTCTGTTTTCACATCATATCCTCTTAAAGACGAAATTATCGAATTTTTCTTTATCGGGGCACATCATATTATTCTATTTTTGATAATTTATATTTTGCTGTTTAATTTATATAAATAGTTACTAACTATAACTAATTATATCATTCTATAATCACCCAATGTGAGTCGAGAGGGACTTACCCTCGTCAGGCTCATGCCATATTTTTCAAAAGAAACTCGCTTGATCGGGCACTGGACGTCCCTCATCATCTTAAATATATTTGTAAAAACCTAGCATTGCTAGGTTTTTACAAATATGTGAGTCGAGAGGGACTCGAACCCCCGACCAGTAAGGTATAAGCTTACCGCTCTACCAACTGAGCTATCGACTCACTTGTGCAAACTGCTCAAAAGATTGCAAAATCATTATATAACACAAAACTCCAAACAATAGATTACAATGTTATAATCACCTTTCAGTAAAGAAACAAATAATGAAAAATATTTTTAATTCAGTACTCAGTCAAATTAAGAAAAGATGGAAGCTCTCCTCTATAATTGCCATAGTTATCATACTAATATTAGTCTTCGTAGCTCGCTCAAATGCCACAAAAAATAATGATCAACTCAAATTTGAACATCCAGTCAAGGATTCTATTACTAAAATGCTAGAAGTTTCTGGTCATGTCGATGCTAAACAAAAAGCTCGCTTAAGATTCATTGCAGGCGGAAAAGTAGTTTATTTAGGCGCCCAAGAAGGTGATATTGTAAAAAAATGGCAAACAATTGCTACAATTGATGGAGCCTCATTAGCCAAAACCCTTCAAAAAGACTTAAATCTCTACATGAAAGAGCGATGGGATTGGGAAACAACAGTTGATGACATTAAAGACCGACCACTTGAAACTACAGAACAAAGAACAGTAGATAAAGAACAATGGGACTTAAATAACACTGTCATCGATGTTGAAATTCAAGATATAGCAATCAAAAATACCGCTATTTACGCCCCATTTGAAGGCATTTTAACCAGCTCGCCAACTGCAGTTACTGGAGTACAGCTCTTAGCTAGTGATTACTTCGAAATCGTCAACCCAGAATCACTAATATTTAGAGCCGCAGTTGATGAATCTGATATCTCTTTTATTTCTGAGGGTCAAACTGCTAATCTAGTTTTAGATTCATATCCCAACGAAACAATCATAACAACTGTAAGTTATGTTTCCTTTGTAAGTACTGAGACAAGTAGTGGCACTGCTTTTGTTATTGAATTTCCTTTAAATAAGGCAACTGATGGCAATTTACTGAGAATTGGTATGAATGGTGATATTCATATTGTCCTCGAAACCAAAGATGATGTACTTACCATTCCAACAATTTCAATAACTCAAAGAAACGATAAAACATATGTAAATGTCAAAACTGGAGAGAATCAGGCAGAAGAAAGAGAAATAAAAATTGGTTTGGAAACAGATGACATCATAGAAATTCTTGAAGGACTAACTGAATCTGATGAAATTGTAGTTCCAGAACAATAAAACTCACGAGAATTTACAAAAAATGCTAAAACTAAAAAATGTTTCCAAACATTATCAACTAGGTAACAACCTTATTAAAGCTCTAAATAATATATCTATAGAGGTTAAAAATGGTGAATTTGTGTCAATAATGGGTCCGTCAGGATCTGGAAAATCAACTTTTTTACAAGTCGCAAGTATCTTGGCCGAACCAACAAGTGGCCAAATTTTTCTCAAGGATAAAGAGGTAAGTTTATATAATGAAATTGAAAGAGCAAAACTCCGAAACATAGAAATTGGTTTTATTTTCCAACAATTTAATCTGTTGGCCAGAACATCTTCTATCGAGAATGTTGCCCTCCCTCTAGTTTATACTGGAGTGAAACATTCTGAACAAATGAAAAGAGCTAAAGAAATCTTAGAAAAAGTTGGACTAGGAGACAGATTACACAACACTCCAGCCCAACTTTCTGGTGGACAACAGCAAAGAGTTGCGATTGCTAGAGCTTTAGTCAACAATCCATCCATAATTTTTGCCGATGAGCCAACAGGAAACCTAGATTCAAAATCTGGTGATGAAATTATGGATATCTTATTAAAACTTCATAAAGAAGGTAAAACTATTGTTATGGTTACACATGAAGAAGAAATTGCCCAGTTTGCCAAAAGACAGATTGTTTTTAAAGATGGTGAAATCATCAAAGATTTTAAAACTAAAAAAGTTCGTACCGTAACAAAGAATAAATAATGCTAAATACGTTCAAAATTGCGCTAAAAGCAATACTAGTCAACAAATATAGGTCATTTTTAACTATGCTTGGTGTAATTATTGGAGTGGGCTCAGTAGTAATGCTAACAGCAATCGGGACAGGCCTTCAGGCTTACATTTCCGACCAATTTGATGAGCTTGGGGCAAATACCGTTCTAGTGTTTCCTGGTGATCCTTTTGGAGAAGGTGGGGGCTTTAGCAGAGAGAACCAATTAAATGCACTCGCTAATAGTAAGCTCGATATGAGTGATGTAAAAGAAATTCAAAAAATCAGAGAATTTGTTGATATTGTTGTTCCATTTACAACCCAAACAGATAATATTTCTTACAGAAACAATGATAAATCAGTCACAGTGATTGGCTCAACTCATGAATACCCTATTGCTCAGCCAAGTACAAAAATTGCAAAAGGAAGATTTTTTAATAAAAATGAAAATGATTCTAAAAAGAAAGTGGTAAGCATAGGTTTTAAAGTTGCAGAAGAATTATTCGGAAGCATTGATCCGATTGGTAAAAAAGTAAAAATTGGCAATCAAACTTATACTGTGATTGGCGTCCAAGAAGAAGCCGGTGGTTCATTTGGAGGTCCAAGCTTAGATACATACATCTTTATTCCTCTAGAAACCATGTTTAAGCAATATGATTCTAAGAAAATTGTTGAAATAGTTGTTAAAACCAAAAGTGCTGATAATATTCCAGAAAGCATTTCTGCAATCGAGAAACAAATGGCAAAAAAATATGATGAAGACGAATACTCCGTTTTTGATCAATCCGAAATTCTGGACACTATTAATAGTATTCTTGGAGTTCTAACAATTGCGCTTGGAGGAATTTCAAGTATTTCTTTACTTGTCGGCGGAATTGGAATCATGAACATTATGCTAGTCTCCGTTAGTGAAAGGACTAGAGAAATTGGTCTTAGAAAAGCTTTAGGAGCCACTCCAAATATAATTTTAATGCAGTTCTTAATCGAGGCCGCAGTACTTTCAGTCTTAGGCGGATTAATTGGTTTACTAATAGCTTACCTCGGAACACTGGCTATTCAGATCTATTTCCCAGCGAAAATAACACTTCAGGCAGTCATTTTAGCCTTTGGCGTTTCTACCGTGGTTGGCTTGGTCTTTGGAGCGGCACCAGCTAAAAGAGCGTCTAAGCTCTCTCCAATTGAAGCACTTAGGTATGAGTAAGACTGGTCAGTTTGATTCTTTAATATTTATATGGAATACGAACATTTCGAACTTGTTTCGACGAGAGTATTTTATATAAATATTAAAGAGTAAAAAACTGTATACTATTTTTATGAACTTCTTTAGAACTAAACTCTTCATTTTATTTATGATTATTGTTGCCGGCACAACATTCTACTATTTTGGAGATACTCAAAAACTGTTTAATTCATCACTACAAATTTTAGACAAAACTCCTTTAAAAAATATTGCTCAACAAGCTCAAAACATTAATAAAGAAAAAATTAATGTAAATCTGGATAGTGCAATTCAAAATGCTGAAGAAGAAATGTCACAATTATCTACTAGAACTCAAGAGATAAAAGAACATGCTAGCAATATACTAGGAACCTCAAAAATTCTTGAGTCACCTATTGAAGCAACACAAGACTCAACTCCTATTCACGAAAAAGCCTTAGAATACGGACAGTATATATACTGCAAATCGGTTGTAGAAGATTATGAGAGATTCAATATTTTATAAATTACTTCTACTCTGAATTTCTGCCTCAACTACATGGACATCTTTCCCGTACTTCAATCTCGAAAGCTCCTTGATCATTTCTGCCTGTTTTGGATTCATTCTAGCCTTAATATCATCCATATCTTTGGCTAATGACATACTGAATGGAGGTACTGGCTCATTTTGAACAATAGTTTTGACATAAACGTGATATTTTTCAATATTTATTAGGTCTACCTCATTAAAAACAGGTGCATACTCATGTTGTAAAAAGTTTGCATCAGGCACACCAACTCGAAAAGAAACCATTGTACCAACGTTACCAAAAACAGCATTCTTAACTTCTTCGTCAATCTGACTGACAAACTGATTAGCAACAATTAAATTCAGTCGATACTTACGAGCCTCAGACAAAATAACCGCAAAATCTTCTGTCGCATAATTTTGAAACTCATCGACATACAAGAAAAAATCTTTTCTTTGATCCATAGGTATATCTTGACGACTCATAGCTGCAGTTAAAACTTTTGGCACAAGAATCAAGCCTAAAAATTTTGCATCTTCCTCACCTAAAACACCTTTTGAAAGGTTGCACAAAATAATTTTTTGCTCATCCATTGCTTGTCTAACATTAAACGAACTTTCTGGCTGACCAATAATATTTCTCATGGTTTTGTTTGTCACAAAACGACCAAATTTAGAAACAATATAATCCAAAACCTCAGATTTATGAAAGTCGGAAGTTTGGGCAATCTGATCAGTCCAGTAACGTTTCACCACCGGGTCTTGAACCAAAGGTAGCATCTCGTCAACATATTTAACGTCCGTCAAAATACGCACCAACTCTATAAAAGTACTGCCTTTTTTATACATAATAGTAAGCATGGCATTTCTAATAGCATGCTCAAATCTTGGCCCAATAATTCCAGTTCTATGAGGATCATAAAGTTTGTACATTAATCCAATGATTGAACCAACAACAAAATGCCTCTGTTCTTCACTGTCAGCTTCCATCATATTCAAACCCATAGGTCTACTCAAATCAGAAGGATTAAAATAAATAACGTCGTCAGCTCTTTCTGGAGGCATCAACTCTAAAATATCTTCAATAAATTCTCCATGCGGATCAATCGCACAAACACCTTTGCCACTTTCAATATCTTGCAAAATCATTTCTTTTAAAAATTCAGATTTACCTGTACCAGTTTTTCCAATGATGTACATATGTCTTCTTCTATCATCGTCACCAATGAAAACTTCTCTCGATTCGCCTCTATAGTTAGATTTGCCCAAATACAAACCAGTCTTGGGAATATTGTGCGGAGCTGGAGCATTTTTTGCATTCAGATATCTAATATGATGAGTCTCTACAGTTTTATTTGGTAAATGAAAAATTGTTGCAAGTTCTTCGGAATTTAAAATAAAAGTGCCATATCTCAGAATAGGCATATATCGATAAATAAAATCAATCATAAAAAGTTGCTTAAGCAAAATAATTCTAGGTTTTTTAAATGAGTTGTAAGCAGAGGAATACTGAGCAAATGCCCCAACAATATTATTAAGATGAGAATCTGCCGTGTATTCATTTTGAGCAGAGACAACAATTCTAACTGAAACCTTGAAACCAGGTTTTTCAATTTTTTGAGAAATCATCTCCATCTCTTTTGGATCATTGCTATATGTGGCATTTTTTGGATCTGCCTCTCTTTTTTTTTGGGCTGAAATATAAGATCTGCCTTTTTTTTGCCAATTCTTTGATTCTGGCTGAAGAAGAATTTGTATAATTGCACCTTCTCCTGCGCCCATTTTTGAAAGAGCTGATGTTAGTAAAGACAAACCATCAGTTGGCAAATCTTTATACATTTTTATTGGCAAAAATGTTGATTTATCAAGCTTAATAGATGTAAATGCTACTTTCCCTTTTTTGTTAAAAATGTTTACTTCGTCTGTCTCTTTTATATCCGCATTAGGATAGGCCCCATGAATTTGCTTTTCTACCAAGTCTCGAATTCTTTTTGGGCAATTCATATAAAAAGATATTTCTTCTTGAAGAGCAACTAGTTCAAATGAGAATAAATCTTCAGCTTTTGCCCAAGAAAAAAAGCCATTTTTTTTAAGCGTATAAAATGATGCAAAAAGTTGTTCAGCAGCATCAATTTTTGTTTCATTATCTTTGGGCACTCTTACAAGCAAGGTCACAAATTCGAGAGCTATTTTCTCTCTGTTTCGATGCTTAAACCACTGAAATAACATATAAATAAACACAGCAAATATTGCTATAAAAAGAATAGAAAATATAATAGTCATTATTATCGAAACTAGTTGTGCTACAAAATCACCATCGTACATTTAGTCTATTCCTTGTAAATTGCTTTGCCAGCAAATAATTTAATAACTTTATGACTCCACTCTATCAACCACCTGAAACTGAACTTGAAACTTTTCTTTTGACCTTGTTTTTCTTCTTCTTGAGTTATTGGTAAGACAACTACTGGAGTTGAGGGATAATTAGCTTTTGATGTTTCCACAGTACCATCTGCAACAACAATCTCTCGAGGAGCTTGATCCTGATGATCTTCAACTCTATGAAGAAAACTTTCGACTTCAACAGGAATTTCAGGCATTTTCTCATGTTCCACCAGCGCCACTCCACCACCGTCGTCAATTGGAGCAGAATCAAGTGTAGCTGAAGATATCAATTTCTCTTTAGCAATTCTTGTTGGGTTTACTGGATTTAAAGTTTCTGTCGATTGTTCAATTGCTATTGGAACTGCCTGAGGAGCAACTACCCCCATTTCATCTAAAATTTCACCAAATGAATTTAAATCACCTTTAACTTGGTTTTGATCATCGGAAACATTTGCTATTTGTGTAGTTCCCGCTGAATCTTGCAAAACTGGTTGAGCTTGGGCAGTATCTGTCATATTATCTTAGTCATAATAATATCATTTATTTGAGGATAACCACATCACCTACTTCTATATTATATTTGTCGATATTGCCAGCATTAAGCTCCAAGACCTTGTTGGAATCTTTTTTAATTGAAACTCTTTCAATATCTTTATTAATTGTACCTGGAGCCGGCTTTTTTATGTTCTTTGACAAGCCCACAACTTCATCACCATTAATCCAAACAAAATCTAAATCAAATTTCATATCAAACATCCAAAAAGTCCTCATAGAACTTTCGGGGAAAATAAAAAGCATTCCGTCGTTACCAATTTCATCTCGACCGCTTAATCCTTGCTGAGTACTTTCCACAGAATTAACAATTTCAACTTTAAGTTTTGTCTCATCTCCAACCATAATAGAAACAAGCTCTCTGTCAACAGTATCCTTAAATAATTTTTGAGATTGCTTATCAGTCTTATTAAAATTGAACATAATTAAAATTAATGTAGCGATAAAAACATATATTGAAGTTAATACTAGTTTTCTTTTTTTAAATAATAAATGAACCGAAATCATAACAAAAATTAATAATATCACCTGATTAACCCCAATATTCAACCAACCAATCATAGTTTTATCCAACCTAATAAAATCAAGCAAAAATCTAACTATAGAATAGTATAAAACATAAATTAGAAATAGTTTCCCAGTTCCTATTTTGGGCAATTTTTTCTTCAAATTAAAGTAATAAATTGCACCAACAAAAAAAACCATTGCCACCATCTCATAAAAAAATATTGGGTGGTAATACTCTATATTTTCATATCCTAACAACCTATTTTCAGGAGAAATAAAAATTTTGAATATTGAAAAAATGGAGTTACTGCCGAAATCACTAACTGGTTTTCCATAGAGTTCCTGGTTTACATAATTTCCAAGTCGTCCAATTACTTGTCCAATTGGTAAACCAAAAATTGCGATATCCAAAAACTCCAAAAATTGAATTTTCTTGTTTGTGCCTTTTGATTTTAATAACCTGCAATTTTGAAACAATTTGAGTGAAAAGTAAACTCCAACAACGCCTCCTAAAATTCCTCCAAAAATACTCAGGCCTCCATTCCAAATATAAAAAACTTCACGCAAATTATTTTCATATAAATAAAAATCTGTTGCCACATGCCATAAACGAGCGCCGATCACACCAAATATCAAACTAAAAATAATAATTTTCCAAAAATTATTCTCAGAAAATCCTAATTTTTTATACTGTTTTTCTATTAAAGTAATTGCTGTAACTATGACAATTCCAACAATAAATCCATACAAATGGAATGGTGAATTCATATAGTATTTTTATCTCCCAATAAAAAAGCTAAGTAAAACAAAAATTAGTGTTAATATGCTAAAACTAGCTACAAAATATTTTATTTCTTGAGCACTTAATCTTCTTTTGAGTTGCGATAAAAATCTTGAGTGGAAAAAATCGGTACTATTTCGATAAATAATTAATTCTATTAATAAAGTCGTAATTATTCCTAAAAATAAACCGATTCCTATCTCACTTCCAGTAGAAGTTACAATAAATATCCCTAGAGGTATGAGTGAGAACATAAATAAGATTGAGCGCGTAATTAATTTAATTTGAGTTGCGCCCTGTTCAAGATAATATTTATATAAAAGTGACTCATCTAAATCCATTAAAATTGTTCCCAAAACTGTTCCCACGGAAAAAAATATCAAATTATAATAATTGATATCACCCTTTAAAAAATTTGAAAGAAAAAATAATCCTAAATAAAATATAGGAATTAGTATTGTCTGGGGTTTAATTTTCAAATTCGACTCCCTGTATATTTATAGTTTACAATTTTTAACACTGCTTCGTCAACTAACTTTTTAAATACTACGTCATTATCATAGGTAATGCTCAAATCATTAGTAATATTTTCTAACTCTTGCATTGTCACAGTTGGACCATAAATTAGTACTTCATTACCAGCTACTACAGCCTCTCTTGAAACCTTGAGCAAGTCTTTCTCTTCATCAGAATTGTCTTTGTCAAAACTTGCTGATTTCATTTCAAGAGCGTCAGAAAAAATCAATAATTCTGGATAGGCATTTTTTAATTCACCAACACAATCAGTGCTTAGTGAACATGGTATCTCAGGATTCTGATTAAGAACTCCCGCGTGAGAAATCATAACTCCAACATGAGGAGATTCACCTATTATATAGGTGTACAATTTAACATCATTATCTAATACTTTGACAAAATCAAAATTGGTGTGCAAATCCTTGGTTACCTGTCCTAGCCCGGGAAAATGCTTTATCACCGGCAAAATACCATAGCTGTCAAATACTATGATGTACTCAAGACTTCTTTCTGCCACCACCGGGTATGAATCAGAACAAATTCTGTCTTTTAATACCTGACTATTCCCCACATCTAAAACTGGAGCTAAGACTATATCTATACCTACGTCTCTAAGCTCTTGAGCAGATGTTTTTAGGATTTTTTTGAATTCCTCGATATCTTCGTTAACACAAAGTTTTCTCCATGAAGGAATGACAGTAAATCCATCGCCATTTAATCTTTGAACTTTCCCACCCTCATGATCAACTGCAAATTTTGGAGACAATAGATTATCTTTATATAATCTTTCAACTTCGGTAATTTTCAGCTTTGCGCTATCAAACGAAATATTATTCCCAAAAATAGTGAAAAATCCTGTTTCTAGATTAACCGCCGAAAATGTTGCCGACTTACTGCTCTCATTTGTAATCTCCTCATCAATAACTAAAGGAGTAGCTATCATTTGAGCAATTTTTTCTTTAGATGACAATTTCTGAACAATATCAAAGCTTGACAAAACCACCGGTTCTATAGGTTCAATTGTTTTTTGAACTGTCATTTCTTTGACATCAAAATACTTTTCAAAAGGTCGAGCAAAATAATTTATTCCAATTAGAATTAAAATAATAAAAAGTATTCCGATAAAAACACGTTGTCTAGTTTTCATCTTTTTTATTCAGCTTTTCTTCTTTAAGCTGTTTAACCTTCCACATAAATAATCTTGCTTTGCTTTTTGCCAAATCTGCATCTTTAACAAATGATAATGCCCTCTCCAAAATTCCCCTGTCAACAGTTTTTGCCATTCTAATATACAAGCTTTTGTGACTCATGTCATTCAAAGAAACCGCTAACCTATAACCATAGTCTTGAAATTCTTTAGTAATATATCCACCTTTGTCCTCTAAATTATATTCTTCTAGTAGAGAACCAATTCCACTAAAACCTTTTTTCTTTTGCTTAGACATAATCTGGTTTTTTTTCACTAATTAGTAGTCCCACTAATACTGCAACCCCAGCAAACACAAAAATTGAGTTCCAAGAAGAAAAGAAAAGAAAGAATGCTCCAAATAGCGACCAAAAAATGATTCTATTAAAGCTCGCAATCATTTCTAAATAAACAAAGTATTCGTCAGATAAATGTCCCTTTCCACGCTTCATAAACATTGAGTCAAAAAATAGTGAATAAACATTTGTTGCTAATCTATCAAATATATCAACCAGAGCAATGCTCCAAACATCAAAAACTTGAGTCCTTGCTAACCATAAAAATGAAATAAATCCTCCAGACAAATAAAATGGTTTTTTGTTTTTATGATGGTCGATATACTTTCCTATGAAAAATGTAAAAACCATCGCAAGAAATAATGAGAATGTATATAAATAACCAACCCTATCTACCGATCCTAAAAGGAAAAATATATATAAAGACCAGAGATATATAACAGAATCATTGATATTTCTTCCTGAATTGGCAATTCCCAACTGCAGAAATTCTTTATCCTTTATCCAAATCCTAAAGTTAGCAAAACTGACATTATTTTTATGAACTTTAGCATCCATCATCAAGGCAAAAACACTTGATAAAAGATTTATTGCTATGCCAATTAAAAATAGGTACTCAAATCCAATTAGATATGCAATTACACCACTAATGGCGGGTGAAATTACTGCAACTAACTGCAATAAAAATTGTATCAGACTAAGATCTTTGCCCATATTGCCTTTACGAGCTGTTTGACTCAAAAGAGAATAATAACCAGCCCAAAAAAACTGCGAGTTAACTCCATCTATAATCGCTGATACTAATAGATACATTGGATTAGCTTTTGATAAATACAATGTTGCAAACATTAATGTTCTTAACATTAATGACAATACAAAGCTTCTTTGATAACCAATTTTTCCCAACATTTTTCCAGTATATATTCCAATCGCTAAACCAACTGTTCCATAGGTAACATAATAAAGAGATATAGTTAACATTCCTCTTTGAAAATCTGAGAATGGTAGAAATGATAAAAAGTTTGTTTTAGAACCAACTTGAAATAAAAAAATAGGCAAAAAAAACATTGCCATCTTATTTACTAAATCCCTGGTGACTCTAATTGCATAAAGCAACTTCATATTTTTACTATCATCATAAGTAATATGAGGTAAATGAAGATGATGAGATCGAGTTTTAGGCATAATTTATCCTTATGTGATTAGGTTGATTAATCTTTTGATAACTTTCATTTTTACAGAATTAAATTTTTGAGTTTCATTTACATTAAATTTTTGTAAAACATAAACAGGAGAAGACATAGTTCTATCTCCTTCTCTTGTATCAATTCCAATCCTAACATGCCAAAAATTCTTTGTTCCTAAATGCTGATAGATAGACATTAGACCATTGTGTCCAACTGGACCACTAGCAAATTTAATTTTAAAATCTCCCAAGGCTATGTCTAGATCATCGTGGATTATATAAAGATTTTCATAATTTGTTTGAGATTTTTTAAGATAATAATCCAAAACTGCCTTAACCGAGAATCCGGATCCATTCATAAATGTCTGAGGCTTAACAAACACGTTTTGATCAAGTTTACAAACTTCCGACTGCATCTTTTTTTTAAGAGAAAATTTTGGACAACCAAGGGTTTCACTCAGGCTTTGAACAATCTCAAGCCCTGCGTTATGCCTGGTATTATTAAAAACTTCTCCTGGATTACCCAAGCCTGCAACAATATTCATATATAAACTTCAATCTTAATT
>JAHIVL010000060.1 GCA_018816485.1 Patescibacteria group bacterium | reverse complement strand
GTGCAATCGTCTGTTTGGGCTTGCAGAGAAATTGGATCGGTTTCCACTCCATCGCCATTACGATATTTAACATAGGCCGTATAAGTTGTGCTGCATTCTTGTCCTGTCATTTCCCAAGTGTTGGTTTGAATCCAGCCGGAATTAGGTTGTCCGCTTAAACGATAGAAATAATAACCAGAGGTGTTGTTATTGTTATCATTATCAATGTTAATCGGCTCCGGTGGAGAGGGCAGGAATTGGGAACAGTTCCTGGGGCAATGGAAAGTTGTCTGGCAACCTGATTTTACGGTCTCATTTACCGATGTCTATGCCATTGATTCGCAAAAGGTTTGGGCAGTTGGATATGATGGAACTGTCGTCTAAACCACTGCTTACAATTTAGCCACCGTGAACTCTAATTGGCGCTGGTTTCACATAAAGTGCGGAAGAGCCGCGAAAGTTATCCACCTATTGACAGCACAAATTTAATTCGTTAATCTAAACATTGATAGTATTATTATATTAAATGTATTAAAACAGGGCATCCTGACTAAAATTTTTTACGATGCCCTGTTTTTTCTTATTCCGTTAATATGAAGGTGTTAAATAGGTAGATATTATTATACAACATCACGGCGGCACCTCTCAAGCTTTTTCTTGGTCGCCGCGAAGACATTTGGAACGAGCCTTCAGGGCAATGGAAAGTTGTCTGGCAACCTGATTTTACGGTCTCATTTACCGATGTCTATGCCATTGATTCGCAAAAGGTTTGGGCAGTTGGATATGATGGAACTGTCGTCTGTCGTTTGGAAATCTGCCAATGTCGCAGATTCCTAAGAGAAGCGCGCTGCTGCAAAACTATCCAAATCCTTTCAACCCAGAGACGTGGATTCCATATCAATTGGCGGAGGAAGCGGACGTCTCGATAACCATTGAGGCCAAGTGTTATGAGTATAAGTACCATCAGCATTGATGGTATTTGTTAGTCCAAGGTATATTTTGGCTGGTTCATTGATTTTAATTGAAGAGAGGGTTGGAGTGTTTTCTCCGGTGTCGCTAAAAAATATGGCGCGGTATTTAATGTAGCGTTTATTCGCAGAGGTTATCTGAGAGCCACTATTGTTGGCATAAGTTAATCTATCCATTCCTTCAGAAAAAGTCACTACATCTACATTTTTAGTTGCAACATAGGCTGCCAAAGGAGCCAATATAGAATCGTTTGCCGAAACTCCATGTTGTGTGAATACTGCCCATTCTTTGTTTGTTGCAGCGGAATCAATTTTACTCTGGGCTCCAGTCCATGATGTATATTCCCATGGCACACCATATTTACCATAGTATAAAGGGTATGTTAGTAATGCGCCGGATCCATAAGCTCTAACGTATTCATAATAATCGGACAAAATTTTAGCGCTCGGGTTATAGACAGTACGACCATATGGAGTTGCCATGCTCCTGACATTAAATCCTTGGTTTATTAAATAGTCATAGCTGCCTGTACCGAATTCTTGTCTAATTTGTGCCTCATTAAGGGTATTCAAATCAGCGTGGGTTTCTCCGTGGCCACCAATCTCCCAACCAGCGTCCTCTAAGGTATGCAAATCAGACAAGCTCATATAGTTCTCATTAGCACCAATAGAATTTTTAATCACATAAGCTGTTCCTTTGAATCCGTATTGGTTCAAAATAGGATAGCCGTTGGTATATTGGGATTTGAAACCGTCATCAAAAGTAAAGCTAACCATTCCTTTGGTAAGCCATCCATCCCAGGTTGAGTTATCATTAGATACGTTAGTTTGGATAAAGATATCTGACTTGCTCGGTTTGGTTTCTCCCCATTCAATATTTCCCCAGACAGGATTAGCTACGCCTGTGTCAAAAGCGGTGCTTGTTAAAACTCGAGTACTGTAAGTATCATACGCTGCGGAGCCATACATTTTATTAGTTATTCTAAACTCGTCTATTGTGGTATCTTGAGCATACAGACCACCCGGCCTATATCCAACCAATAAATTACCACTCAGCGATACATTAAAGGGATTAAAGTAGCTTATCCTTGTTGCGCCATCAACTGTTGCAGCAGCAACTCCTGCATTACGATCCCAAGAAAATACGAAATGGTGCCACGAGTTAGCTGCCCAACTATCAATAGGCCTATGACTTGTCACTTGATAAGTGGTCCAACCTATCCAAAACTTCCACCGAATCCGAGTTGTTTCATTCTCCTGGTAACCGTTCAGATTACCAGAATTACCAGAATCAGAGAAGAAATAAACAGTCGAATTCCAATCCGCTACTTTTGCCCAAAAGGATATGCTGCCAGCATTTGAGTTAAGATTCCCTGATGTAGGGAAATACAAAGTGTCTCCATCACCAATAGTAACTGCATCATCATGTCCAGTACTATAGGTAACGCCATTCACAGTACCACCGCTCCCAATCGTAGGGCTAGTTATGTCACTGTCGCTACCTAAATCAGAAAACAGAAGGGTATCTTCATTATCTAATGAGGTTTCAAACTGGGGCAATGTTACAGTGCCAGCGGTAGTATCCACATTTAACCCTTGCCGGCTGCTTATTTGACTCGTGTTACTAAAATCTTCGGTAAATGGTCCTGCTGCTCTGACCTGTTTGGTTGGCGCAAGCCAAAATATCCCGCTCAATAACTGAACTATCAAAAGGCAGGTTAAGAGTAAAGAAAGAGTTTTTGAGATTTTTAAATGAGACATAATGAATTGAACAAATTATTTTCCAGGCACTTTAAAAATTGAATCCTTCTTAAAAATCATCTTATAAACATTCTCAATAAAATCACCGACGGCCCCGCACAAATGCTTCGCATTATGCAGGGTAAATAAACATAACCAACCACAAAAGCAAACCCGGCAGAAGCCGCATCTAATCCCAAGAAAGCCAAACCTAAATCCTTGATAGCTACGGCGCTTAAAAGACCAACAACACCAGATAAAAACATCATTGCTAAAAAGTAAGGCAAATTAAAGCCAACTTTTTTGTAAGCAAACTGATGTTTAATAAATCCAACCAAAACCCTAACCACGCCGCCGGCAAAGCCGGCGATTAAAGTTGTGAGATAAATTGAGTTGAACATTTTTTTTTAAATACAAAAAGCGCCATTAAAAAATAGCGCGTTTTAGATTAAATTGGTTAAATTTTAAGAAATCAAAAATTTCGCGAGCGTTGTTTACTCTCTCTCTCTCTCTCTCTCTCTCTCTCTCTCTCTGCTCCGCGATTGCTTGCACAGCGCGGGGGCTCTCTCGTATTTCAAATTGGAGAATTTGTCTTGGCATGTTGATTAAATCATTATAGCACAAATTGTTTTTTTATCTTATCCACACATTCCGTCCCTGCGTGTCCTTGACAGGCAATTTATATCTGCTATAATTAAATTTAGAATACATATGAAAAACACCTCTACGGGTTTTGTCCCTTAGCGGTGTTTTTCTTTATATTCAAGTTTTTGCCTTAAATTAGTCATAAAAATAATTTTTTCCCTTGCCGTTTTTTTTAATAAAACTGAACAAGTTTTAACATAAGGACTCATTACGAATTTTAGCTTGTTTTGTTTGTATAAATATTTAACCAAAGAATAAAAATCGCCATCGCTACTTACAATAACAGCTTTATCAAATTTATTATAATCAAGCATAGCCTGCAAAACTAAATCAGCATCAATATTTCCCTTTATCTCACCGTTTCTATCAGGCAAAGTAGGTTTAAAGATCAAAACATAGCCAGCCGCCTGAAGAGAAGAGTATAAATCTTGATTTGCCGGAATATAACCAATAAACAAATAAGCAACCGAGATTTTGTATTTCTCTTTTAAATAAATTCTAAATTTTCTATAATCCAATTTCCACCCCAAACTTTGAATACCTAAATTTAAGTTTTGGCTATCAATGAATCCGTAATTGTTTTCTTGATTTTGCATAAAAATTCATTTCGTTTCTATAATTGCGGCGAGCTTTAGTTTCCTCTCTCTGCCCCGCACTTGCTTACATAGCGCGAGGTTTCTTTGATATTTCAAATTGTGACAAAATTTTTAATGCGGGCATTTTTCTTATATCAATTTTAGATTGTTATCATTTGCACCTTGTTCGCTTTTACTAAATTCAAAACCTCTTTGCGTCTTTTGGCAAAGTCATCTTTGTAAAGCCGATACATCTTTCTTTCCAACAGCTCGTTTTCTTTTTCCCAATTTTTAATTTTTTTATCTTTTTTGTTCATAAAGAAAAAGGTGAATAAATGTTCAGATGAAATTTATAACCAAGTTTTTTAGTAATAATTTTCGCCTGTTCAATTACTTGCAAATTGATAATGTGCTTGTAATTAAAACTAACGAGAATATCTATGATAGGAATGATAATCCCGCTGGCTAAATGCAGGGCATCATCTGGCTTTGTTTTTGGAATAATTTCTTCTTTTAAAAATTCTGCAGCTAAGTTATCTATCTTTTTAGAATATTTTTGAGTATCCAAGATTTTGATGGGATAAAGTTTTAATAATTTTTCAAATAATTCTTTATTTTTATATTTCATTAACTCCCCGTAAATATAATCAGTAATAAATCCATTATAACATTTGTCGTTTAATTTTTGCAATAGCAGTTTTGTCGCTTTCATCTTCTCTGCATTACAAAAAGCCGTGTCATAATAAAAGCCAAAAATACTGGTCTCCAGGATAATGTTAGGTTTTGTCGCCGTCTTTTTATTCATTTGCTAATAATGTTATTATAGGCATATTTCAAGCAAGTGTCAACGCAAAGCGCCATTAAAAAATAGCGCTTTTTAGATTAAATTGATTAAATTTTAAGAAATCAAAAATTTCGCGAGCGTTGTTTACTCTCTCTCTCTCTCTCTCTCTCTCGTATTTCAAATTGCAGGATTTGTTTTAGCATCTATATATAGCATAATTTTTTAATTAAACATTTATTTTTTTACCAGTGTTTTTTATTTCCCAAACAAATGGACTGTCTGTGGTAAAATCTTTATAAGGATAACCGACAATATCAAAGCTAAGATTGGTATCATTAGGGTAATATTCACGGTAAAATTTTTGATTTAAGAAACTTGAGGCAGAAATTCTGTCTCTAAATTTTGGAGAAACAATACAAACATCTACATCACTTTTTGATCTCTGCTTGTTTTTAGCGTAAGAGCCAAATAAAAAAAGCTCGCTAATAGGAATTAATTCTTCTTCTTGGAGTTTTTTAGCAAATTTTTTAATAATAGCATTTATTTTTTTAAAAGATGTTGTTTTAGCCATAAATAAAATTTTTTAGTAAACTTGTAATAAAATTCACTATATTCCTTAGTGCATTTTTTATAAAAACGCAATTTTACATCCGGGTATCTGCCGGCAACATTAAACTCATTGATATCAGACAATATTTTCCATTGATTCTTATCTAATCTGGTGTGTAGCGATGTTTTGCGTATTAAATCTAAAAGATGATGAGTGTAAGGCGGATGTATTTTAGTTTCTTGGGTAATAATGCCTTTTAAGGTTTTTTCTAAAACTAGATGACAGAAAAATAAACAAGCATCATATCGTTTAGTGCGCCATAATGATTCTACTGTTTCTAAATCATGTTCAGTAGTTTTAAGATAGTAGTTAATCAATTTTGGAATATTAATTTGTAGGTTTTTGGTAATTTTTTTCACTAAAACAATTATAAATTAATCAAATAAAACTGTCAATAAATTTTTATTTTTCATCATAATTTTTTAAATACAAAAAACGCCATTAAAAAATAGCGCTTTTAGTTTAAGTTGATTAAATTTTAAAAAACCAAAAAATCCGCGGGCGTTAGTTACTCTCTCTCTCTCTC
>JAHIVL010000059.1 GCA_018816485.1 Patescibacteria group bacterium | reverse complement strand
AACCCTTCCGAGGTAGCGCCAGTTGAAGTTGAAAATGTAGATTTTAATGCTAATCCTGAAACTACTGAAACACAGGAAATTCCAACAACTGACTTGAGTGATGAATTGAATTAAAAATTGGTGGTTTTTTATTATGCTAACACAGGTTTTACAATTTCAACTTATTCTAGTTTTTTGAGAAACAATTTCTCTTAACTGATCGGTAAGACCTTCTAGTCCAACTTTTGTAACTCCGCTAAAAAATATCACTTCAGTTTTTTTTCTTTTAAAGAGTTTCTTTATCTCAGCAATTAATTCTTTTGAATACAAATCACTTTTGTTGATGCTAACTAAAAACTTCTTGTCCTCAAAAAGTTTTTTTTCTGCTCCGATTGGGATAGCTGTCGCTTTGATAGAATGATTTTTAAGTTCTTTTTTTAAATTAGTTAATTGCTCAAAAAGTAGCCCTGCTTTTTGTTTGTCAGACAAATTTTCATCAAAAACCTCTGTCTCTGTAAGAGCTAAAATGAAAAGCATTATTGAACAATTCTCTACGTGTCTTAAGAATGAGTGGCCTAAACCTTTGCCTTCACTAGCGCCCTCGATTAGTCCAGGGATATCAGCCAACACAATCTCTTCGAGTCCGGAAGTTTGGCTGTAATCACCAAACTCTAAGATTCCCAAGTTTGGTTCTATTGTCGTAAATGGGTATGAAGCTATCTTAGGCTTAGCTTTTGTGACGACAGACAAAAGAGTACTTTTTCCAGCATTGGGAAAGCCCACAAGACCTACATCGGCCAAAAGCTTTAACTCTAAAACAATTGCTCGCTTTTCACCGAAGGATCCGTATTCGGCCTCTAGAGGAGTAACGTTTCTAGAACTTTTAAATCTGTCGTTTCCTCTTCCACCAAAACCACCCTGGCAAACAACAATTTCTTGATTATGTTTTCTAATTGTTTCAACTTCAATTGAAACTAAACCTCTCACAGCGTTCAATACTTCCTGAACATTAGGGGCAATTGGCTCATTCAAACCAACTCTACTGGTTTTTTTCTCTGCAATATTTTCTTCATCCTGCAGATCAACTTGTAGATCAACCTGTAAATCAACCCTCGGATCAACCTGCAGATCAACCCTCGGATCATTTTTAAATTGAGACTCACTTAAAAGATAAAAATTATCTGTATCACGCTCAGGAACTGTCTGGCCTTCTTTTTCTAAATAGTACTTTTCTTGACGAACTCCATCTTTCTTCAATAATGAATTCACACCCAAGAAAATTCTTCTTTTTTTGGCATATCCATTTTCTGCAAGAACAGAGATTGATGTTCCAATTGGAACATCTAAGATTAGATCCTTGCCTTTTGCTCCAATCATATTTTTTTTGCCACCAGAAAAACCATCTTCCGCCTGATACAAAACTTTACCCTTAAAATCCTTCAATGTTGCTAAATTTTTATTTCCTCTAAGAATTACTGAACCACCTTTTCCTCCATCACCCCCATCAGGACCACCTTTTGTGATTCTTCTCTCACGTCTAAAAGAGACTCTTCCGAGTCCCCCATCACCAGCAACTAAAATCAGTTTAACTAAATCAATCATATTGTTATCTTTCGTCTGAAGGTATTGTAACACGCAACCCTTTTTAAGAAGGTCATACAAATATTTGAAGCATAAAGGTTTTATGAGCCTTTTAGGCGAACTGGCTACCTCAAAAAATTTAAGGGATTCAATAATGTGCCACCTTGTCTAATCTCAAAATGTAAATGTATACCCGTAGATCTGCCAGTACTTCCCATCTGACCAATCACGTCTCCTCGATTTACTCTCTGGCCGGTAGCTACTTGTATTAAACTTAAATGAGCATATAGGGTTGAAAATCCATTACCGTGATCAACGATTATTTTATTTCCATATCCAGAGGGATCCCAACTTGCCACAACAATGGTTCCGCTATCAGCTGCCAAGATAGATCCTCCAGACTTATTAGCAATATCAATAGCCTTGTGGTAAAAACTATATGACTGAGTAATTCTTCCAGCTGCAGACCACACAAATGAACCAAGAGCTGTAACAGACCCTGCGTCAGGTGTTTGATAAGCAACTCTACTTACAACAGGAACCGATTTTGTGATCTTAAATCCATCTGGAACCATGATGTATTGCCCCGTTGCTAACTCAAAAGTTTCATCATTTAAAAACTCATTAAAAGGATAGTCAACAATCACCTGTACCTGAGAATCATCAAGACCATACTTTTTTCCAACCGAGTAAATTGTTTCACCTCTTTGAACCTTATGTCTTACTCCATTGATAGGTAAAATATTTAAAGCGTCACCAGGCTTAATTTTACTTGTGCTGGTTAAATTGTTTTCCCATAAAATCGTGCTTGTATCTAAACTATATCGCTGTGCAACGCTTGAAACAGTATCGCCTTCTTCGACAATGTGCACGATAATCTCTCCACCCCTAAATAATCTCACTTCTTCTGCTTGTTGAGTATAAAAATCAGAACCATAGGCTTTTGAAGTTAAAATACCATTTGATAAATCTTGGTTTTGATCATCTGATCCAGAAAAAACCACCGGACCAACTGTAATGGCCAGAAAAATTAAACCGATTGTACCAAAATGCAAGAATGGACGAACGTATTTTCCTCTCTTTTTATATAACAAATCCACAATAGTGTCTTTGAATAATTCAAATCTAGAAAACCAACCATACACTCTTTTGCGCATGTATTTTTTTAAAAATTGTAGATATGCTGACAGATCTTTAATAAGCTGTGGCACTTTTAACCTAAGAGTGATCTTTATCATATTACCCATTTTTGAGTGATGCTAAGAATTCTTTATTAGTTTTTGTCTTTTTAAGTTGTTGAATAATAGTAGAAGTACGCTTGTCTTTATCAAGCATATCCAACATTCTATGCAGGGTTATAATAGATAAATAATCCATACTATCAATCAAAAGATCGTCTCTTCTTGTTCCAGATTTTTGAACATCAATTGCAGGAAAAATTCTTCTTTCTGCTAGTTTTCTATCTAAATGAATTTCTTGATTGCCAGTACCCTTGAATTCTTCATAAACCAAATCATCCATTCTAGATCCAGTTTCTACCAAGGCTGTACCAACAATTGTTAAACTTCCATCGACTTCAAAATTTCTAGCTGCTCCAAAAAATTTCTTTGGAGGAAATAATGCCGCTGGATCGAATCCACCCGAAAGAGTTCTGCCAGATGTAGGGATAGATAAGTTATATGCCCTAGCTAAACGAGTAATTGAATCTAAAAGAATTAAAACGTCTTTGCCTTCTTCGACTAGTCTCTTTGCCCTTTCCAAGGCAAGTTCGGCTACTCTGCACTGATCCTTAGCTGATTCATCAAAGTTGCTTGCTGCAACCTCACCTTTGCCATCAGTTATTCTCGCAATGTGACGCACGATGTCGGTAACTTCTTCAGGTCTCTCTCCAACCAAAACTGCCATAACATGAATTTCAGGATGATTTTTGGCTACACCAGTGGCAATATCTTTAAGCAAGTTGGTTTTACCAGCTTTTGGAGGAGAAACAATCAAACTTCTTTGACCTTTGCCAATTGGAGCAATCATATCAATTATTCTTAATGATAATAATTCTGAATCAATTTCTAGTTTGATTTGTGAATCTGGATAAACTGGGGTAAATTTAGTAAATTTTGGTCTATCCGCATTTTTAACTTCTTCAACTGGTCTGCCATTAACTTCGGTAACCTTGAGTAATCCCCAAAATCTTTCACTATCTTTTGGAGCTCTTGCTGGACCAGTTATAACATCACCAGATCTAAGTCTAAATCTTCGAATTTGTGAAGTTGAAATATATGCATCAAGATCATCTTCGCCCATTAATGTAGCGCGCAAAACTCCATGGCCATCTCTTGATAAATCAAGAAAGCCAGTAATAATTTTGTCACCTTCTTCAGGTTTCACAAATAAAGACCTTGTTTGATTGTTATAGTTATTAAGTGGCATAACAGGGACTTTTTTTATGTCTGCTGTCTTGACTACGCTTGCTGTCTTAACTTTGATATCTGCTATCTTAGCTACAGCTACTGTTTTGGTTTTTTGATCCGTCATAATTTCTTAGTTAATTAATAATAATTTATGTTTTTTTTGGTAAAAATGATGATTTAAATGAATGAATACAACCTGAAAAATAAGCTTTTTTAAGAACAAAATTCTTAGGGACATTAATAAGAAATCACGAAGTTGCTTATCATTATTCCAAAAAGTATTGAAAATGTCAAATATGCCTATTGTTGTGAAGCTGATTCACTCTCAGCTTTAACTTTAGCCTGATTGTCAGGAGCAGTCTCTACTGTCTTATTATCTTGAGAAGATACTGGCTTTCTATCTCCAATTAATCCTGCATTAATGTCTTTTTGAATTTTTGTGGCGGCATCTCTCAACCATCCCTGCCTTTTTGATAAACCTCTTAAACATTCTGGGCCTGTCATAATAATCCTCCCGGGATTTAATTAATTACTTATGCATCTATCTAAATATGTCAAGATGCTCTGTGGAAGCTCGGTTGCCTGCCCAACTACCGAACCTCCACACAACATCTAAATTTATCTCAAATCTGGTTGCTTAGTATTTCTTACAAAATACGCTTCGATATCTTTTTATGTAGTTAGAATCACAAAGATAGAATTTACAACCTAATTGAAATCAAGTAATCTCTGTCTCACATGGTTCTTAAAAGTTTTTAATTAAACGCCATGTGAACAAAAAGAGCATTGTT
>JAHIVL010000058.1 GCA_018816485.1 Patescibacteria group bacterium | reverse complement strand
GATGTGGGCTAATTGGTTCGCGACGGAGAGTGATGAGCAAAGTGAAACGGAGCGAGGCACCCGCCTAGTGCATGCGAGCCATCTAGCAGAAAATGCAGAAAATAAAGATAGTTGGCGAGTCGTGAATCCTACCGGGGGAGCAAATATTAAATTAGAGCTATATATCAAGCTTTTTTTATATAATATACAGAATAGTTCAATATCTTATTTTTATCAAATTCTTAATAAGGTTGACTATATAGATGGTATAGTTTTATACTAAGCCATAGTATAGCTAAGGAGAAACATATGATAGGAAAAGATGGAAGTGATGGTAAAAGTCCAGGACTTGAAGATGCAATTCATGCATCTGAGAGATACCATAGTCCTGATTCGGTGAGCTTAGGAGATGCGGGCAGTGAAGCATTGCAGAAACTCCAGAAACAACATGTGGGAGAGGGAGAATGGAGACCAGAGGGATGGGATGATTCTAAAGAAGATGCTAGAGTTAAGGCTGAGGAAAAGATAAAAGCAGCAATGGCTGACCTAAAATCAAAAATTCCAGCAGAACTTTATCAAAGAGTAGTTGAATCTATTGGAAAACCAGAAGGCGATGAAGCGAGACTCAAAGTAATCGCAGATTTAAGAGAAGAGCTTGGCGCTGATGGTTTTGAGGCTTTTCAGAAAGATACAGAAGTAGAGTTACCAGCAACATTGTCATATGCAGGTGATGGAGCTCCAGTGAGTGCTTTTACTGCTCCAGAAAATGACAAAGCTGAAAATCCAACAATACCTTTAATGTATGAAAGAAAAAGGTACGGAGATTAATAAGACATCTCGTAGTGATTTTTCTATATTGATTTCGATTTCAAACGAGTGCTCTTTCGAGTAAGGCATTGGTATTTTCATATCCAAGTAAATAACTCTCCACCCACCTCCTAGCTCGAGTAACAACCTGTTGGGGGAGCTTTTATCAAATTAGAGCTAGCTGAGTCTAGAAACTCTATCTTTTCCTTTGTCTTCCATCAATATATCTCTGCACAGCCTGTGTAGTAGTCAGCCAATTTCTACCTTGCTTATGTGCCTCAAGCCTTCCTTGCCTTGCAAGCAAATTGAGATATTTAGTTGTATAGGGTGTATCTGGACTGATTTTAGATAGTATTAAATATTTTTCACTTAATTTTGTTCTAGGTGTTAGTGTTTTTAAATAGATGTCTAGAGATCTCTCGACTGCTTGTGCAACAAATCTTACTAGGAGAGATAAATCGCCTTTATCAGCTAATTGCAGAGCTCTGTAGTATTTTTTTCTATCATTCTTTAAAATTACAGCCAATGGATAGCCAGCTCTAAGTAGCAAGATATTCATTACAAGTCTAGCAGTTCTGCCATTTCCATCAATAAATGGGTGAATATGTACAAGTTTATGATGAAAAATTGCCGATAGTTCAATTAGGTGGACTTTTTTTTGTTCTTTAGAGTACCAATTTAATAATTTTTTCATTTCAACAGGTACTTGTATTGCATCTGGTGGCACATGATCTGCCCCTGCAATATATACGTTTGTGTTGCGATATTTGCCAGCAATCTCTTCATCAGTTTTTTTTACAACTAATTGATGTAGCGAGCGAATCAAGTGTTGTGAAAGAGTTGGCTGTGATTTTTGATCAACTAGTTCGTAAATCATTTCTAAAGCTTCGTGGTGGTCCTTTGCCTCCAGATGATCCTTAAGAGGTTTTCCTTTAATTGTTATACCTTCATTTATTACTAAATATGTTTCTTTTAAGGTAAGACTGTTTCCCTCAATTGCATTTGAGTTGTAAGTCATTTCAATTTCAAACTGCTCTTGAAGTTTTTTGATTGCAGTAGCTGGCAGTGGGCGTAATTTTTGTAATCGTAGTTTTTTTTGATCGATTCTAGTAGCGAGTGAAGACGTAAGAAATGACATAGTTTATATCACTAATATGGTTTATACTGATTATTATTCTATACCATTTTAAAAAATTGTCAATATGTTTGTAAATATTTCAGTAAAATCATGGATATCAGTATTTATAATTTTTAATAAACCTTCTTTATATCCGTTCCATAGCGAGTCCGATAAAGGGGGAGCTTTTACCAAATTACACCTATACATCAAGCTAATTTGCATACACAACACAAAACACTTCAATACAAAATTGAGTTAAAAATAGTTAGTAGACTTATTTAATATTAAAGTATAGTGAAGTGGTTGAACAATGGCTGGTTTTCGAAATGTATGCGACCTCAACATTCCTCATTAGACATCAAAACTTCTGCTATACTTTCAATATGAGTGCGCCAAGCAAAGCTTGGCTTAACAAACTGGTTCGAATCCAGTCTTCCCAAAGCATAGCCAGCAGGGAAGTACGGAACTCTCCAGCTTGGATTGGTAACAAACCAGGTTGAAGCGGGAGGAAAGGAGATATTAGGCCGTAATGTAGTGTGAAGGGATAGAGCTCCGAAATAATATATAGATGTGGTAGGTCGACCTTCTTCATATAAGGGGAAGACAGCAATCTTGCGAGCGATAAGGCAAGTAAGCAAGGACACACCGGAGTCTGAGACCATGGCATGATATCGAGAATGTTAAGCTAGGAACTTGGGAGATCCAAGTAGATAAGCACAGAGACGAGAAAGGAGGAAAGTGCTAGTCCCCAACAAGTTAGTAAACTAGTGAGGAAGGGACGAAAGTCAACTTGGAAGTCTGAGCTGTTCATAGTAGTGATGAAGCCTGGTAACTCAGGTGGAGCGAAGGAACAGTCTAAACGATAACTGTAAAGAAATATTTGAAGTGCCATACACAGAGATGAAGAATAAAATTAACACAACAGATAAACTTAAACAGATAGCTAAAATTGCTCAAGCAGATACAAAGGTTAAATTCACATCTTTGGCATACTTACTTAATGAGAAATATCTAATGGAGTGCTATCAGCATGATAATGGGGAAGAAAGTAAATTGGATAATCGAAGCAGATATAGAGAGTTTCTTTGATAACATCGATCACAAATGGATGATGAGATGCCTAGAGGAGAAAATTAACGATCCAAGTTTGAAATGGTTGATCTACCGAATGCTCAAAGCAGGGGTAGTAGAGGAAGGAAAATATAAAGCAAGTAAAAAGGGATCGCCACAAGGCGGAATTATTAGTCCAATACTAGCTAATATTTATCTTCACTATGTACTAGATATATGGTGCGTAAAAGCAAAACTAGTGAGGTATGCCGATGATTTCATCATCGGAGCACAACACAAACATGAGGCAGAGCAAATACTAAATGACTTAAGATTAAGACTAAAGAAATTTGGATTAAAGCTTAATGAGGACAAAACTAAAATCATAGAATTTGGTAGATTTGCAGAGATAAATAGGGAAAGGAAAGGTGATGGAAAACCAGAGACCTTCAGTTTTCTAGGGATAACTCACTACTGTACAAAAGTAAGAGACGGAAGATATCAGGTAAAAGTTAAAACAAGCAGAAAGAAAATGAACCATTCTCTCAAGGAGATGAATCAGTGGTTAAAGGTAGTTAGAAACAAGATGTCAATAAAACAGATATGGGGAATATTGAGGAGTAAGGTTAGAGGACATTATCAATATTACGGTATCAGTGGAAATTTTGAGAGCATCAATGCATACTATCATAAGACCTGCAAACTAACTTTTAAATGGATGAACCGTAGAAGTCAAAAGAGGAGTTGGAATTGGGAACAATATTATAAGTACTTGGTAGCCCATCCGCTACCAAAACCAAAATTAACATATGCAATATACAATACTTGGTAAAAATCGTTTAGGAGAGCCGTGTGCGGGAAAACCGCTTGCCCGGTTCAATCGGGGGTCTCAAATACAATTAGTAATTATATTTAGGGATCTACCATGAAAAATATAAAAATTCTCAATGACGTGGACAAGGCAATTCAAGTAATGCATGGCGTTGGTATGTGGATGGAAGAAAAGGGATTAAATCCTGGAGAATGGTGGAAGCCAGAAAATATGAATCGCAAGTTTCTCCTTCAGCACACCGAACCAGATGAGTACTTTGTTGCTCTTATAGACGAAAAACCAGCTGCATCTATGATTCTTCAAGAAACAGAGCGTAACCAAAGTTGGAAAAGTGTTGATGGTAACAAAAAAAGTGCTTTATATGTTCATTGGCTATGTGTAAATAGAGAGTTTGCTAGTCAGGGATTATCCGACGAACTTATTAAATTTGCTAAAAAAGAATCAAAGAAAAGAGGTTTTTCGAGACTGAGACTTGATACTGATGGAGAAAAAGAAAAATTATGTTCTATTTACAAAAATATGGGTTTTACATTGATGGGCACTGATAGAGAAGGAACTCATTTAACTGCTTTTTATCAAATGTAAGTTTTTTTTATGACAATTGACTTTTCTAAACTTAATTTTACTTTTTCAAAAAAACCTTTGATAATTGGTGGTATGGCCATGGAACACTATGGATTGAGAAAATCTGGTGCTGATATCGACCTTGTTGCTTGTAAAGAAGATATTGAAAAATTAGTTAAAAAATATCCACAAAACTTAAAAAACCTATGGGGAGATTTTGGTATTGCTATCTATGATTTTGAAATTTGGAAAACAGTTAGATACTTTGATTATGATTATTTGAAAGAAGATGCTATTGAGAGGGAGAATTACTTAATCATCTCTTTAGATAAGCTCCTTCTTCAAAAAGCTGTTGCTATGGAGGAAGAAAAGTATCTCAATGACTTAAAGCTTATTGTAAAAAAAATTCAATCAAACCAGTCAGAGAAGTCTGAGCAAATAAAATCAGAAAATCAATCAATTCTTAGTAAGGTGGATAATGTTGAATATGTTGAATATGTTGAAAAAATTGGTGAAAACTAAGCCCACATCCTTTTTGAAACAAATTGATAAGCTCTACGAGGATGGCTTGTTTATGTAGATCTTTTTTCATAGTTTTATTATACAATACTCTTACTACAAATAAGAAATTGTTTGAGTCACAACATATGGATAAAGCAACTCAATTCAATAAAGTTTACGCAAATCTTCCACTTCATTTAAGAATGGAAATAGTAGTAGTAGCTCAAGGCGAACCTTTTACTTGGAATTCAGCTAGATTGGAAATAGAAAACAATAGTGATATTGGTAGATTAATTTTAGATAAATTAGTAAAAATGGAGATAATAAAAAAATGAATAAAAACATTAATAAAACATTATCTGAAGATGAACAAACCAAAGAAGACATGAAGCAGTTAGCAATAGCAAGATTGCGCACCATTCCCAGTAATTTTCAGATATCAGTTGGAGGTGACGGAAGTGTTTCGAGAGATGAAGCTATTGAAAACATTATGAGTGATAGCAAATTGGGCAATGAATTAATAAACATACAGTTAGAATTTTTGAGAGATATGGCTGGAGGCGATTTATATAAATATGAGTAACCCATCTTTTTTAATAACAAGACCAAATCATGATCTTGTAACAAATTATTTATATACTTGGACTGAAGTTATTATCAAAAATGCAAAAAATAGAAATACTGTTATTTATGATTTAAAAAAAGGTAAAGCTAATAAAAGTATACTTGATAGTTATATTAAAAAAAATAATCCCAACATTGTCCTTTTTAATGGACATGGAAATGCAGACAAAATAACAGGTATTAATAATGAAGTACTTATTGAAATTAATAAGGATGAAAAATTACTAAGTGGAAAAATCATTTATGCCAGAAGCTGTAGATCTGCAAAAAGACTGGGTATAAGTTGTGTTCGCAATGGAGCAACTGCTTTTATTGGTTACAAAGAAGACTTTATTTTAATATCTACACCCGAAAAAGCAACAAAACCCTTAACAGATACAATTGCTGGGTATTTTTTAGAACCATCCAATTTAGTGATTCAGACATTGCTAAAAGGCAATTCGCCTAAAGAATCACATGAAAGATCTCAACTTGATTCTGTTAAGAAAATAAAGCACTTACTATCTGAAAATGCCACAAGTGAGGAAAAATCATTACTATCTTTTTTGTGGAGAAATATGAAAGCTCAAGTTCTTATTGAAAATAACTCATTATGAAAAATAAAACTGTGGGGAAGGTGATCGAAATCCTTAAGCAATACCCAGAATATAAATTGATTTATAGCGACACGTCCGAAGATGACTATTTTTACGAAGGATGGATTAGTAAATTATCTTAGCAAGGAAAACTTATGCCAATAAAAAACGTCATCATCAGCAACCATCCTTTTGTAGCTGACAGCCTCACTCATCTTAGAGATAAAGACACTTCTTTAACTGCCTTTCGCAGACATTCAGATAAAATCTGCTACTTATTATTTGCCGAAGCTATTCGAGGTCTAAAATTCAATCAAGTAAAAATTGAAACGCCACTTGTACCGCTACTCTCACCAAAACTAGCCGATGAAGTAGTGGTTATTCCTGTACTACGCTCTGGTATTGCTATGTTATTTGGAGCAATGCAACTTTTACCAAAATCAAAAATTGGCTTTGTTGGTTTACAAAGAGATGAAAAAACAGCTGTTGCCTCTGAATATTACTGGAAACTTCCAAAAATCGAAAAAAATTCAGTAGTAATTGTTACCGATCCTATGTTGGCTACTGGTGGCTCAATTCTTCATGTACTGAAAGCTATTGCCAAAAAGAAACCAAAAGAAATAAGAATTGTGTGTGTGGTATCCGCTCCCGAAGGAATTAAAAGAATTCGTAAAGAATTCCCTAAATTAAAAATCTTTACAGCTAGTTTAGATTCACACCTAAATGATCAAAAATATATTGTGCCAGGACTAGGTGACTATGGAGATAGATATTTTGGAACTTAACGAGCGGTAAATCAAAAAATTAAATTTACTATTCCCAATCAACAAGCTCGCTCTCATGAGGTATACTAATCTCATGAAACAGGGGTTGTTTATGGGGAAATAATCTTGAAGATTTAAAGAATATAAATCCAAAAAGGCAAGGATATTATTGAAAGAATTGTACTTAAAACAATTGATCTCGAAATAAAGAGCTTATTTAAGTTATATTTAT
>JAHIVL010000057.1 GCA_018816485.1 Patescibacteria group bacterium | reverse complement strand
GTTCTAAAACCAGTTGGAACTCCAAAGGTTATAAATTCATAGCCAACAAAAGGCAAACTAATCAAAAAGGTAACCAAGCTGAAGTAAAAAGTTAGGGCAAGTGGCGAAATATTCCAACTTTTTTGTTTTTCTTTACTGATCAGTCCATAAGATAAAAAAGCTATAGATGCTAAAAATATGAGCAAGTTTCCAAATACAGACATAGATCCAAATCCTTTATCTAGTAAAGGTAAAAGAACAATTACTCCCACACCAAAAAGGCCAACTATTATTCCCACTAATTTTTGGTTATCAATTTTATGTTTTTTGATAAACATAACATACATTGCTGTCATAGCTGGTAAGCCTGCATAAATTAGTGGAGAAAATGATGCTTGTGTAAATTGAAGAGCTATAAATAGCAAGATTGGGTTAAGAGAGCCAATTATTGATACAGGAAATAAATCTTTGAATTTTTGAACACTTAATTCTTTTGATCTAATTACCATTGGCAATAAAACTAAAGATGCAAAAAAGAATCTAAGTGCTACTACTGTGAATGGTTTAAAAACTGCCAAAGCATACTTAGCTACAACAGCTACAGAGCCACCTGTAATTGCTGCAATTATTATAAAGATGAGTGATGATGATAGTAGTTTTTTTTTCATAATTAACTCAAATTAATTGTAAACCTTTTTGTAAACATAATTGTAAACCTACATAGTTTACAATTGCTTTAATTACGCCTTAACCTACACCAAACTAAACCAACTCATGCACCTTATAAATATCCCCCGCACCAACTGTTAGCACTACATCCCCAGGCTCTAGATTATTTTCAAAATAAACCCCTAAGTTATGAACTGTTCTTACATTGGAAATTTTTATATTTTTAAATTTATTTTGCACTCCTTTTACAATATCATCGCTACTAATTGTTGGATCATTTTCTTCGCGGGCAGACGAAAATATATCTAGCAAAATTATTTCGCTGTTTGCATTTGCGTTATCATTGCTTATAGATTCGCCAAAAGCATCGATGAATTCAGCTAGTAGTTTTTTAGTTCTTGAATAAGTATGTGGCTGGAAAGCAATAATTTTTCGCGATTTAGGATACCATTTATTTAATGCAGAAATTACAGATTTAACTTCGTTGGGATGATGAGCGTAATCGTCATAGTAGGTAACGCCATTTTTAGTTCCAATGAGCTCAAACCTTCTTTGTGTGGAATTAAATGATGCTAAGGCATTAATTGATTCCAATACCGTTACATCAACAGTAGTGCAGGCTGCTATAGCTACGACTGCATTTTTTAGATTGTAAATTCCAGGGACTTTTAATTCAATTTTGTAATCTTGACTTTTATATTTTAGTTTTCCTATATTAATTCCAGGCTTCTGTTCTTCTTTAACTTGTTCATACTGAAAATCTGCTTCTGGATTGTTACCAAACGTTAATATGATTTCTGCAGAAGTTGTTGGTTTGTGCTTAAGATCTTCGTAGTTCAAAATCAAAAATCCGGTTTCTGAAATTTGATTAAAAAACTTAAAAAATTCTTCCTTAGTGTGTTCAAAATTTCTATAAACATCGGGGTGGTCGAATTTTAGATTTGTACAAATCGTTGTAAACGGTTTTAAAAAAGAAAATCTTGGAGTAATATTTTTACCACGGGCGAGAGCACTTGGATCAGTTACATATTCATCGGCTTCGGCAACAAAAATATTAGTGCTGTTGTCCCATCTAGCAGTTTTATTAAGTCCAGGAATATTTCCAACCCCGACAGCAAAGGATGGATCTTTGTCAGTTTTTGATAAAATCCAGGCAATCATGGCGCTAACTGTTGATTTGCCACCGACTCCACATACGGCAATACCTTTTTTTAAATTAAAAAACTCAGCTAGGGCCTCAGCATGAGAATATGTTTTTATTTGTCTTTTTTGAGCGTTCACAACTTGAGGATTAAATTGTCCTTCATGAGCAGCTGTATATATTACGCAATTAATTTCATCGGGAATTTCAGTGTCAAATCCAATAGATATTGTGATATTTAGTTTTTTGAGTAGGTCTTTGGTAACAAAATCTTCCTCCACATCACTTCCTGATATCTCTTTTTGAGCATCATTAAGAAGTTGAGCCATAGACGTCATTGCAACACCTTTAATACCAACAAGGAAAAAATTATTATACTCAAGAATCGACATTGTTTCTGTACCTATCCTAATATTTTTTTAAAAACTTTCTCTAGTTTCTTCGCATCATGTCTTAAAAATGATCTGTGAGCGATATCATTTTTTTGTTTAATGACAATTTTATCTAGTAGTAACTCTGCTCTGATAATTCTTTTATCTCCATTTAGATCATCTTCAACAGGAAACTCTTGTTCTTTTGCGTAAATTTCTAATATGTTTTTTGGAATTGTTGTATCGTTGATTAATATGTAATCTACCTTTTTTCCAATGGCTTTTTCAATTTCAGTGAGGTGGTCCAAGATTGTCATTCCGTGAGTTTGTGTTCTTCTTGTCATCAGGTTAGAGATGTACATAATTTTGGCTTTAGATTTTTTGAAAGCCTCTTTGGTGCCATTGGTTACCAAAGTTGCAAGTAAACTTGCATAGTGATCGCCGGGGCCAATTATAATTAACTCAGCTTCAATAAAAGCTTTCTCTGCCGTTGGGTTTAGACTGCATTCTGGAGTAAGGCTAATTTTTTCTATTTTTTTAGGATTTTTATCTGTGTTGTCTAAGGTATGCTCTCCAACTGCTGTTGAGCCATCTGCGTAATGAATTTTTAGATTTACATCACTCGAAGTAACGGGGATAATAGTTCCTTCAAGATTAAATATTTTTTCTGCAATGTCTAAAGACTCAGTGGTATTGCCAGTCATGTCTTGCAGTGCAGTTAGGATTAGATTTCCAAGATTATGTCCTTTTAAGCCAGAGCCTTTGGAGAATCTATATAGAAGGATTTTTTGAATCCACTCTTGTCCCTCTTTATTTGCTAGTGCCGCCAAAGATTGTCTTAAGTCGCCTACTGGTTGGAAACCAAATTCATCCCTGATTCTTCCAGTTGAACCACCGGAGTCGGAAACAGAGATAACTGCAGAGATATTAGCATCGATAGCTTTTAAAGCAGTAACAACAGGAAAGGTTCCGGTTCCTCCTCCTAAACTCACAACTTTATTTTTTTTCATTTATTCTTGGGTGCCCACCTTTCAGTATTTCTTTTATAGCAGTAATATCATTCCAAGGATACTCTACTCCGTCATAGTTCATACTTTCTTCATGTCCTTTTCCAAGTATGACTACAGTGTCGCCCGCTTTTGCAATTTTTGTAATGGCATATTCTATTGCTTCTCCACGTTCTGCAATGGAAATAATCTTGTTATGTCCAATAGTCAGCTGTTCTTTCATTTGTCTGATAATTGACCAAGTATCTTCATCTCGAGGATCTTCTGCTGTAAAAATGGTTAGGTCTGCAATCTCAACGCCAATTTTTCCCATTTCTGGACGTTTACCTTTGTCTCTTTTTCCTGCACATCCAAAAACTGCGATTAACCTTCCTTTTGAACCATTCTTTTCAATTTTTTCTTTGAGTGTTCTTAGCACCGATCTTAGTCCTTGGGGAGTATGAGCAAAATCAACAATAATATTTATATTTTTGCTTGTATCCTTTGCAGCATTACTTTTAATGGTTTCCATTCTTCCAGGAATACCAGTAAAAGTTTTTAATCCAGCAACAAAATCAGCATCTTCTATGTTTAGTGATTTCGAGAGTGCGTAAACTAGTTTTGCATTCATTTGGTTGTAGTCTTCTGGGAAAACTGTTTTGATGATCGCCTGAACTTTTTTTGGGAGTTGAGTGTCTTTAGAGTAGGTAATTAAGTTTGTTCTTACTAATTTTTTAATTAAGTATGGATATGAACGATCATCAGCATTAACAACAGCCACAGGAGCTTTTTTTAGAGTACTTACTTTTGCATCAAGATATTTTTCATAATTTAAATGATAGTCGAGATGTTCATTGGCAATATTAGTTAGACCAGAAATTATTGGGTTAATTCCCCAATTTCTGAATTGATAGCTACCATGCGAAGTAACCTCAAGGACTAAATATTCGTAGTTTTTGTCCACCATTTGTCTCATAAATTTTTGTAAATCAGCTGGTTGAGGTGAGGTAACGTGGAAACCAGTGTCGATTGATTTCTTACCTAAGTATGCAGCCACTGTTGAAAGTAAACCAACTTTTTTGTTCGCTGTTTTTAATACATGATACAAAAGAGTTGAGGAAGTTGTTTTGCCATCTGTGCCTGTAATAGTGATTATTTTAAGTTTTTTAGCAGGATGTTTATATTTTAATTCTGCTATTAATCCATTAAGAAGTCCAGTTTTGATAAAGTGATAGGGTCTCTTTAGTTTGTATATAATGTTTTTAATCATTGTCTTATTATATATAGAACCTAGTTTAAAAGTAAGTTTAGTTTATTTGCAATCTTATACCAGAGTGGCGCAGCTGTTTCTGCAGCCCATGGTGAAGCTGTTGGTTCTACTAACTTTGTAATCATAACAAATTTTGGATTTTCTGGAGGAGTAAAGCCAACAAAACTTGCAATGGTTTTTTCGTTGTCATATCCATTTTCAGTAACAACTTGAGAAGTTCCAGTTTTTCCGGCTGTAATATATGATTTTGAGGCGGTCCACTGAGCTTCTCCATGTTCGGCTGAGGAAATTAACATTTTGGTGACAGTATCAGCAGTATTTTTTGAAATAACTGTTCTTTCTTCAATTGGTTGATTGGTAATTATTTCGCCAGTAGTCATATTTTTTACGTTATCAATGATGGTTGGTCTCATCATAACTCCTCCATTAGCAATTGTGGCAAAAACTCTTATTACCTGCATTGTGTTAACGACTAAACCCTGACCAAAAGCAGTTGTTGCTAGTTTAACATCACCCCATTGATTTGGGAAAGGAGTTGATTTATCTTCTTGCAAATCAATTTTAATTTCTTCTCCTACTCCAAATTTATGAAGATAATCTTTAAATTTATCAATTCCTAATTTTTCTGCCACAAAAATCATGGCAATATTGTCAGACTTTGCAAGCGCATCTGTCATTATGATTCCGGGGTTATAAACATCATTCCATGTTCTGATAGTATATTGTCCAAATCTCCTTGGAGCATCACAGTTAGTACATATTGTGTCAGGTTCAATGACTCCTTCTTCTATTCCGGCAGACATAGTCACAGCTTTAAAAGTGCTTCCAGGTTCGTAAAGATTACTCAGAGTTGGATTTTTGTGGAATTGAGAATCATATTTATAAAATTCTGCTTGAGAATAGTCTGGATATGCTGCCAGTCCTAACACTTTGCCAGTTTTTGGATCCATAACTATGACTTCGCCAGATTTAGCTCCATATTTTTTAACGGCTAATTCAATCTCTTCTTCTATCAGATACTGCACGTCCCTCCTAATAGTAGTAGTCACATCTCTACCATCAATAAAATTATTGGAAATTGAATTTTGGCCACTTAGCTGAAGACCTAAGGCATCGGCGACAACTGTATTCTGTGTAGATCTGGCTTTTAGCTCATTTTCTAAAGCTCCCTCGATTCCAAAGTAACCAATGTCATCGCCATTTTCATCTTTTCCCACAAAGCCTGTTATGTGAGCAGCCATAGATGCTTCTGGATAATATCTTTTAAGATGGGGATCAAACCCAAGTGCAAAAATATTTAGGCTTTCTATCTGTTTTTTTGTATCTTCAGAAATATTGGCTTTTAAAGAAATCCATTTGTTGTCTTTTTTTTCGAGTCTAGTTTGAATTTGTGATTCAAAATTATTTGCAATTTCTTTTTTACTGGCGCTGTCGGTTGCATCGATATATTCATCGAGCTCATTTAGTAAATATGGTACAAGAATTTTGGATATATTTGCCGGTTCTTCCTCTAATATGTTTGGTTGAGCAAACAAAGTGTAAACTCTATTGTTGGTAGCTAATGCGTAGCCATCAGACGTGAAAATACTACCTCTGTTTCCCGTAAGTGTTTCTGAACGTTTATATTGATTTTCGGCTTGTTGTTGAAGTGAATCGCTTTTAACTATTTGCCAAAAAAATAATCTGGAAATAATTGCAATAAATCCTAGATATATCATTATCAAAACTATTTTACTTTTAGTTTCTAAAATTTCATGATTTACAGATTTGTTTTTTGATGTTCGAATCATTTATCTTGAAGCAACTTCATTATTGGTAGCGATGATAATAGTATCACCAATGCTATGAAATTGAGCAAGATCCTGGTCACTGATTACTTGTGAGATAGAATTTTTTTGAGATAGTTTTGTTGTCAATTTTAATTGCTCTTGCATCAGATTATTTTTTTGAAGTTTGAGTTGAGCTATTTTAATTCCATGATGTGCGGAAAGACCTCCTTGAAAAATTGTCATCACAACTTTTATTCCTAAGATGGTTGTCAGTGTTATGTAGTATAGTTTTGTTTTATTTAGTTGCATTATTTTTTTTTGAAAATTCTCATCTTTGCACTTCTGGATCTAGGATTATTTTTAATTTCTTCTGCAGTTGGGACCACAGGTTTTTTTGTTAGGTTTTCACCCTTGTTTTCTTCTTCCCATAATTTAAAGGTAGTTTTAACTTCTCTGTCTTCTCCTTCATGAAAAGCTATGGTTACGATACGTCCTTTGTTAGCTAGTATTTCTAATGCTTGAGGTAAACCCATCATTATATTTTCTAGCTCTGTGTTAACCGCAATTCTTAATGCTTGGAAAACTTTGGTTGCTGGATGTAACTTGCTTTTTTGTTTGCCTTTATTTCTAATTATTAAATCTGTAAGTTGCTTGCTAGTAGTTATCGGTGTGGGACTATTCTTTATTGCTTTAGCAATTCTTCTGGAATCGTGCTCGCCTCCCAGATCTCTGAAAAGTTCGTCTAGTTGGTCAACGTGAATAAGTGCCAACAAATCTTTTGCTTGAACTCCTAGTCTGTCGTCCATTCTCATATCTAGTGGGCCATCACCATCAAAACTAAAACCTCGATTATTAGATTTTAGTTGCTCAGTGCTAGTGCCAAAATCAAAAAGTATTCCTTTTATGTCCCCTACTTGGCAGTCTTCTTGTAGACTTTCGATTATGGGGAAAATTTTTGAAAAGTTTTCCCGTATTAATATTAAGTTTCCAGGGTTGATTTCTGAGGCGAAAATCTTATTTCCATATTCAATGGCTTGGTGATCGAAGTCGAAGGCGATTACTTTGCCACCGGCATCCAAGATTTTTTGAGTGTGACCACCTTTGCCAAAAGTTGCATCTATGTACCAGTTGCCTTTTTTAATCAATAAAGCTTGAGTTGCTTCTTCTAGTAAAACTGTTATGTGGTTTGTCATGTTTTCTTTCAATAACTTAGTTTTTTAAAATATATTGAAAAGCTCTCGCAGGCAGTTCGCCTGAATATTCACTTTTCAATATATTTTAAAAAACTAAATCATAGTAGATCTTTCTTCAGTTAGGTTTTCTGCAATTTCTTCGGTCTTATTTTCGATATTGTCGATGTAGCTGTGATATGAATCTCTGTCCCAAACTTCCAGTCTTGAAAGACTGCCAACTATAACGATAGTTTTTTTAAGTTTTGCAAACTCTATCAAGTACTCGGGCAGTTGTACTCGACCAGTTTTGTCTGGCTCAATTGTTTGCGCTTCATTTGTCATCAATCTTATAAAATCGCGGTTATTTTTCTTTGTGAATGTGCGTGACTCGAATTTAGCAATTTCTTTTTGGAAGTCTTTTTCTTTAAAGATGAAGAGTCCTCCGTCCAATCCTCTAGTAACTATCCAGGATTTGTTGGTTTGTCTAAATTTTTTAGGTAAAGAAATCCTGCCATTTTCCTCTAAACTGTGATAAAACTTTCCGATAAACATATTCTAAGGCCTATTTACCAATTATTCCCACTATCTGGATGAAAGTATCTAATACTTCTGGTTAGATGTAAAGACAAAGAATTACCGAAACTGTGGGGTTGTGGTAAGCCTATAAAGAGGAGGCAGGTATTGCTTTCGTAGTAGTTGAACAATCTTCCGGAAGCCAGGGAAGAAATGGAAAAAAATAAATTTACCAGAGTAGTTACTGATGGTTTAGATGGAAAATGGATTTAAGTTAAGCAGTGATAGCTCCCATTTCTTGAGTACCTCTTTTTACAGGAGCAAACATTTCTTCTGCAAAAGAAACTAGAGTTTTTAGTTGACTCAACGCGCTTCTTTCTTCTTTAGAATTTTCCTTTCTTCTTTCCTTTTGAGCTTCTAGTGATGTTTCAACTGAGTCATAGATAACGACTTGAGTTGTTGAGGCATGAGTAGAAAGATGTTGGCCTACCTTTTCTTCTTCTTCTTCTTTTATTTTTAGTTCAGCTAACTGAAATTTTTGTGATGCTATCAAAAGTTCGGTTATCTCTCTTTGTATTGTTGCAATAAGTGCTGTAAAGTTGGCAATAGAAGCAGGGAGTTCTGCAGAGGTTGCTTCTACATCAGTTACTAAACCATCATGAACTGCTAGTATTTGTTCTGTAATTTTAGCATCAACATCACCAGTTTTTAGGTTTATTCCTACTCCAGCTACTCCAAATGATTTGAGTAATTTTTTAGCGGCCGCAGTGTTTAGTGCTTCGATATGCAAACTTGCGATTAGTGCTTCGATATGCAAATTTGCAAGCTGTCTTCTGTAGTAAATAAACAAAAGAGAAGCCTGAGAGAAAAATGGACTTGATTTTTCAATCATTTTCTTTGCTTCTCTAATAAAAACTTGCAGTCCAGTGAGTTGGAGTATTCCCTCCATCCCCGTAACTAAGTGTTCTTCTCCACCGTAGAATTCTTCATACATTTCAAGTGATTTTGTTTCTACAGACATACTATTCCTTTCCAAGAATATTTTTTACTTACAACTTTACTTACAACTTTACTTACAACGATTAAGTTGTTTTTGCTTCTTGGAAATTCTGTACCGCACTTACTTGAGAAAACAAAAACTCCCATTCCAGGGAGCATCTTTTTGAGTGGTTTTTAGTTATTGGCAATGTTGTCAAAAAACCAGTTCTTTATTTGATGCTCGTCAATGACCTATCTAGGTAAGTCTAAAAAATTTTGCTGAAGACCGGACTTATTTTTGAAAAATATCAAAAATACACCGTTGCGGCACAGTCGTAGATTCTCACTACATTCCACAGCTATTTAAAATTATCATGTTAGGTTTTTGGTTGCAAGAGTGAGTTTTTGGTTATTGGCACTTCGCCCATTAGTTTGTTTATCTAAATTTTAGTGGTTATAGTTTGAATGTTGAGGTATACTTACTCGGTTATGATAAAAAAAGCCCTTATTACTTGTGCAGGATTTGGAACTAGATTCTTGCCAATTGCTAAAACGATTCAAAAAGAAATGTTACCAGTCTTGAATAGACCAATTATTGATTATATTGTTGATGACTGCATTTCTGCAGGGATAGAAGAAATTATCCTTGTTGTTAAAGAAAGTGAAAATAAACTAGTTGAGCACTACTATAAAGAGCACAGATCATTGAGACAGCATTTGAAAAAAATGGGTAAATATGAAAAATATAAGGATAAATTACTACTTCATGAGAAAACAAAATTTAGATTTGTAACGCAGACTATTGCCGATAAGTATGGTACATCAATCCCTGTTGAATTAGCAAAAAAGTATCTAAAAGATGAAGAAGCCTTTTTAGTTTTCATGGGTGATGATTTTATTTATAACCCTGATGGAAAAAATGAGACTAGGGCAATGATTGAGTTATTCAATAGCTCCAATTCAAAAGGTTTGGTCACTTGTATTACTAGATCAGAAGAAGAACTGTATAAATACGGTATCGCTGTAGTTAAAAAAGAAAATGGATTTACTTACTTAAATAATTTAGTCGAAAAACCAGAACCAGGAACAGCTCCCTCTAATTTAGCTAACATTAGTAAATATATTTTTACACCGGATATTTTTGATATTATTGCAAACCAAAAGCCAAACGAGGCTAGTGGTGAGTACTATATTACCGATTCTGCCACGACCTTGGCTAAAGACAGTAATGTTTGTATTTATACTCCTAGTGGTAGGTATTTGGACGGTGGTAATGTTTTGGGATTACTGAAAGCAAATATTGTGGTTGCTAGCAATGATTTAGAGTTGAAAG
This sequence comes from Patescibacteria group bacterium, assembly GCA_018816485.1. GTDB lineage: Bacteria > Patescibacteriota > Microgenomatia > UBA1400 > PJMF01 > VFLK01. The sequence continues at coordinate 16,513 of JAHIVL010000057.1, read as the reverse complement.
ATGAACTTCAGGAATTTATAAAAAAAGAGTTTGGGTTGAATAGCTAGATGTTTGAAATATGAGCCACACTCGCTTTGTTCACTCGATGCTCATATTTCAAACATCTAGCTACAGAATTACGACAACGTACAACTCCATCAACTCCACTTCTGCAGTAACAGATTTTCCTTCAACAGTTCCAGTAAACTCAGTCCACTGTGAGCCATTCCAGCCCATTATTACGAGCTCCCCTTCTTCCATTGCTCTCATGGTGAGTGTGGCGGTACCAGTAACTGTAGGAATAGTTTGCAACGAGTAGGGATCGGAAACTACTTTGCCACTAAGCTTTTCGGGGTATCCTGGTGAGTTGAAAACAACAGCCAATCTAACACTTTCTAGTTTTGGAGAAGAAATTTGAAATTTGGCGTCTCTCGAACTTAGGGCATCTCCACTTTCTTTGTTCTCGATATATTTCCATTCAGATTTAAGTGCGTAGTTTTCGCTGCCATTAAATCTAGTTGTTAAATGTCCTCCAGTTACGTCTTTATGATAAGTGCAAGCGCCACCGGCACTACAACTGCCTAAAAGCTGTTTTGTGCTTGCGGGCAACTTACCTAGCTCGATTGAACCAAAGACACCTTGTAATAAAGATCCTGCTTGGTATTCAAGTTCATAGTCAACGGCCGAGGAATCCTTCTTTACAGTATTGACCGCAATGGTAATGTTTTTGCCATCCGAGTTTGGTGAAATTACTATATAAGGTCTATCACCAACGTCAATTATATTTAAAGGTTCAGTAATTTTGGTTTTTTTTAGTTTTGGTTCTTCAATTACGACGGTAGTTTTTGATTTAGATTTTGCAAAGATTCCAATTCCAACAGCCAGCAGAAGAACTCCAACAATTACAAGGACTTTTTTATTGGGGGTTTTCAAATTTTTCATAGAACCTTACTTTAGCATGGATTCTATGTAGTTTTCAAGTTTTTCTATTGGTATTCTGGTTTGTTCAGTAGTATCTCTGTTTCTAATCGTTACAGTTTTGTCTTCTAAGGTTTGATAATCAACTGTAATGCAGAATGGCGTACCAATTTCGTCTTGATAAAGATATCTTTTCCCAATATTTCCTCTGGAATCCCAAGTACAAGCAAATTTTTGACCGAGCACCTTAAACAATTCTTGGGCTTGAGCAACAATTTCTGGTTTATTTTTAACTAATGGAAATACTGCTATCTTGTAAGGAGCAAGTGAAGGTTTCAATTTTAAAACTATTCGATTTTTTTCTTCATCTTTATAGTAAGTATCTGTTAGTACCATTAGCAATGCTCTGCCGATTCCTAGCGCTGGTTCCATAACGTGTGGTACAAAAACTGCACCAGTGTGCGGATCTCTATATTCTAGCGATTGGCCCGAATGTTCCATATGTTGTTTTAGGTCGTAGTCCGTTCTGTAGGCTATTCCCCAAAGTTCTTTCCAACCAAAAGAGAAATTGTAATCTAAATCATAGGTGTCTTTACTGTAAAAACTTCTCTCACTGTCAGAATGTCTCCTCCATCTTAAATTCTCGGTTTTTACACCTAGGGTATTTACAGCAAAAGTCATCATTTGTTGCTTCCATTTTTCCATAAGTTCTTGCCAATTTTGATCTTCAGGATTAAAGAAGTATTCAATTTCTGCTAGTTCTAACTCAAGAGTTCTAAAGATAAATTGTCCGGTGGTAATTTCATTTCTAAAGCTTTTTCCAATTTGACCAATGCCGAAAGGCAACTGAATTCTAGTTGAATCTAATATCTGACTAAAATTGGTGAAAATTCCTTGAGCTGTTTCTCCGCGCAAATAAATTATTGATTTTTCGCCGGCAATGGTACCAATTGAAGTTTCAAATAATAAGTCAAATGATTTGGGAGCTGTAACCTTATTTCCATCAGGACTTAATATCTCGTGTTTTTTGATAAACTTAGCCATTGTTTCAATATCAAGATCTTCGATAGCAAAATCTTTCCATTCTTCTTTGCCTTTTTTAAGTTGGCGCTGAGCCCATTCTTCGATTAAGTGATCTGCTCTATAGCGTTTTTTTGTGACTATATCATCAACTAAAGGATCACTAAATGAACCAACATGTCCAGAAGCCACCCAAGTTTTTGGGTGAAGCAAGATTTGAGAATCAATTCCAACCATATCTGGGCGCTTGGTTACAAACTCATTCCACCACTCGTTTTTAATATTTCTAAGTAGCTCACACCCAAGTGGCCCGTAATCATATGAATTGGCAAGTCCGCCATAAATTGCTGAGGTTTGGTAGACAAAACCACGTCTTTTTGCAAGACTAGTAATTTCTTCTAGTGTTGGTTGCGATTCTGGTTGAGTGTTATTTTCAGGCATATGAAAGTTATTATAGCCCAGGCTACCTTCTCTCGCTAGAGCGATTCACCTTGTATCAGGTTTTTTTAGGTCATTTTTTTAGATTATTTAACATTTAAGTAATCAAAGCTCTTCATTTTTCTATCAGAAAGAGCAGAAATATAATCAGTTATTGTCAAGTATTTTGAATCCTTTGGATCTTGAAATCCCAGGCCAGTGATTATTTCTGTCAGTGTCTTTTTTACAAATATTCTTGAGGCAGTGCTAGATGAAATCTTTTTCCTCAAATTAAGTACTTTTGAAAATATTTCTTGTTCAAGTTCTTGTTCAACAAATAATTTTTCAAATATTTCTAGCATTTGAGATAGCTGTCTAAAAGAACCCAAAGTCTGCTTCATTTTTGAACAATCATCGATGAGTATGACTTGAGTTAAGAGAGGTAGAGATTTGGTCCTGATCATGAAGGCGTTAATCAAGTTTCCTGGCTCCAAATATGCCCTATTACTCGACTTAATTTTTCTAACTCCTTTAGCCACACAAGTCAATTTTCCGTATTCTTGAGTCAGTAAGTTTATCATTCGATCAGTTTCTCCGACGTTAACTCTTTTTAAAACAATACCCTTTGTAGAAAATGTCTTAAAAGAAAGTTTCATAAGTAGTGTCTTTTTGGACAATAATTTTTTCTTGTCCACCAGTTACATCCATTAGAGTTTCGAATTGTTCTACTCCGCCTTGTTTCCATATCGTGACTTTATAATTCTCATTATTGGTATATGGAATTTTATAAACAAACTTTAATTTAGCAGTAGCCATTGGTTCGAGTGTAAAGAAACCATCAATGACAGTGAAGCCATTTTCATCATAGACGTTTGCGTCTTCCAAGAAACCTTGGGAAGTGAGCAACTCAGAGCCTTCGGGGACATAAAGTCTTGTCCAATCTTTAAGCGTAGAATTCAAACATAGTTTTCCAGCTTCTAGATTGCAATTGTCTGCCTCATGAGTGTTTCTATAAGTGATTTCAACCGTTTTTTCTAACATGCCATTCTCAGGGGTAGTGACTGTTTGAACAACATCATAATCAATAAATAAATTTGATTTAGCTCCACCAAGGTTGGCATTAATGATAGCCAAGAAGTCACTACCGTCATCTGGGGGAATCATTCTGCCGGCAACATTAGCAAGTTCGGCAGCAGTTTGTGCTTTTTCATCAATAAAGTAAAATTGAGCGTGTCTATTTTGAATGCTGTCGAATCCAGTTTTAAATAATTCTGGCCATGTTTGTTTAGGTGCGGTATATGCTTTTGTCAGTAATGATCTCATTAGCGGACCTAGAATTCCTTTTCTGTCGTCTCTTAAATAAGGAGTTGGACGTGTAATAATTTCTGAAAGAACATAGATTATTTGAGGACAATCGCATCTTGGATCATTTTCTGCACTGAAGGTTCCATACCCAGGAACTTCAACTGGTCCTAAGACTTTCATCAAGTTAGTTAAAAAATGTGTGTCAATTGTGATGATGCCATCGATTTCCTTTGCCTCGTTTGGTACTGTTAAATAATTTTCAAAAAAGACGTCCATTGATAATTTTAGATCAGGGGAAATATTCATATCTCGAAGATGCCAATATTTTTCCGTGGTTAAATATCTGCCAAGCTCTTTAGGAATAGCTATTTTTTTAGTAAATTTCTGATCAAGTTCATAAATGTCATTAGATGATTCTGCTTCCACTTTTCCGTTGTCAACATTAATTACAGCATAGGCAGTTAAAAATCCACCAGTTGGTCTTAATTCATTATCATTTTGAAATAGGATGAGGTATTTTTTTCGCGTGTCCCCTGCTCCAGCTACACTGGGGAGTTCTTCAATTACTGGTCTAAACTCAGTTAGTGCTATTACAGCCCCTGAGCTCAGTTCTTGAGCTTTAACAATACTTGATCGAATTTCGAATTCTTTTAAAACTTCGGGATATTTTTCTGGATTAATTAACGATAGCTCTGACTCCACAACTTTTAAGTCATTAGTAATATCGTCAAGAATTGGAGAAATTTTATCTAAGGTTTCTAAAATTACTTTTAATCTGTCTTCAGTTGTTCCTCCAGTAAAAGAACCTTCACCAGAAAATCCTAAAACGTCTGCATAGGGCGCAATAGCTTCAATAGACTTTTTTCCAGCAGAAAGACCTGATTGGGCTGCACTGAATGCGTGAAGGCCATCGTTATAGTAGTTTTTTACAAATGGTATATATGAATAAAAGGCTAACTCAGAATAAATATCTTTTGTTTCCGCAAGTTCTTTGTCGATTTGATTGAGACTTTCTTCTACGGCAGGAAGATTTTGATCCTTAAACAATGCATAAGTTTCCAAAGTTTTGGTTTGAAGAACATTTGCTTTATCTTTAATTTCGCCAACAGTCTTGTAGGTTTTAAAAGCTAAAACTGAGGTAACTGATATTAATAAGAGTAGAAATATGCCCATACCCATTAATATAGGTTTCATTTTTGGATGGTTGGTAAAGTATAAAGCTATTTTTGTCTTTAAACTTGTTTTTTTCAGACTCATGGCAGGCTCTGTTTTTGGAGCAAATTCCATTGAAGATATGTCTTGAACTTCATCATTTTTTAACATATTTAGCAGTATAACAAAATTCTAGTGTGAATTACCACTTGGAAATCATTGCCATAGGAGTTTTTATCATGATATGTAGATCCCTAAGAATTGATTTTTGTTTGGCATAGTTGGCATCCATTTTTGCTCTGATGTTAAAAGGAATTTCATTTCTACCTGAGGTTTGCCAAGGACCAGTTATTCCAGGTTTGACTGAGAGGATAATTTCTTTGTATTTTTTAGTTTGTGGATATTTTTTCGTTTGTTCGTCAAACTCTTTTTGTACGTAGGCTCTTGGTCCAATCATACTCATTTCTCCCTTAAGCACATTATAGATTTGAGGAAATTCATCAATTGTTAGTGACCGTAAAGCCTTACCTAATGTGGTAATTCTTGGATCATTCTTAATTTTCCAGTCACCTTTTCTAAATTTATTTAACATTTTTTTATCATGTTTGTGGAGTATCTCATCAGCGTCTGGAACCATTGATCTAAATTTGTATAGATAAAATTCTTTACCATTCAGTCCGAGTCTTTTGTGTTTAAAAATTATTGGGAAACCTGAATCAAGATAGATCATGATTGGAACGATGAACCAAATGGGTAGAAATACTATAGATAGAACTAAAGCAGAGGTCACATCAAGTATTCTTTTTTGTTGAGCGTAATTCATGATTATAGATATTTTTGTTTTTTTTCTTCTTTTAATTTACTAACTATTTTTTTAACATCTTGACTCTTAGATTTAGGCATTATCAATAAAATTTCTTCTGTGTCAATCACAATCATATCTTCAACCCCTACTAAACTAACTAATCTTCCATTTGTCTGTATCAAATTATTACTTGAATCAACCATAATAATATTTTTTGGTTCTTGATCTCCAATCACAACATTTCCTTCAGAATCTTTTTTTTCTAAATCGTAAACTATTTTCCAGTCTCCAACATCGTCCCATCCAAAATCTCCTGGTATTAAGACGAGGTTGTCTGCTTTTTCTGAGATAGCATAATCAATTGATATCGTTTCAGCTTGATCATATATTGATTTTAATGATGAGTGAAACTCTTTTGAGTTTAGACTCGAAAGTTTACTAGTCAGCTGATACATTTCGTGCATGTGGGTTTTGAAAGCTTTTTCCAAAACCGCTGCCGACCAAACATACATATTCGCATTCCAATAGTATTTTCCAGTAGATATGAATCCTCTAGCAGTGGCTTCATTTGGTTTTTCTGTGAAACTGTCAACTTTAAATAAAGATAATCCTTTATCTAGTCTTTCTAAATCATGACCAATTCTAATATAACCAAACCCGGTGGAAGGTCTAGTCGGTGAGATTCCAACCGTAACCAGATAATCATTTTCTTTTGCAGTTTTTGCTGCCAATTTCATTACTTTTGTAAACTCAACATAGTCGGTTACAACATGATCTGAAGCTAAGTTGATAATTACTGCCTCGGGATCTTTTGATTTTGCATAAAGAGTTCCTACTAGCATGGCCAGAGCAGTATCTTTTTTAATTGGTTCAGAAATAATATTTGCAACTGGGACATTTGGTAGTTGTTTGCTAACTTCATCTTTATAAAGTTTGTTTGTTACAACTATCACCCTTTCCCAAGGAATTATGCTGGTGATTCTAGATGCAGTTATCTGAATCATTGTTTCTTTATTAAGAATTTTCAAAAATTGCTTTGGAGTTTTTATTCTTGACTTTGGCCAAAGTCTTGTTCCGCCACCACCGGCTAGAATTACAGAATATGTATGATCTAAATATGACATAAAGTCCTTTTAACTGTCCAAACTAAAGTTCTTCCAACTTTCGATTACTTTGTTCTTAAACTGATTCTTAAATTTCTCCACACTGTGATGTTTGGCTCTTGTTTCTATAAGTCTCTTATTAAAATTAGTTTTTTCTAATTTTATTATTGCCTCTATCACTTGCTGTTCGGTTTCTTCTTTGATGAAAATAGAATCAACTCCATTTTCAAGTAGTTCGGAAACTCCACTCGTATAAAATACTATCACAGGTTTGCCAAAAATACTCGCTTCAAGTCCAGTTATACCGAAATCTTCTTCTCCTGGCATTATCACTGCTTTGCAGTTGGATAACAAAAAATTTACGTCTTGTTCGGATAAGTTTTTTGTAAAAATGATTTTAGTATTTTGCTTTTTAGCTCTATTCAGAAGAGAGGTAATTGGCTCGTTCTGCATTTTTTCGGTCCATTGGTCGGAGGAAATCTTTTTGAGTTCATTTTCCTGAATTCCAGTGCCTACAACAACTAAGAATTTATTTAGTTTTAATGCGGCTTTAATGCTTAGATCAACTTTTTTATAATCTACTAATCTAGAAATACTAAGGTAGTAAGAAACACTCACTTTTTTTTTAATAGTTTTTCTTGGTGCAATGTTAGCAGCTGGATAAATTACAGATTCTGAACTAATCGAGTAAAACTCCTTAATTCTATTTTTAACTAAATTGGAAATAGGGATAATTAGGTCTGGTTTATAAGCAGCTACTTTATCCCACCATTCAAGATAGTTGAGCATTAGGTTGGCTAGTTGTTTAATTATTGGCCAGCTTAAAATTTTTTTAGAAGATAAATATTCTTTTCTATGAGAATAAATATATCTTGTTGGTGTGAGCATGTAGCAAATATGGAGTTGATTGGGTTTTGTTAGAACACCTTTGGCTTCAGCGCTGGAAACAGAAATGATGATGTCATAATCATTTAAATTAAGAGACTCGAAAGCCATTGGCATTAAAGAAGCTATTAATTGATGTCTGTTCCTAAGGAAACTAATTTTTTGTAAATAAGTTGTCGTTATTTTAAATGAGTTGGCCCAAGAAGCGATTTCTTTAGAGTAAACAGATGTAAAAAGCGGTGCATTAGGAAATATATCACCGATTGTTTTGAGAACGTGTTCTGCTCCTCCGTAAGAGGTGTTAACTCTATCATAAATGATTGCAACTTTGGGGGTGGTGGATTTATTGAATGACACTATAAACCTCGAGTGTTTTTAGAGCCATTTTTTTCCAACTGTATGTTTTTGATAACTTTATTCCGTTTTTGACTCGTTGTTTATCATCTAACTCAAGCTCATGAATAGCGCTTGAGAACGATGATTCGGAATGAGGACTAAAGTAATAGGCTATATTTTGATAAATTTCCTGGAATATTGGAATATTTGAGGCTAAGATAGGTGTACCAAGCGCCATGGCTTCAACTCCTGTCAATCCAAAACCTTCGGAGAATGAAGGTTGAACCAAAGCTGTGACTTGAGTATATAGTTTTGAAAGGTTCTCATCATCTAGAAAACCTAAAAAAGTTACTCTATCTTCTATTTTTTCATACTTTATGAATGTTTCGACTTTGTCTCTGAATATTTTTCTTGAACCCACAATTAGTAACTTATAATCTTGTAGATTGATCAAAGATCTTAAAACAACTTTAATGTTCTTGTGAGGATAAAGAGAACCAACATATAATAAAGTTTTTTTAAACTTTTTTGTGGGCGTGATTTTTTTATTCCAAATTTTCCTACCTTCTTTAATAACAATAATCTTACTGGATGTGAATGGATAAAATTTAGTTACAGTATCCATAATGGTTTTTGCTGGAACAATTATTTGTTTTGCTCTGGTTACAGCAATTCTAGTAATGACTTTATAAAAAAAATATTTTAAAAAATATTTAACAGGACTTAAGGTTGTGGCGCATCCTCCTTTGTATTCGTGCCAAAGCAAATCATGAATTGTAACAATTAATTTTCCTTGATAGAAAATTGGAATATTAAAATGAGGAACATGGAGTAGGTCAAGATTGGCTGATTTAAATATCTTGGGAAGTTTGATTTGTTCTTTTAATGAATAATGACTTATCGGAGCAATAATTACTTCAAAATTTTTGTCTAAGAAATGATTTTTGAGAACTTCTTTGGCTTGATTTTCATCATAAAAAAATAACACCCAACTATTTTTTGAGGGAAGTTTTAGTAAATTAAGAATTAAACTCTCGATGTAACGACCAATTCCCGCATGTTTTGAACCAGCCAGTCGGCAATCAATTCCAATTTTCATTTGACCCTTAATAAATAGACTTGTTTGTGCAACAAGTCTATTATAAATTATTTATGTAGTAAAAGAAAACTACTTGGTTTTCTTCTTAGAACTTTTTTTGGCAACAACTTTTCTAGTAGCTTTTTTTGTTGGTTTTAATGCATTATCAACAATTTTTTCAAGTTCTTTTAATTCTTTTTCAGAAATCTCATCATCTGTGCAGTCAACACAAGATCTATCTGAACAACATGGCAAAAGTGACGCTTCTTTTTGCATAGTTCTAGCACTTTTCTCTCTTATAAAGTTACCAGCCATAGCGAATACGAAATATAATAGTGCTAATCCGTAAGTTACTAATGGCAAATATTCAAAAATTGGAGGAGCTACAGTTAATGTTGTTGGGTCATAAACATACTTGATTAATAATTGAGGTATTAGCATATTTGCAACAACCGCTGCAACAAATCCTGAAAGAGATTCAACTCCTTTTACTAAGTTTTGGGTTCGTAATTGCTGAATAGCAAATTCAGTTTGATAACTCATAGTGCTCCTTTTTTGATCACAAGAATATATTTAATAATGGTTCTTATAAATGACGGATAAGCGTCTTTATAATGTTTGTCATAGTATTGTAACATGGTATTGTAGAAATATTTATTCGTTTTTTTGGCTATCTTTTGCGATGTGCTTTTGATGCCAGATTTATTCTTATGGTGAATGAGAGTTACATCTGGATTATACACAACTAAATAGCCAGCTTCTCTAAATCTTTTGCACCAATCAAGGTCCTCAGCGTACATAAAAAAGCGCTCGTCCAGCAGACCAACTTTTTCTAATAAATTTCCTCTGACAATCATAGCAGCACCTGTACAAGCATCAATTGTGTGAACACTAAATAAATTTTTGTAGGTTTGGTGATATTGTCCAAATAATTTTGAATTTGGAAAGAGATTTTCAAGTTTAGCAAAGTAGGTAAATGATGCCCAAGGAGTTGGTTCTCCTCTATGACAAGCAGAATCAATTTCACCATTAATAAACTCAACTTTTGGTGTGATCACGCCCACTTTTGGTTTTTTATCAAGAAAGTCTAGGAGAATATCAAAATTTGATTTTTTATTAAGCTCAATATCTGAGTTTAAAAGCATTATGTATTTTGCAGTCGATTTTTTTAGGGCGATGTTATTTCCAATTGCAAAACCAAAATTACTTTTCATCAACATTGAGTTGACCCACTTAAATTCTTTTGCGAGCATTTTTACAGTGCAATCGGTAGAGTTATTATCCACAACCGTAACTCTAACCTTTCTTTTTGTTTTTTTAAGATAAAAGTTGTTTAAGCTTGATAATGTTTTTTTCAACCAGAATTCACTATTGTAACTAACGATAATTATTTCAAAATCTAGTTGATTTTTTATCATATTATTTACTTCTAACTATTTACTTCCAATTCTTTTGTAAATTATATCTAATTTATCTGATATTAGTGACCAATCGTAATTATTTTTTACAAATTTTTTACCATATTGAGCCATGTTTTTTCTTTTTTCTGGATTATTTAATAATTCGATTGCTAAATCTGCCATTCCTTGTTCTGTGTTGTCAATCATAACATGAACGCCATTTTTAACATTCAAGCCTTCAACTGCGGTGCTAGTTGATACGATTGGTGTTTCTGATGCCATTGCTTCTAGAACTTTATATCTCGTACCTTTGCCACTAAAAACTGGCGCCATCAAAACATCGGCTCCAGAAAAAGCATCTCTAATATCGGGAATTCTACCAATTACTTTAATTGAAGGGTCTTTTTTTTCGTATAAATAAACATTTTCAGTTGGTGCGTTTCCAACAATCCATAATTTTGCATTTGGCAGTTCTGTTTTAATCAAAGGCCAGACTTTTTTGACTAAAAATTCAACAGCCTCAACATTTGGAAGCCATTTGAATGTACCCACCGATAAAAGTGTTGGGTTTTGGTGCTTGGTTTTTTTTACTTCTTCAAACCATTCTGTATCAACTCCGTTAGCGACAACTTCAATTTTTTTGGATTCTTTTATTTCTTTTGAGATGTATTTTTTGTCGTCTTCACTCATGACAATCAAGGTATCGCAGACTTTCCAGTAATGCTCTTCCCATCTGCGAATTTTGTTAATATCAATAGAAAGAATAGCTCGGATTAGAAAAAAAGCTTTTTGTGCGTAACTTTCATATCCTAAATACTCTATTGTTTGTTCCACCAATATTGTTGGAATTGAAGTTTTAGGAATATGAGGCATCATGTAGAAAGTTTCGGCATGAATTAGATCATATTTATTTTTTGCTAATTCTTCTTCAACAGCTGAAATAATTTCTGGAGCATGATTTCTGATTACTAAAAAAGGGTAAGAGGAGAACGTTGTTTTTAGAATGTTTTTTAAGGTAAAAGGTTTGCTCGATCTTTTGAAGACTCTGACATTTTTACAGTATTTTTCTAGTTCAGGAATGAATTTTTTTTCATCATTATCTTTTATTAAAGAAAACAATGTTACTTCGTGTTTATTGGCTAATTTTTTTAGTAAATTATATGTTCTAATTTGACCGCCAGAAAGCAAAGGATAAGGCAAATATGGTGTGAGCATTAAAATTTTCATTTAGTTGTTGGCTCCATTAGTTATTAGCTCCGCGTTCTTGTGTTAAATCTAGAATTAAATAGTCTCCAGTTTTTTCAATAATAATGTATTTCTGTTCTAATTCTTTAGCTTCTTTATCCATAGTGGTGGTAACATAATTGGTTGCTCCCATGTTTATTTTTGTATCTATATCATACCCAAGTGGCCAGCCTTTTCTATTTATTTGGAATAGAAAAGAGGTATCACTATATTGTGGAGCAATTACCTTGGCATCTTTTGGAAGCAATTTATCTGCAGCAGTACCAGCTAGTATGTATTCTGGATGATTGATATTGTAGTAGCCATTGATCTGGTCGTAAGAAAAGAAAAGTGATAATGCAACGATTATTGTAATGGTTGCGACTGAAACAAGAGCATTAAATTTTTTATATAAATAATTATCTAAAATTAAAATTCCAGAGCCAAGAGTTATACAAATAATTGGAATAATTAAAACTTGATAGTAGTCATGTCTTACATTGCCTGTTGCTACTACTGAAAAGTAAATTAAAACACTTAGCCACCATGATGGAATTAAAAACTTTTTATTTTTTAGTTGTTGAAAAAAACTAACAGGAAGTAATATTACTCCAGCAATGCCAAGAATTAGTTTGGTAATTCTTTCCCAAAATAACCATCTAAACCAAAATGGTCTAAATCTTGGCTTGCTGTTTTCAATCTGAATTTCTCCGTTAAAAAGCCAATCTGAAGCAGGAATTCCAGCCGGAAAGTTTGAAATCCAATTTCTCCATAGAAAAAAAGGTATGACTGCTAAAATGGCGAAGACATACAATCTAAAATCAAAAATAGCTTTTTTTAATTGTCTTTCTTGAAGAATTATTGCTAAATATACTGGTGCAAGAAATGCTACAAATGGTTTAAGTAATAAGGCAATCATTAAAGAAAATAATGAAAGCCAATACCATTTTGTTGATTTTATTTTCATATAATTGCTAAAGGCAAGTATGGAAAATGTTGATGCAAAAAGCATCATTGGCTCCGGCATTATTACCCTTGAATAATAAACGCTATAAGGTAACACAGCAAAAAAGAAAGCAGTGAAGTAGCCAACTTTTTTACCATAATAATTTCGAGCTAAAAAAAATAGAGAAATTAGTGTTCCAATCGAAAATAATGATGAAACAATTCTACCGGTGGTAACCAGAGGCAAAGATGGAATGCTTTTCAATATAAGTGCAACAACAATGTTATAAAATGGAAACTCTACCATTCTGTAGCCTTCTGGATTGTCTACGCCAGATTGGATATTAGAAAGGTCGTGGTATTTTGGAATTAACGGATTGAAATCTCCTTTGATAAATTCCCGAGTCACCGAAGCAGTGTCAGCCTGTCTGAAGCTATGCCAATCCAATATTGGGCTAGAGATTTTATAAAGACGTAAAACAAACGCTAGAATGATAATGGCGATAAGTATTGGATATTGTTTAACAAATTTTTTCACTCAAGCCTTTCGAGTGCAAAAATAATACCAGTTACAGACCAGAAAGTTAGTGCTACTTTAGAAGCGGCAAAGACATCAATAAAGGTTGCATTAATTAATAAACCAACACTAGATCCTATAAATGCAATAGCTAGTAATGTTTTTATATCTAAAGATTTGGAATAAATGTTTAACTTTTTACTAAAAGCAATTTTATATGCTTGAATAATTGCAAAAATAATTGTTCCATAAAAAGTAATAAATCCTAGTAAGCCAATTTCACCAAGTGTACGTAAGAAATTATTATCAGTGCTGTCGGCTTCAGTAAATTCGTTAACCACTGACTTTGTTAAAGTTGCGTAGCCAGTTCCTAATATAGGGTTTGTATGAAAAGCACTTATCGCCTGTGGCCAAAGTGTATCCAATCTAATAGCTAATGAAAGGCCATATTTAAGTGCGTTGTCTGAATAAGTGCGGGGTGCTTCAATAATAATTGTCGTTATTTCTCCAGTTGCTGACATTGTTGCGATTCTGATTTTATCTGGAACATCAACAAAAACATCACTAGGTTTCAGTGGTGTTGGTCTTGTATCAGAAGCAACTAATATTGTTGCCTCATCGAGTGACAAGCCATTTTTTGGTTTTTTAATTGTGATTTCGGAAGCAATTCCGGATTTTGCTAGTTTGTTTGAGATAAATTCTTTTTCGTAATTAACGCTATTGGCAAATTTATTGTAGCTTTGGGAAAAGATTGGATAGCTATTTAAGTTTTGAAGTAGTCTTTCTCTAATATCATCTCCAAAACCTGAAAAAATAATCAAGATTAATGAGCCAGTTACAAGTGATTTGGATAGAAAAAATTTAATTTTTTCGGTAGTATTTTTTTCTTTGAAACTTCTAACTAGTATTGTTATAAAAATGCCTATGACAGCCGCTATAAATGAAGTTCTTGATGCACCTGTGACCATCAGCCACATTCCCAGTGCAAAAGTGAGCCATAAAAAGATTCTATTCACTCGATTTTTTAGTGAGAATGCGAGCATCAAAACAATTGGTAAAAGTATCACTAAATAAGCGGCCATGTCGTAGTGTCCGCCAAAAGTTGATTGAACTCTGGCGTGTTCAGTTAGATAAAGTCTAATGCCCTTACTAAATTCTCTGTTCATGGTTGAATAAACTGGCCAATAAAGATATTTTTGTCCCAATCCATAAATGCCAACCATTACAAAACTTGATACTGATGTATATATGAGGACTTTTAAATCTTTCCTAGATTTAATGGCAGAATAAAATACAAAAAATAACGAAAAATACTCAAGATATCTTAAGTAATGGAGAAAACTTTTTAATAGATGAACGCTCGTAGTAGGAATTGTTTTTGTGATAAAAATTCCAGAAAGTGTCGAGAGAAGTCCTATGATTGCGTAGGCAATGATTATTTTTGTAAGTGGTGTCTTGAGAGTGGCTTTTTTTCTGACAACTTGAATTAAAAATACGAGAAAAGTAAAAAGTATTAAGAAATCTTCGATTCTTACTCTGACGATGTATCCTGGAATGATGTCAAAAAGTGGTAATTTTGGATAGAGAGGTATGACTAAAAGTAGAAGGCTACTTAAAATAAGTAAAACGTTTTTATCTAAAAATTTTGTAAGTTTTTTTAACATTTATTTAGAGTGCCGATTACTTAAGATCACTTAAAGCATTTTTATATATTTGTTTTTTGTAAGGGTCTGGTGCAATTATTGAGAATACAAAAATCCTTAAAAAGACCCCCATTTGAATTAAAACTCTAGCAATTTCAGTTTGAAATCGGCTTTGATGTTTTGAGTAAATGTATAGATAACCTTTTAATTCACCTCTTATTGAATTCTCGGAGGTTGAACTTTGGTTTTTAAGATGAATAATTTGTGCTGTAGGATCTATCGCTACTTCATAATTATGGTTTCTAGCCCTCAGACAAAGTTCAATATCTTCTCCATACATAAATATATTTGGATCTAAACTGCCAAATTCATCAATTGCTTTTCTAGAAAGCATCATTGCTGTTCCCGCGACCCAATCAATTTTAATTAACTTGTTTTTTTGGAAAATTTGTTTCTTTGGAGACATTTTTTTGTCAAATTTATAGTTGTTGGTCTGTTTGAGATTTTTCCCAGTGTGTTGAGTTGAAGGAAGTAATTTTCCAATTATAGGCAAATCATCCATCATGCTCATATGAAAAAATAGGTTTAGTAAGTTTGGAAAGTTTCCTCCTTGGGCTTGCAATGTAAAATCTGTGTTTAATAGAGTTGCAGCCAAAACTCCAAGTTTTGTATTATCGAAGCGTTTAACCATTGATTCAAGGGCACCTTTTTTAATAATTGTGTCTGAGTTTAAAAAGATAATGTACTCTCCTTTGGCTTTTTCTACAGCGACATTGTTACCTTTTGCGAATCCTAGGTTTTTTCTAGTAGCGATAACTTTAATAGGAACTTTTGTTTTTTGTTTGAATTCTCTAACAGCCTTAACAGAATCATCTTTGGAGCGGTTGTCGACCACAAAAATTTCAGTTTTTCTTTTTAGTAACTTAGAACTGTTTATGTCTGCAACAGCTGATTTGAGGGTTTGTATGGTAAGGTCTTTGGTATTATAAGAGACAATAATAATTGAAAGTAACATAATATTTATTGGAATAGTCTGGTACGACCAAGTTTATAGTTAAAATTTTTACTTGTACTCGAAAGAGTGCTTTTTCTTTCACCAATTTTTTGGGCTGGAGTACCAGCAACGATTGCAAAGGGTTCAACGTTTTTAGTAACCACTGCACCAGCGGCAATAATTGCTCCATTTCCAATGTTAACTCCAGGGAGAATAATACTACGTGGACCAATAAAAACATAGTCACCGATGGTCACTTTTTTTTCAATGGCTTTAAAATTAGGATCGTGAATGTCGTGTTGGCTGGTCCAGATCATGACTTCAGAAGCAATGTCGGTGTGGTCGCCTATTTGGAGACCACCGCCGGAGTTTGGGAGTTGTTTTCTACCATCTAAAGTTGCTCTTTCACCAACGATTGTGTCTTCGCCGATGATTATGTGGCGAGGATCGTAGATCCGAGCCATCATGTGAATGGTAGAGCCATGTGCTATTTTCATGCCCGACAAGCGATAAAAAAACTTACGAATAGTATGGGATGGAATGATACCTACACCCCACCAAAGAAATCCAGTGATAGCTTCAAGATGCCATGCAATGAGCCGACGAAGTACTTTCGTGACAAAAGAATCTTGTTTCATGAGATTAGTATACCTCATGAAACAGGGGTTGTTTATGGGGAAATAATCTTGAAGATTTAAAGAATATAAATCCAAAAAGGCAAGGATATTATTGAAAGAATTGTACTTAAAACAATTGATCTCGAAATAAAGAGCTTATTTAAGTTATATTTAT
>JAHIVL010000056.1 GCA_018816485.1 Patescibacteria group bacterium | reverse complement strand
TTTCTCCGTCCAGCAAAACTGCTTTATTTAGTTTGCCACCAAAAAACTTCTCAACAAATAGGGGAGACCTAAGAGTGTGAGAGCCTGGGTCTAAAACTTCATCATAATAAAAATCAAAAACTTTTTGTCCATGTTTCTTGCGTTCAATAAAATCAGCTTCTAATAATTGCTCACGCCTTAAAGCGGTTTCAAAACTTGTAGTCACCTGCTCTTTTGAGAGTGGTTTTTTGATACGGTCTTTGGCACTTACTCCTTCGCTATCCGACTCATCGCCCGTCCCACCCATCAAACTCAAGTAAAAACTTTCCATCGCTGCATGAACTGCAGTCCCAAAAGCCAGAATCGGGCTTTTTGCACGAGGCACACGTAACAGTGAACTAATCATAAACTCATGTGGGTCTTGCAAGTAAGTATTCAAAGCCGTTACAGATAACTTAAACTCCCCCACCAAATGTTTAAAGAACTCTCTTTCACTGTCAGAATAAGTTTTGGCCGGCTGGCTACTACTAGTTAAAATTTTCTCCAATAAGCTTTCTGATTTTTTTAATAACTCCTCTGAATCTTTTTTAGACACAGCTACAGCGCCCTCCCCGACCTCGTTCAAAAACATCGAGTTCATCATCTCTTTGCCATTAGTTCTAGTTTTAGACCAGGTAATATATGTTTTTTTTGCAGAACGAGTAAGTGCTACATAAAATAATCTTCTGTCATCCTCATTCTTCTCTTTTTTACCTATGTCGGTGTTAGTGAGAATACTATCCGGTAATGGAATCAGCTCGCGGGTTCTTTGATTGCCCCATTTTTTATCGATACAACCAAACACAAAAACATAGTCCCACTCCTTGCCTTTACTTCCATGAGCAGTAGCCAAAGAAACACGATTCTTGGTAATATTTAAATCTTCAATCTTAATACTGACCCCATGCTCTTGCATCACAGTGACAGTGTTCAAAAAATTATCCAAGGTAAAATCTCTTTTCTTGTTCACAAACTTTTTGATTTCCGAGTACAAAGAATTAATCGCATATAAATGATCGGTCTTTACAGGTTGAGACAAAACATACTGCATGAAGCTAAAACCATTTGGTTTTGGAGCTTCTTTAGCACCAGAAATTTCAGAGTTGTCGGCATTGATAATTAAACTAAACCATTCGTGAAATAACAAATTGTTGCTTAACCTGTACCACTCTAGCAATTGATTTTTAAAACCAACTAAATTTTCAAAGTTTGCTTGGGTTAAACCATAGGTTGCATCTGCCGAGTTTTTACTATCTAAATTTTTAAGTAGTGCCGTCTCAATTTGTAAATAGCTTTTCTCCAAAATAACAGCAATAGAAGTTCGCAAACGTCCAGCAATTCTGGCTAACTTATAAACATCCAAAACTTCCAAACCAAGCCACGAGTACTGCATCACAGTAAATAAATCTTCTGTATCGTTACCCGTTCCCAAATCTTGTAAAACTCTAAAAAATCTAACCAGTTGCTCAACCAATAAATCATCAAAAACATTTCCGCCTACAGCCAACTCATAGCTAATGTTCCATTTTTCCAAAACTTCCTTGATCAAAACTGCTTCTTTGTTGTTCCGATACAAAACAGCAATGTCTTCCAGAAGAACACCAGATTTCTCCAACTTCTTAATTTCTTCTGCTAAAAATAATAATTCCAAAGTTTCACTCTCAGCTGCATAAACGGTAATATCTTCGCCAACACCTTTTGAAGACTTTAGCTTTTGCGTCAGCGCAGCATTTAACCCAGCCGAACCGCTACTCAACCCAACCTTACCATCTACCAATTCAGCCCCACCTGCCAAATCATCACCCCCAAAATCCAGCGTGTTATTGCCAATCAAATCATGAGCCGCGTTATAAACTTGGGTGCTACACCTATACCCAGTGGCCAGCGTTACAACAGTCACATCTGAATATTTATTAACAAACTCTAACATGTTTTTGGTAGAAGCACCTTGAAATCGAAAAATTGATTGATGGGGGTCACCTACAACAAAAATATTGGGGTTCTCCCCCATGTCGGCCCAATAAGAAGCAAGCAACTCTACAATTTTATTTTGCGCAGCGTTGGTGTCTTGGTATTCATCTACTAAAATATATTGAAATCTTTCCTGATAATCCAAAAGTAGTTCTTGGTCTGTTTCAAATGCTTGAACCACGAAAGTAATCATGTCATCAAAGTCATAGCGTTTCCTGGCCTTGAGTTCTGCCAAGTATTTTGTGTATAGATCGTGAAGTTCTTTTTGTTTTGCTAATTCCTTAGTTTGTTTAAGAAGCACACTAGAAAGTTTGGTTTTATACCCCAGGGCACCTTCTCTTCCTGCGGAATTCACCTTGGCTTTCTTACCAGCATCGACTTTGGCTTGTTCTTGAGCCCAGTATTCTTCCAAGTCTTGTTCTAATTGTTTTTCTTCTGCTTCCAAGATGGCTTCAAATTTTTCTGGCGTAATGTATTCGCGCTTTAATGCTGAAACTTGGGAAATGATGTGCTTAATATAATAAAGTGGAGCATTAAGAGGTTTGAGATCTTCTAAATCAGAATCTAAAATCAAACTTTCAAAGATTTCAAATCTTTCAAAGTCCGAAAGTGGCTCACTACCCTTTTCGATGGGAAACTTTTCTGGATACTGAGAAATAACTTCACTAGCAAAAGCATGAAAGGTCATGATATTGACATAAAAACCATCGGTGCCAATCATAGAAACAATGCGCTCACGCATGTTCTGGGCAGCAGCATCAGTGAAGGTAAGGGCTAAAATATTTTGAGGGTCAATGTCTTGCTGTTGCAAGATGTTGGCAACACGGGTGGCAAGTACTTGAGTTTTACCAGTACCAGGACCGGCCATGACCATGACGGGACCTTCGATGGTGTCAACAGCGAGGCGTTGTTCGGGGTTTAACTGGGAGTAGATTTTCTTAAAATTATTTTGTTGTTGCATTGTTTTTCAACTGTACGATTTTCCCGTACACTTTATTTTTCTATTTTTTCTTTCAACCTCTTTACTTCTTTGTCAAAGTCAGAAATGTAATTTTTATCTTGAACAATTCTAAATTTAGTATACTCGCTCTCTGCTTTTAATTTTGCTTTTTCTGCTGATATTTTCCCATTATCTATTAAAATTTTATAGCTTGATAGATCTAAGAATTTGTGAAGAAAATCAATCCAATCTTTCATATTCATAACAATACCTCTGCTCGCTCTACTCTCTGCAAGATCAAGATAAGCTGATACCAGTAGATTTAACTCTTCAATATGTTTTTTATTCAAATAGTTTTTAGCAATAACAGTATCACTCTTAAGTATTTTTCCATCAGGAGAACGCTTCCAAGTTTTCAAACCCATAAAAATTTTACTAGCATCTACTTTGGAATAAATAATTTCAGCTGCAGTTTTTCCTGTAATAGCCCAATGAAGTTTATTTTGGACTGTGGCAAAAAATTGCTGTGTTATTTTCAATTTAGAATCATAATCAGCAGAAAGAGCATAAATATCAGAGATCTTTTGGTAGAATCTTCTCTCGCTTGATCTAATTTCTCTGATTCGTTCCAAAAGCTCATCAAAATAATCTTTGCCAAAGTGTTGAATTTGCTTCAATTTCTCATCGTCCATGGCAAAGCCCCTAACAATGAATTCCTGCAAAACATTAGTTGCCCAGATTCTAAATTGAGTAGCTCTTTTGGAGTTAACTCGATAACCAACAGCAATAATTGCATCAAGAGAATAAAATTCTACTTTGCGAGTGACATTCCTATTTCCTTCTTTTTGAACTGTTAAGAAATCCTTGACAGTTGCTTGTAAACTAAGCTCTCCTTCAGAAAATATGTTTTTTAAATGTAAACTAATGTTTTGTTTACTTGTTTCAAACAGCTCTGCCATAACTTTTTGAGTCAACCATAGAGTATTGTCTTTAAAAAAGACATCAACATTAACCTTCCCTGTAGAAGTTTTAAAAATTACAAAATTAGAAAATTTTTCTAGTTGGTTGTTTTTGGTCATATCTCAAATTTTAGCTAAAAATTATTACAGCAAGCTTGGATTTAGTATCGACCAAAGAAAACACGAAGTCAAGATTTAGAAAGCTTTGGCATATTCTCCCACTCAAGATTATCAACTAACTTTACTGCTTCCGGCATACAGCCTACTTCTTGGCAAATCTTCACAACAACGTCGTGCTCGTTTGAACTAATAGTTATAGTTTTTAATCCTTATTTTTTGTCAAATTCCTTATTGAAATTTTACAATTATAACCAACAACTAATTCTAGTTTAGGAGCTAACAGATACCACTGATCATCTTTATTACTATGTTGTGTCTGAATAACTAAGTCATTGGAAAATATAATTTCTGTTTTTGCTAAATCATGCGAAATTTTAATTTCTTTTATTGTCTGATTTTCAAATTTAGACAACAATAAATCAGTGTCTTTATAATCCTGATCATGATTGCCCACTTTCTTATTTTGTTCTAAAATTTTCCAAGGACACATATCTAAACACAAGCTATAAGAACCTCTTAGAAATTGTCCATCTTTGGAAGTGACAATTTTTTGACCAAAATCAAAAAAAATAGCTGTGGCGTAACCCCTCCTCCACCTCCCCATTCTCAATCCCATTCAAATCTATCCTTACCTTATAATTATTCTTTCAACTTCAAATGCTTCTTACAAAAATCTAAATATCCTGCATGATCATCATTTTGTAAAATCATAAGATCATAATCATGCTCAGAAACTAATTGTATTTGTTTTTTTTCTAGTCCATCTATAAGTGACCCCAAAGATACTTCATAAACAACAGGATTTTCGCGCGACGTCATTTCATTGAAACCTTGTGCAAGATCTTCTCTTCCGAGAGCACCATTTGCACCGCCATCAATTACAACTGTATTAAGTTGTTCTTCTGTAAAATGCGAATAACCAGCACTTCCTATAACATCTTTCCATTTGGTTAGACTGCCTCCTCTATACCATTTCATCTCAGGACTTATTTTTAAAAGTTCTTTAAGTATATAAATTTGACCACCATCCACATGTCTTAGTGTACTTACAATATTATCTAAGGAACTTGCTCTTTTCATAGAATCAACAAGCCAATCTCTTTGATCTTCTACTATAAAAGCCAGAGCTAACTTTTTTAATTTAGAAACATTAGATTCCAACTCAGCTTCTTTGGCAACTGCGGGGGCAATGTCTTTCATTATCATGATGAGTTCTATTCTAGCATCCTCTTTGTATTCTAATCTTTCAGTTTATCTAAAATCTCCAAAGCACCCTTATTAAACTTAGAAAAAGCAAACCATTTCTTACCTAAATCCTTCAAAGATGCCCCGATATGAAAAACCTCTTTATTATCTAGTATCAAAAAACGATCATGAGCATTCCTAAAAACTTTTATTTCTATAGGTGGGTATTGAGCATTATGTTTCTCTAAATCAAGTTTTAGCTAGTTAGATAAACTGTTTGTATAGATAGTAACGATACAATGCTTAGCTCTTTTGGAAAATAAAGTTAGAGTACTTTCATCAATATAGTTATCAACTAAAACAATTGAGTTTTTAGCTTGTTTAACTAAATTAGAGATAAACACATAAGCATCAAATACTTGTCCATCAAAAAAAATACCTTTCTTGGGTTTGAGCTCTCTTGATTCGATAAGCTCAAAAACTTTATCAAGCTTGCTATCGACCCTATATTGTTTTTTTTCAATAATATCTAGACGTTGAAAAACAGAGGCATTGTTATTGATAAACTTACGCATATCAACAAAAGCATCCATGATCTGAACACTTATTTGCACTGCAGTTTTACTTCGTAAAACAGCTGAAAGCATGGATACACCTTGCTCGGTAAAAACATAGGGCAAAGAGGTGGAATATTTTAAAGCTTCAAACCGGTCGCAATTTGCGACATCCAACCTACCGTTTCTTCTAACCTGTTCATTCAACCTTCTTGTCTCAACATTGTATATTTCTGCCAAATCTCGATCAATTATTACCTGAACACCTCTGATAGTATAAATTCTATACTTAATATTATTTACTACTAAGCCAGATATATTGCTATTTTCCATTCATAGAGTCTACAGGCTAATTCCTACATAAAATGTAGTATTAAAAAATACACGAATTCGTGTATTTTGAAAACAGTGCAGGTGTAAACAATTTTAATCCTTCAGTCATGGAATGGATAAAAAAAATTACTTATACTGTAACTCAAAATTTTCAAAAGCACCTACTTCTTTAAAATCAATTTCAAAATTTTGTTCATCTATCTTTTGAATTTCTACACTATTAATACCGACATCTTCTAAGTCTTTATATTCAACAATTCTCCCTGGTTCAATTTTTAATACCCTATCTATCAGCCAATTACCCAAATCTTTATTAGGATTACTCATCAATGCTTTTTCACCATCTTGAAAAACACCAGCAGACAAACTATCCCCATTGGGCAACTTTAATTTAAATGAATCTCCCCTCTGAGGAAAAAAATTGGGGAAACTCTTATGAATCCAGGATGGGATTGGAATATATACTTCTTTTTCATCTCTTTTTCTTCCACCAGCATTCCATTGATTAAGACCACTTTTTTCTGGAACAAAGTTTCCTTCTTTTTTTGTACTGGAATACAAGGGCAAAATAATCTTTTCTTTAACTTTCAAAGCATCATCGCTAACAATCAATGTTTTCAAATTTTTTAGAAATTCAAAAGGATTATCTATAATTTTAACATCAAACTCAGTTTCATTTTGAGTTATGAAGCGTTTAAATAAAGTACTTTTTGTAATATTAAAGTTATAATCTTCTTTTCCATCGGTAAAATGAACTGTATTTTCATTAATTTTTAGTATTTTGATTTTAGGAATATCTACATAATGCATTTCTTCTTCAAAAAGATAAAACTTTCCCTTTGATCTAGAAACGCAATGATAAATCATCTCATCAACATCGTGAATTGATTTTGCAAAATCAATTCTTTTATTTCTAAGTTTGCTTATAGCAATAGATAACTTCTCAGGATCGGTAATTAGTTTTTTATAATCCTTGCTATCTTTATTAAACTCGGCTACTTTTTGCCAACTTTTACCACGACCATTAATAAAAGTTTTTAAACCTATCCCAATTTTATTTTTACTAGCATCTGCAGAAGTATCGGAACGAGAGTGATTATCTGCTTGAAAAGCTTCGCAAAAAATATTCTCAGCAGCTCGATAGTATAAATATGGGGTACTACTGTTTGAAAAAAGACCAGAAAGAGAACCAACTCTTTGCAATAAATCTAAATAAGAATCAGTTTGATGTTTTGGTTGAGTTTTTATAAACATATTTAAGATTGTAGGGCTTCTAACATATTTGTGGCAATACGATAAATTACTGGAACACTCACTGAATTACCAGCTTGCTTGTACAAATGAGATTTTGCTATATCTGGCAAGGCATACTCTTCTGGAAATCCTTGAATTCTAAAGCATTCAAGTGGCGTTAATTTTCGAACACCTTTTTTATCTTTCACTAAAGGCACATTATGCCCTCCAGTTCCCATATTTGCAGTTAAAGTAGGGCAAACTCCACTTTTGTTTTCTCTTACATAAACCCTACGCCATTGATAAACAATATTTTCTACAAAAGGATAATCTTTAATTTTTTCCCAAATAGATTTATTTTCATAATAAAAATATGGATCTACTTTTTCTTCAAGAATATCAGAAATTTTTTTACTTCTTTTTATCTTCTTGGGAAATTTAAATCTATCAAATTGTTCTTTTGATTTAAAACCAACTATATACATTCTTTCCCGATTTTGTGGCAAATTACCATAGTCCATACTATTTAAAATTTCTTCTTTTACATGGTATCCAAGACTCTCAAGAGTTTCTTTAATAATTTTATAAGTGCGACCTTTGTCGTGTCCTTTAAGATTTTTAACATTTTCTAGTAAAAATGCTTTTGGTTGAGTCTTTTCAATAATTTCGGCTACATAAAAAAATAAATCACCAATACCTCTGCTATCTCTAAATCCTTGTCTATACCCTGCAATAGAAAATGCCTGACAAGGAAATCCTCCCAAAAGAACATCATACTTAATCTTTTTTATGTCATCCAACACAGAAGAAAAATTTGCATCGCTTTGCTTAGTAATATCTTTAATTGTTAAAGGTACTTTATCAAAGTTTGCATCGTATGTAATTTTACAATTTTTATCATAATCATTTGCGTAAACGGTATCAAACTCTGCTTTCTCGAAACCCAATCTAATGCCTCCAACACCGGCAAATAGATCAATAGTTGTAAATTTTTTCATAGTATTAATCTTATATCATTATGAAATTTAATTTGCAGCAAGCAAAATTAAATTTGTTGCTAAATATTTTCATCTCTCGATTTCATTATAAGTTGTACGACTTTTTCGTACAACTGACTTCTCTCTTTCTGAAGCATTCAAGATTTTCGAGTAGTTGCTTGGACACATTACTAGCAATCACACTTTCACCTGTTTGTTTTTCTATCTCAAGTCTTGCCTTCGTTTTGAACTATTCGGAATTTCCGAACAATTGACCCTTTTTCAATTTCACCACTTTTTGAGTTTACTATTCATAGTCATGCAAGCTTCATT
This sequence comes from Patescibacteria group bacterium, assembly GCA_018816485.1. GTDB lineage: Bacteria > Patescibacteriota > Microgenomatia > UBA1400 > PJMF01 > VFLK01. The sequence continues at coordinate 1,846 of JAHIVL010000056.1, read as the reverse complement.
TATTGAATGGGACGGAATATTCCCTTGGTATTCCAACAATATGTTTTTTGCTCTCCACCTTGTGTTACTATACTCAACCTAAAGGGTGGTACAAATTGTACCCCTCCTTTCTCAATTAAATTTTTAAGCTCTGTATCTTGAGATTTTATCTTTTTAAAGCAAAGTGCTATTTTTTTATTTGACATAGAGATAGTTTAACTGAAAATTCTTACAATAAGCTTACAATTAGTATCAACCAAAGAAAACACGAAGTCAAGATTTAGAAAACCTCAATCCCATTCAAATCCACACTAACATTCTTTTGCAAAACTTCTTCCGTCTTCAAACCATCCCTCTTTAATTCTTCAAGCTTATTTGAATCATGATCTCTAGTTTTTAACTCATCGAGTCTCTCTTGTAAGGGCATAATCCCATCTGGAAATATTCTCATATCACAGTAAATAGGTATTAACGACTCTAGATCATTACTAATCAATAACTTAGAAACATTTTCCCACTCAAGATTATCCACCAACTTTACTGCCTCAACCGAACAACCAACTTCCTTACAAATCTTCACCACCGCCTCGTGCTCAATTGGACTATAGTTTGTAATTAATCTTTTTTGTAAACTAGCCAACTCCTTAACTTCTGCTTCAGTCATGCCAAACTGTGCTTGTTGAGTTAAATCAAAATGCAGGGGCTTAGCAATATCATGTATTAAACAAGCTTGAATAATTGCTTGACTGTTAATCGCCGCTCCCGTCCAGTTGTTGGTGATTATTTCTGCCAAACTGGCAACTCGCTGCATGTGTTCTTGAAGATTTTTTGGTGTTTGGAAGTTGGCGTAGATTTGGTGGATGTTCATGGTGGATTCTATTTTATCATTCTCTTAGCCCTACGGTTAACGCAAGGATTCAATCGTAAAATCCATACATGGACAGCGTTAGCATTAAAATTTTTGAAAAAATCAAAAAAAATAGTAAAAATAAACAAGAATTTTGGTCTGCTAGACAACTTTCTAAAACCTTAGAATATGCTGATTTTCGTAATTTCAAAAAAGTAATAAACGATGCCCAAAAATCATGCAAAAACTCTGGTTTATCAATTAAAAACCATTTTGTTGAGTTCAACGAAATGGTCGTAATAGGTAGTAATACATCAAGAGAAATCAAAGATATACATTTATCCCGCTACGCTTGCTACCTCATAATGCAAAATGCTGATCCAAGTAAGAAAATTGTTGCCTTGGGACAAACCTACTTCGCCATTCAAACTAGAAAACAAGAAATTCAAAATCAACTTATTGAAGATCAAAAACGAGTATTTTTACGTGATGAAATCACTGCCCATAATAAACATTTAGCTCAAACAGCAACACAAGCGGGGGTTAAAAAACTTGGAATTTTCACTAACTATGGATATATGGGTTTGTATGGTGGCCTAAAATCAATAGATATTGCTAAAAAGAAAAAAATCAAAAGAACCCAAAAAATTCTAGATCATATGGGCAGTGAAGAATTAGCTGCAAATTTATTTAGAGCTACTCAAACGGATGCTAAACTACAAAGAAAACGTGTGAAAGGTGAAGCTAGAGCCAATCAAACCCATTTTATTATCGGTAAAAAAGTTCGTCAGACAATCAAAGATATTAATGGAACTATGCCCGAAAACCTTCCAACAATTGATGAAATTAGCCTGGCAAAAAAAAGGTTGAAGAAAAAACTGTTAGCGTTAAGTAGAAACGGCCCCTTTTCTGTTAAGTAGAAATGTCCCCTTTCGGGTAATTAATACTTGTTTGTTAAACGGCTCCGCTGGGTTTGTAAAAGTAGTTATCTTTCGTTAACTCTTCAAAGCTAGATTCCCA
>JAHIVL010000055.1 GCA_018816485.1 Patescibacteria group bacterium | reverse complement strand
TTCACATCAGTACATTGAGTATCTGTAGTACAAGCACTATCACAACTTAAAGGTGTTGATGTTGGTTCAGGAATTGCTGTTGGGTTAGGATCTTCTGTTGGAGGAGGTAGTGCTGAGTTGTCGCAGCAACTTCTTGAGCTAGTACCTGACTCGCCACAGGAAGTATTTACTACGCAATCTTGGCACACTCCTAGGTATGGTGCTGTGCCACATACTGAACCATTAATAGAGCTAGATGAGCAGGTACCTGGCTCACTACAAGTGCAATCTGTTGAAGTTGTTACGGGCGTATTTCCAAGACAGCCGTCAACGCCAGGCGCATCTCCAGAACAAGTGCCTGCATCACAGTTAAGAGTATAGTTAACGACGTTCGCATTGAAACAATAAACGCCGTTATATCCACACTCATCAACTACGCTGAAAGCAGTGGGGCTATTACATGTCCAAGGATCGCACACATCGGCTGAAATATCCGATGGATTGATGAAACTGGACAAAAAAATTACTAAGGTAAGTAGTATTTTTTTTAGTAGGTTTTCTTTAGTTGTTCTCATAAGGGATTATTATCAGAAATTAATTTTGCCCATAAAGGTATGATCCAATTATCTGGCTCATTGTCAAGTAATTTTGGATTGCCGGTTTGTATAAATTCAGCAATGTTTTTGTAGCCATAAATATTAGTGTGATAGCTTTTTTGGAAGTTTGCTTGATTGGACCAGTAAGCAAATGTATAAAGTTCACTATTTTCTAAATTAAAACCAACCGTAACATCATCTCCAGCATCAAGGGTTGGTTTTTTTGTATTCTTTTGCCAATAGTTATTTTCTTTTGGTGCTACATAGTTATCAGTATACTGTCCAATATCATGATAGTATCCTATCTCAAGGAGGTGCAGTAAATCTTGAGGAGTCCAACGTGAGTAATCTCCAGATAAGTATCTAGTACCAGCAAGTCTGACATTGTTGTTTGGATCATTAATAACTAGAGGAATTTTTATGTTTTGCTCTTTGTTATTGACATCGAGATATCTGCAATTAACTCCTACTTCTACAATTTTATTGTCAATTGTCTGGAAGTTGGGATAAATAACCTCGGTTACATTGCAGAAAAAGTTAAAAGTTGATAAACCATCTTCTAGTAAAGGGAAGTATGTTTTTTCTACTGTTGGAACTTCGATGACTGTTTTGTTGACAAGATCTTTTTTATAGTGACTGTTATCTATCAAAAAATAGATTGACACTAAAATTACTAGGGCAAAAATTACAGCGAGAAAAATCCTAACATTTTTGTCTTTGATAGTCATAATAGAATCATATCATTATTGATTGATTAGATTCAATTACCAGTTAGAAAAATATTATGAGTCAACGTCGTGTCTTATGCTGATTTTATCAGGGAGTAAAAGTCCTTGATTTGTACTTGTGTCTGGAATATCCCCAGTTTGCAAGTAGCTGGCAAAGCCAGGACCATTGACGCTAGATGGAATTAGACCCATTGCTTTAATTATTGGAGCTATTTGAACATCTTTAGATGTAACGTTTTCTTTTAAAAAATAAGCTGTAAGACGATCGCCCATTCCTAGTTCAGGTTTTTTGGTAGTGGGATAACCGTAATATATGGCTGTTGGATCATCGTACCAAGTTTGTGCTTCTGGTTGGATCCGATTATACATAATTGTTGGTAACAATATATTATACCAGTAATCAAGTGGTTCAGGAATTTTATGCTCATCAAAAGGAAGAGTTAAAATCACGATAGATTTTTCGTCAGCGCTATATAGAATTATAGGAATTTTAGTAACCTGTGGTTCACCTTGAGAATTTAAATTGATAACATCAGCCGATACTGCAACGTAGTATACTATATTTCTATTAGCATCTTGGATTGGTACCGCACCTTCGTTTGGTTTTCCATATTCATGAACTTTTAAAACTAACATTCCTTGAGAATACTCATTGCTACCTCCGCTACTGTTCCATTGCATTTCAACCAGTCCATCATAATCTTCTTTCCCAAAAGGAATAGGAATCCATCCTTTTTCTTCATCAAACATTGCTACTACTCCACCATTTGTGTTATATCCATAGTCACCATTGATTGAAACAGTTTCTGGAACAGCTTGTATGGCTGTGTCTAGATCTAATCTAGCATTTATTATTGGTACCATTTTTCCATCTTTTAAATCCATCCAGAAAAGCGGGTCTCCATCTTCATTTTTTTCTACAATTGTATAAACCTCTCCATTTTCTCTTTGCAAGATATCTTGATAATTGTTTGGTGCACTGAGCGGGTTTGTTGCTAATTCCCATGCATCTCTTGTCGTTACAAGGTATGGAAATAGTTGTGCGTAAGGAAGATGGGTATCTGTGCCAACAGCATACCAAATTTGATCGTTTGTATCTCTAATAACAATAGACCACGTAGGTCGCGTTAAACCTGCAGTTGTTACTAGTATTTCTTTAACGTTTATTCCTTGATTTTCTGCTTGGTCTCTAAGTATATCCTCAGCTGCTGCGAGCCCTATCTCATCTTGTCCCATTATTTTTTCTTCGTCGGCATCATGATCACCGGCGTTTATCCATTCACCAAAAGTAATTGGATAATATAATGGCAACTGTTCAGGATCAGCTTCTTGGGTAGGAGCTTCGGGACTAGATGTGAGAGTTCCACTGATATAAACTTCTGGAGGAATCGATGTATCTACATCAGTAACTGGTGGTGGTGGAACAACAACTTGTGTTGGCGGGACTGTAACATCTATTACAGTTTCTGTGGGGATTGGTACAACTTCAGTAGCAACTGGTGGTGGTGGAGCGGTAGCATCTATAGAAGGTGCTGTAGTGCAACCATATACTGTCCATAATAGAAGCAATAAGAATACTAGATATGCAACTCGTGGAGGAGCATCAAAAGTGTGTTTAGGTTTTCTTTTGGCATCGTTATCGGGTGTACTATCTGTTCTTTCAATTTCTCGCTGTGCAAGCTTTAAGGCCAACTTGCGATCATTAGAACTTGCCTGTGGCCATACAAGATTTAAGTTTCTAGTGGCAGTATTAGCGAAAAAAATCATTGGCTGCATTGATTCCTGCATTAATTCGATATGTGGTTCTGAATCAATTATTGGTGACTCTCGGCGATCTTTTCTTTTATAGTTTCTTCCTCTGAGAACCCTTTTTTGAGATTCCCACAGTGCAGCAAAATTTTTTGGCTGGCGATAGATTGCGTCAAAATTTCTTTGTGTCATAGATATATTATATAATAATATCTTATAATATTGCAATATATACTAAATATACATATAAAATAGTATCAATTTTGATTAATATTAACACTATTTCTATGATTTTCAATTAATCTTCTCAAAAAGCCTGCTTTTGTAGAGTGGTTTTCTCTGGAGGCTTTTTCAAAGTATAAAAAAGTATTTAACGAAAGTACAAAACTAAATTTCAAATTCATGTGATGATTACTGGATTTTTTAGGTTGTAGTTGTTTATTTGTTTTATCTAAAATCATAAACTTTTCAAGTTCAGATTCAATGGAGATGGGAGTTTGTTTGCATTGTAATAGAGGAAGTTTTTCTTTTTCTTCATAAGTTAAAATTTTCTTATCAGCTGACCTAAGTAGTAAATTTGCTTGGTCTTGATACTTCATGGAGCCAGCTTCTGTAAAAATTTTAATCATGGTTAAGAGGAGTTCTCTGTTTGAGGGTACCCTACTCCCTCTTTGCCAGTGGGAAAATAAACTTAAATCATAGACAATGCCTTTTTCTGCCAAGGATTTGGCGAAGTGAGAATAAGTTTTAAAACCAGATTTAGATTTGTAAAACTTAAAAAGTTGGGCAAATTTTGGTGGGGCTTTATCAGCTGAATCATTCCAGTTTGTTACAGCAATTTTCATTTGTGGGATTTTAACTCTCGAGTAGTTGAGGCGTCAATGTATATGACTTATATATTTAGTTTTGTGGAAAAAGTATTAGGATTGGGGAAAGTAGTGAGTTAAAATAGTGAGTTAAAGCAGTGAGTTGTTCCACTTCTTGGAACAACTAATCAACAAAAGTTATTTAGTGGCAGGAGTTATATTTGAAATTTGTTTGTTTCTATATTCTTTAATCAATCGTCTAATGAACACTGCTTTTGACACGTTTTCTGTGTCAGATGCTTCTTTTAAATAAGTACTGAGTTTTGGTGAGAGCATCATGTTGAAGCGGATGTCTCCAGTATTACCGGCAAATTTAATGGCTTTTTGTAGGGTTATTTTTATTGAATTTGGAGCATACTCAATTAATTGGAAATTTTCGTCTTCGATGCCAATGATAAAGCCTGGCTCATGTTTGCTAGTGTGTAGTGCTATAACTGGAATTTTAATATCTAATGCATATTTTATTAAATAACCCATGGTTAAACTATGTGTTGAAACCTCAAGAATAACTAAATCAGACTTTTTTATTAATTCTAAGGCATTGCTATAAACTTCAGATTTATGATCATCTGTTGCTGAATAAAAATTATGGGGATTTGTGTTTATTTTCCAGTTATCAATATTCTTATGATCGAGTTTTCTTATCGAATCAAAGATCATTTGATAGTTTTGTTTTATTTCTATCGAAGCTCTAGCGGATGCTGTGAAGTAGATATTCATGATATTTTTTTAAAAATTAATAACAACTTTAATTATTTTTTGTATATTTTATACTATCACAAACTATCTTGATTTGAAAAAATCCATGGAAGCTTATTTGTGGTAAGCCAATAAACTCAACGTTGTTAACAGAAAATCCACTTTCGTGTAAGATCTTTTTCCATGATTCTACACTTTTGAATTGAAAAGGAAGGTTCATTTTTATCAATCCTTGTGTGACAACATTTCCATAGAAATCCATTAATTCTATGGAATCTTTTTTTGTTTTTGCAGATAATTTTAAAAATTCTTTTATATTATTACTATTATTTAATAGTTTTTTATTTTCATCAATGTATGAAGAATCCCAAATATCTTCTATAATTATCAATCTTTTAGTTATTTTAGATAATTCTTGCAATGTATCAGGAATATTTTTTTGAGATATGTGGTGCAATACAGTTAATAATAAAGATGTGTCTTGTAAGGGTATTTTATCTGAAATTTCGTCAGTGTAATTTATTTTTATAAATGGAATATAATTTTTATTGGTTTCTCTGTAGTCGAGAATATCAGCAGAGATCACATTAAATCCTTGATTGAATAAATATCTGGACATATACCCTTTTCCTGTTCCAAAATCTATTATTTTATTCCCGACAATATCTTTTTCTATAATAGAAAAATAGTATTTAGGTTTTAGTGATGATTTATATAAATTGTATTTTTTAAAAAATTTTGGAATATTTTTTGTTGTATATATGTATTCAGAGATCAAATTCATTGATTTTTTTAGTTTGGCAATACTTGTTTTATTTATTTGTCCTTTAATTAATTCATCCAAAGCTTTATCGGTAGCGAGAATCATGGGTTTATATTCTGAAAAATTTTTTTTGTAATGAGTAACTATTAGTTTTTTTACAAAAACTACAGCTTCTTTATTTCTCAAGATTTTGCAAAGTTTTATTGCGTTAATTGTGTTTGAAAGAATATTTTCAGAATACAAACTCTTTATTTTTTTATCGTTAAGTATCATGTCAATTAATTATTAAATAATTTTAGTATTATACCAGATATGATATTTATTTTTAGAGATAGAAATATTTATATCGTGATATAATCTTTTATATCAGATTAATGTTATTATTTAAAATAAAAGGGATAATACTGTTTTTATGAAAATTTTTTATACAGCCTCATTAAGGGGTGTTAAAAGCTATCGAGATGAATTGCAAAACATTTTTGATTTGATAGAAAAATTGGGTCATAAAAATCTTGATACTGTTTTATTCAATATTGAAAATGAGGGTAAGTTTTATAGTGGTATTCATAGTGATAAAATAAATCATTTTAAGAGAATAATTAAATCAATTAAAGATTCAGATATTGTTATTCTTGAGATTTCAACACATAGTCTTTCTATGGGTTATATTTTACACAAAGCCCTAGAAATGAATAAACCAGTCATTGCTTTATATCAACCTGGAAATCCTCCATTTTTTGCACAGGGTATAGAAAATGATAAATTGCAAGTTATTGAATACTCTGATGCAGATATAGAAAGTACTCTGAGAGATGCTATTGAGTATGCCCAAGGGAAAGCTGATGTTCGTTTTAATTTTTTTATATCGCCTTCGATTGGAAATTACCTAGACTGGATTTCAAAAGTTAAGAAAATTCCACGTTCTGTTTATTTGCGTTGCCTTATTGAAAAAGACTTATCTAGCAATGATGAATATAATTCTTAGACCTCCCATTGTATTTTTACTTATTTCTAAGGTATTATTAAAGTAGAGTCGGAGCTCTATCGAAATGCAGAAAAAACAATCTGGTCAAATTGCTATAGTTATCTTGTTAATAATGGTTGTTCTTTTGACTGTTGGCTTGTCATTAGCCTCAAGAACAACACAAGAAGTTTTCTTATCTCAACAAGAAGCAGAATCCACAAGAGTTTTTAATGCTGCAGAGTCAGGAATTGAAAATGCCCTATCACAAGATTTTTCAGGAATTTCAGTAGAAACACCACTAACAGACATTGGTATTGATAATGTTTCAGTTAACACAATAATTTTTCCTCAAGATGTTCTAGAAACCCAAATCACTGAGGGTTCAACAGTTCATCTTGATTTAGCTGGTCTTTCAGTTGGCGCTCCAATTACGATCGAATGGTCAAAAGAACTTAATTGCAATCTTTCAGCATCTATTATTACTTCAACTTACTATGATGTAGCAGGAATAACAAAAGTTGAGCATGAGGCATTTGGACCAAACTCACCATGTCCACCACCAAGAGACCTCGATGACTTTGAAACATCAAGTTTTGGGTTCAGTGGTTACGCCTATAGATACACCGTTAATATTCCAGCAAATGCATTGTATATGAGAATAAAAGCTGTTTATAATGACACTCCTCTTAGGGTTACAGGAGCAGGAGCTAGTCAGTTCTTCGTTATTAGATCTGAAGCAGACAATGATTTAGGAGATGAAAATAGAGCAATTGAAGTTGGAAGAAGTCTTTCAACAGGTCCATCATTTATGGATTATGCAGTTTACTCTGGAGGAGCTCTCGCACAAGAATAGTATTTAATTAGCTTGGAACAAAATATGCCTGCCGTAGCATTAGACATTGGAACATACAGTATAAAATCGATTCACGCAAAAGCTGGAAAAGTTCCAAGTATTCAGAGAGTTGTTGAAGTCTTCAATGAGACTGGAATTGCTCTTCCTACTGACGATATGACTGCGTCAAAACTTGGAGAATTGCTCGATTCGTTCTTTGGAGATAATGATCTGCCAAGAAATGATGTCAGGTTAACATTGCCAGAGACTGTTGTTTCAACAAAAATTATTGACATTCCCCCACTGTCAGACGCAGAGTTATCATCAGCAATTGGTTGGCAAGCAGAACAAAATATTCCAATTCCTCCAGAAGAACTTTCTTTGGAATATCAAGTTCTATATAGACCAGAAAAAAAAGATAATGCTCAAATGCGTGTTTTACTAGTTGGAACAAGAAAAAAAATGGTTGAGAAATACGTAGCCATGTTTAATGAAATTGGCATCGAGCCAACCCTATTGGAAACCCAAATGATTTCTATTATTAGATCTTTGCAATTCACTCTTGATGAGCCAACAACACTTATCGCGCATATTGGTTCTTCAAGCATGAATTTGGCAATTATACACAAAAGTGAAATGAAATTTGTTATTTCTCAAATGAATGGCGGTCAAATGCTTACAAAAGCTCTCGAAGTTTCATTAGGATTAGACGCTTCACAGGCAGAACAGTACAAGCGAAGTTACGGTCTTGATGGCGATCAATTTCAAGGTAAGGTCAAAGATGCATTGCTTCCTGCAGTAAATATGTTAATTTCTGAAATTAGAAAATCAGTTCAATTTTTTGTAAATCAAAATCCACAAGAAGTTGTTCAGCGTATTGTTCTTTCCGGAGGAACTGCTTTATTGCCGGGAATTGTTCAACATATTACTAATGAGCTTAGTGTTGAAGTACTTGTCTCATCGCCATTCACCGGTATTGAAGGAGAAATTCCTGAAAATGTAAATCACCCAGCAATGAGTGTCTGCATGGGGCTTTTGCAACGAGAGTTATAATGTCACAATCAATTAATTTTGTCGGAGACAGAAGAAAACGTCTAAATAAAACCCAGAAACAAGATAAAAAAATCATGAATATCATGATTAATGTTTTGGTGAGTATTTTTGTTATTTTTTTGGTTGTTATGGGATTAAGAATTTTTTATGTATTTAGATTAAAGACTGTCAAAGATCAACAAACAGACGTGAGAACTTTTATTTTATCCCATGAAGCTATCGAAAAGGAATACATTGTTTTTGCTCAAAAGCTTAAGAAGTTATCAGTCTTTTTTGGAAAGAGAAAAGATAAGCAGGAAGCTTTGATTTTTTTCAGTAAGGTTTTCGGAGAGGATGTGATTGTTAGCGGGATTGATTATAGTTCTGCAGATGAGGATGTAGTTTCTTTTACAATTAAGACTCCAAATGTATTTGTCATGGAAAGAGTTTTCAAGACTCTTGAAGATCCTAAGGTTAGTTTGAATTATCCTAATATCTCAAAGAGCAACATGAGTCGCTCAGCATCGGGAAACTATACTCTAAGCTTGGCTGTTGTGCTTCCAGAAATAGTTGAATTGACCGATGTTGACTCTACTACGAAGGGTGTTAACTAAAAATGAAAAATAATAAAAAACCGCTAAATATTGAAATGATTATAACTAACAGAAAACAGATGCTTATTTCTGTTGTTTTAGGAGTAGTTTCTTTTGGATTGGTATTTTTAGCAATCATTCCTCAATTTCAAGAATTTTGGACACTAAAATCTGAGCTCGATAAAGAAATTCCAAGGTTGACAAAATTAAAGCAAAAACTTGTAGAGCTTGAAAATATTCAATTCACTCCAGAATTTGCTCAATCAGAGATTGTTAATAATGCTTTGCCTTCAAAAAAACCATTACTTGAATTGCTTTCAAGTTTGAGTTCAATTGCTGCTGAAAGTTCAGTCCAGATCAAAGACTTTGACTTAAATCCTGGAATTATTGCTTCAGATACTGCCGAACTTCAAGCCTATTATGCAAAAAAGCTTTCAAAAGATGGTATAGATACTCTTGATATATCAATGAATGCTGTAGGATCTTTTGAAAATATTCAGGTCTTTTTAATTAATCTAGAAAAAATTTCTCCATTCACAACTATAAATACCTTATCTTTAAATTCTAGCGTTCGTGGCGACGACTTTAATGAGCAAGAGCTTAATATGTTGGCTAAACTAACAACTAAGTCACACTTTTTTACGCAAACCGTTTCTGCAGCAATAGAAGCACCATTGCCTATACTTAGTTTTAAAGAACAGAATGTACTTGAGGAATTAGCAAGCTTTTCAAGTTCTGATTTACCAGAACAACTTGAAATTAAGGGCGGTGGTTTGGAAGATTTATTTGGAGTTGATCCAATTAATTTTGAATAGATTCTCGTTCGTTGCCATCAGCAATTGTGATTCTGGCTCTTATACCCTCTTTAATTGCTCTGATTCTGCCAATATTTCTAATTGAATGAATGATTACTCCACCTCTCCCAATAATTCTGCCAATATCTTGTGGATTTACATGTATGGTAAAAAGTGAACCTTTGTTGTCAGTTTCTTCTTCAACTTTGACATCTTCTGGGAATTGAACTAAATGAATTAGGATATATTCTAGTAGGTTTTTCATTATTCCTTTGTATCTGTTTTTGAATCTT
>JAHIVL010000054.1 GCA_018816485.1 Patescibacteria group bacterium | reverse complement strand
CTCCGCCTATGCTTCGGAAATTCCTTCATAGAATTCAGTCAAGATTCGAAGTGATCCAAATCAACATAGTCAAACTTCAAATAAAAAAATCCCGTCTGGGATTTTATTATTTGATGGCGTGGTTGTACTATGTTGGAACTAATACATTTACTAATTTGACAAACGAATTAAAACTGCACCTGCAGTTGCCAGCATAACTGAAACTACTTTTCTAAACAAATTCTTTCTTTCCTTCAGAATAAAGTGCTCTCCAACTAACACAATAATTAAAAATGCCTCAATTACTACTAAAGATTGACTGGCCTCTCCCAATGAAAGTGAGTGGTTCATTGCCAAGTTTGCAAATCCACCCAAGAATGTTGCCAAAAATACATTTTTTCCATCCTCTTTTGCCATTAAAACTATTCGACTAATTGAGTTAGGCATAACTATTAAATTAAGAATTGCTGGTATAAGAAAAATGAGAAATGTAAGAGTGGCAGAGTTAAAATCAGAAAAAAGTACTTTATACAAACCAATAACAACTGCGTAAACAATGGTAGCAAGAAAAGCATATAGCATACCTTTTTTAATTCTTAGTTCCTTAGACTTATATACAACAGCTAGGCCAGCAACTACTGTAAGTACCGTTCCTAATACTTTATATAAATTCAAAGATTCATTAAGAAAAATAACACCAATTATTAATACCCAAATAAGCCTGAATTTAGTAATTGATCCTTGCAAGGATGCCTCAAGGTGATTAGTTGATTTAAAATTAAGTAAATTTTGGACTACAATCAAAATACCTACTAAGATCATCAACGCCCACATATATAAATTACTTGAAAATTTTGGTTGAAAAATGACAAAAGGGATCGAAGTCAATGCGCCTACTGCACTAAAATAAAAAGAAAAAGCCCAAGCATCTTTGTTTCCCTTTAATATAAATCTAGACAACAAACCTTGCAGTGTATACAAAAAACCAGATAAAAGAGAAAAATATATCCACATGTTAGTTCATTTTAGCATGAAAAATATAGCACAAGTGGGCTATGTTAGAACTTTTTTTATTAACAAAAGTATCTGCCCTTCAAGCTCACTATTTACTATTTCTCCAGTATCATAGTCAAAAAAAATAGTTTTATCTATTGTTGCACCAGCTTCGCGCACTATAAGTTCCAATTCTTCTTTAGTAAAAACATGACCTGAAGCTGGAATTGTTTCACCTCCAATGTTCATTTCATATCTAACATCACCATTTTTTCCAGTTAAACCTTCTGGATGGTTTTTATCATTTTTAATATTATTTTTTGCAATATCTCCATATGCTTGTATATTGTATCTATTATTGACATCTAAAAATATTGTTCCATCATCTTTAACTAATTTAACCATATTTTTTATCGCTTTTACTCTTGTTTCAAATGATGGTATATGTCCAAGCACATTCCACAAGCATAAGACTGCATCATAAAAACTACGATTTTTAACTCCTAAAAGACTCTCGGCAGATACAGTGTATGTTTTACTATGAGGAATAGTGTTAGATAGTTTTGACATTTCAGCACTAGGCTCTACTAGTTCAATTTCATTTATCCCAACAGTATCGGCTATATTACGCGCTCTAGCACCATCACCAGCTCCAATATCAATGAGTTTGTCGGAAGGTTTTAAATGTTTGATGATGTAACTATTGATAGCATCAATCCAGGGCTTTCTATTAAGGGATATTTCTCGAAAACTATGAGCTAGGCGGTCATACATAAACCAAGGTTTGTCTTCATTTTGATTTTGTACTTCAATTTTTCCATTCATATTAATATGAAATTATACCAGAATTGTTAGTTATAGCGTCCAAGTGTGGTACTTGAGGTGATGCCCGACTTGGTCTTCCGCCCATGCTTCAGACACTCCTTCGTTTATGCCCTTTAGGGTACATAAGCTCAGTCAATCCTCCGCCTATGCTACGGAAATTCCTTCATAGAATTCAGTCAGGATTCTCAGTGATCCAAATCAACATAGTCAAATATCAAATAAAAAACCAGCTGAAGCTGGTATTTTATTTGATGCCCGAGACCGTTCAAAAACGGTCACCTTTTTCATATAGTTTAGATTGATATATGGAATTGAATTGGTGTTTTGACTAGGTCAAAAGTATGATTGGTGGATGAAAAACAATCCAAAATGCCCCAAATGTAAAGCTAAATCCTGGAAAAAAGGAAAACGACGTGGAAAGATTAAATATCAATGTCAATCTTGTAATCACTGGTTTCAAGTTAATCGTAGTAAAGAAAAGATATCTTCAAAATCATTGCTCGTTCAACATTTAAGTGGTATTTCCTTTCGAAATTTAGCAGAAATATATAATTGTAGTGTTGGAAATACGTATAATAAAGTCAAAAAAGGACCTGAAGAACTACCTCTCTGCATTGATGTAACTAGATGGTATTGTCAAAAGTTTCAAGGTATTTTGTTAGTAGATGGCAAATATGTAAAAGTAAAAAGATTTGATAGAAAAATACCTGTGATCTTTGGTGTTGATTACAAAACTCATGATATTCCACATTTCAAATTGGTTAAATCAGAAGATTACCTCAATTGCAAAAAGTTTTTTGAGTCACTAAAATTAACAGATTACTCACTTCAAGTTGTTGTTTGTGATGATAATCAAAACATTTACAACGCTGCAAAATATGTGTTTCCAAAAGTAGTAATACAACTTTGTCACATTCATTTCTTGAGAAATGCAAAAGCTTTACTTGATTTAAAAGAAAACCAGTTGCATCAACTATTCTTTCAAGTGCTCAAAAAATTATTAATCGAGAAAAGATCAAAAGAAGATTTTGAAAAGAAAGCTTCAAACTTAATAAAACAGTTTTCAAATGATGATATTTGTAGTGGAATATTGATTGAACTAGCAAGAAAGCAACCTCTACTACAAGGTTATTTAAAGCAAAAAGGAACTCCAACAACTACTAACTTAATTGAGTCGATGAACTCTCATTTAGAGGCCAGAGTTAGACCTCTTAAAGGTTTTCAATCTTTCAAATATGCCGAGCTTTGGTTAAATGGATATTTCTTGAGAAGAAGAACTAAGAAATGGACTGATTGTTCAGGCAAATTTAGAAGACTTAACGGTAAAACGTCACTTGAAATTACTAAAAAACCTGGGATTGATGTGCAATCTTTTTTTGAAAAAAAGGTGACCGTTTTTGAACGGTCTCACGGTCTCTTGATGGCACTGTTGTACTATGTTGGAACTTCTTTCACAGATTCTATTTTTCCAACAGGAAGCCAATCATCCATATTTCCATAGCTACCTCTATTTATTCTAAGAAGTGAAATCTCCTTAATATTCTTCAAAGTAATCAGAATCAAATATCTTTTTGAAAACCTTTTGATAAGTGAATCATTTAAACAAGTTTTAGTTTGATTTTTTGTTAGTATTTCTTTTGAATCTTCTGGAGTTTGTTTTTCTGATTCCCAAACATTTTTTACATCTGCTTTTGCTTTTATTAAACCATCACCTTTATTTTCTATAAAATATAAAGTGTCTCCCTCAAATACTTTTCCATATGGCATTTTTCTACCTGTCGCACCTCTTACCACTATCGTTTTCTTTTCACTCAGAATATTTTCCAATTCTTTTGCTTTTGAATCTAAATAAACTACATGATCCATAAATTCCTTAGTTTAATTTTTATTATAAAAAAATTATATCAGGTCAGAACTCGTTCTTGAGGAGAAAATAGGGTGTACTAATAGGGTATAAAATTGAGTGAAATATAGATTGATATATAAAACTATATTTAAGTTGATGCCCGACTTGGTCTTCCGCCCATGCTTCAGACATTTCCTCGCAGAAGCTCGGTCAGATTCGAAGTGATCCAAATCAACATAGTCAAATATCAAATAAAAAACCAGCTGATGCTGGTATTTTATTTGATGGCACAAGTGGACTATGTCAGAACTTTTTTTATGGATTGCAACTACTTTAAAACAAAATTATCTTCATTTTTAATTGATTGAACAATTTCATCAATCATTTCATCATAATTTTTTGGTTTTAAATCATATTTTTCCAGCAAAGTTAAATCTGATTTAATATCTGGAATATCATAACCTTTGTCAATTGCCTCAACAAGAATGTTAAAGTGACTTAAAACATCTTTGGCAAATTGATACTGAGTTACTTTATGATTTAATAAAACTGGCAATGTTTGATTCCACAAATCTTTAACAATTGTCTGCTCAATTATTTGTGAAAGATGACCAACATATGTTGGATAAATATTCCAAGAAGTATCAAACTTTGCCAAAATTTTGTCATCTAGACATTTGAGAACTCTGTTAAAAGGGCGATCATTGGTTATATTGGGACTGTATCCAAGTATTACGTAAGGACGTAAAATCAAATATCCTGCCTTTGTATTTTTAACAACATTTTCTGATTTAAGCTTAGACTGTCCATATATATCAACAGGATTTAATGCAGCAAATGAAGATATAAACACTACCTTAGATCCAATTTTATTTGAAACATTAACTATGTGTTCTGTTGCTTTTAAATTTATGCTTAAATATCTTTTCTCATCTTCCTCTGCAGGTCTAGAACTAGCATGATTTGCAACATGCACGATCACATCTGGTTTCTGATCAAAAATAATTTCCTCAATTTGTTTCTTATCTGTTAGATCTAAGTGTATAAATAGGGGAGATAGCTTATTGCTATTATATGTTCCAACGGTTTTGAAACTTTTATTTAAATCGTAATAAATCCTAGATCCCGTATAAGAACTAGCACCAATAACAAGAATTTTCATATTTAAGATTATACCAAAAGTTAGTTCTAACCATCCAAGTGAACCTCCAGAGGTGATGGTACTGTTGTACTATATTGGAACTTATCCCGCACACGCTCCATTGGGAACTTCTTTTTCTGGCTTTGCCAGTACTGGTGTTATTTCATTTGAATAACCAATATCAAAAAGCATACCTTCAGACATTTCACCCATCATTTTTCTAGGAGCTAAGTTAACAATAAATAATGCTTGTTTACCTTCAATTTCTTTACAATTTTCTCTTTCTTTTTTCATACCAGCAAGTATGCTTCTTTTAAATTCACCAAAATTAACTTTTAATCTAATAAGCTTGTCAGATCCTTCTACATCCTCAACTTTTTCTATAGTACCTACACGAATATCTAACTTTTCAAAGTCTTTAAAATCAATTGTTGGTTTAATTGGAGTATGTTTCATTTAATCTTTCCTTTCTTTAATAAATCATCAAAAATCAAATTATCAACTGGTGAAGTTTTTGATTTCTGAGAATAATCGAAATAATCAATTTTATCGATTTCTGAATCTGGTTTTAATTCTCCAATATACTTTGCGGTATAGCAAGTCATTCTAACCACTGTTCCTTCAGGTTTTCCGTGAGCTTGAGCTTCAAATACTCCATATTTTTTAATTGTATCTGGAATTAATTCAACCATTAGCTCTTCTTCAACCTCTCTTATTAGAGCTTGAGAATCAGTTTCATCTTTTTCTCTTTTTCCTCCAGGAATATACCAAGTATCTTTGCCTTTACTTAGAGTTACTAAAATCTTTTTGTCTACTATTTCAATGTAAGCTAATTTGTCTATGTAATCTTTTTGCATGTAAATAAATTATATCAGGTCGGAACTCGTTCTTGAGGAGAAATTAGGGCGTCCTAATGGGGTAGAGAATATACTAAAAATTAGATTTATATATAAAGCTATATTTAATGATGCCCGACTTGGTCTTCCGCCCATGCTTCAGACATTTCCTCGCAGAAGCTCGATCAGATTCTCAGTGATCCAAATCTTCTAGACAAATATCCGAATAAAAAACCAGCTGAAGCTGGTATTTTATTTGGATGGCACTGATGTACTATGTTGGAACTTTTTTTCTCGATTATCAGTTCATTTCTTTGGGGTAATTATTTCCGATTTGATTAATTTCCTTTACCATAGCGGATATCATTTCGTCATAATTTTTTATAGGTAAATTTAATTTATAAAAGTCAGTTAAATCGAGCTCTGTTACAGCCCATGCACGTTTATCATCAACTGGAGTTACTTCTATTCCAAAATTACTAAGAATATCAAAGCCTAAATCATATTTAGATTTTAATATATCCATAGCAACATTCATGACATTTGTTTTAATATCACCTAAAATATATTTATCAATCACTGCTGATATGTGACCAATATAAGTTGGTTCAAACTTCCAAGAGGTGTCATAAATTGCTGGAGTTTTCAAGAATATGTTTTTTAAAATTCTATTAAACGATCGGTCGTTAGTCATATTTGGACTGTATCCAAAAACAGTATGTGGTCTGACAATTAATGAACCAGCAACTATTTTTTTACATTCTCTCTCTCCATATGCCTTTGATTGACCGTAAATATCATTTGCACTTGATGAACTATCAGTCAGCGCTATTGCTGAAGAAACAAAAACAACTTTTGCACCAATCTCATTGGATACTTTAACTATGTTATCAACACCTTTGTAGTTTAATTCTTTCATCAATTTTTTTTGATCATCATTTTGTGGAGACACTGGAAAAGCAGCAACATGAACTATAAAATCTGGATTATGAGCTTTAAAAACTAATCTAACTGAGTCTAAATCAGTTATATCAATTTTTACAAGATTATCATTAAAATCACTGTTAAAGTATGTGCCCACAACTTCATGTTTTTTTTGTAAATCTAGATAAATTCGTGCACCAACATATCCACTAGCGCCAGTTACAAGTATTTTTTTCATATAAAAATTATAACAGACAGATAACAGAACAGAGGATTTAAATAATTATAGTAAAGAATAGATTTATATATAGGTATATATTAGATGTTGATGGCACTGTTGTACTATGTTGGAATTAATTATCAGGTTCCTAAATCTTCAAATTATTTAACAATTCAGCATTCCGAACGTATATTTCTTTAAAAGTTCCCTCATCTTCCAAAAACCAAAGAATGGATATAATTGCACAAGCTAATGCCCATTTTCTAATTCTTTCTTTATCAAATCCTAATTCTTCTGAAAATTGTAAAATTCTGCGACTTTCTAGATCCTCATAGTTACTTTCATTTGGAAAATCATAATATGGATTTCTTAAGTAAGCACCAAGCTCAAATTCTCTTTCGCCAATTATTCCTTTAGGATCAATTACAATCCAACCTCTTTGAGAACTAATAATGTTTTCGCTATGTAGATCTCCATGTAGTAAATACTGTTGACGTTTTTCTTGAAGAAATTCTTTAAATATACCTTCACCTAAATCAAATAATTTTTTAGGAACTGGTCCAGATTTCACTCCATATTTTTTCTCATAGCGCTCAAACGCTTTAAACCAGTTTGAAATAGAAGGAAAAGTTGAGTTGGAATCATTTGAAATAGGAATATGTAATCTACTTATAACATCTGATGCAATTTTTATTTGTTCGTCATCTGATTCAATGTTTCTTAATGGCTTGCCTGGTACAGCTCTCTCAATAAGCACGGCCCCATTTAAAATGTCATCATTTAATATTTGAATCGATACGCTTCTGGGGAATCTTTTAAGTGCTTCAAGTTCTAAAGCAAATTCTTTATTCTCTGGAAAACTTAACTTAAGAACTGCATTTTTTCCATCAAAAGTCTTAGCAGGGCAAACATAGTTATATGATAGTTCGAACGGCGGAGAAACTTTTATCTTCCAGTCTTTTTCGTATTTACTAATCAATTCTGGAATTGACTGCAACCATTTTTTTCCGTTATTTCCAAAAAGTGAAATTATTTTTTTCTCGAACTCAATATTCATGATTTTAGTATATCAGCAAGAAGAAAATATGTTGTTGCTGTACTATGTTGGAACTAATTCTATCTTTTTAACAAATCATCTACAGATATATAACAAAGTTTAATGTCATCTATTTTGAACTTATGTGCCAATCTTTGTTTTTTAGGATCTTCAACACTTTCAGCATAATCTCTTAAAATTCCCGCAGCTCCACTTTCTCCTTGAATAAAATCTGGAAGATCGATAATAGTAAAACCCCAACGCCCTGCATACTTTGCTAAATAGCTTACTCCATATACATATCTTGGTAAATTTTTATTTGATCTATTTGAATTAAGATATTCCTTTAATCTATTGAGTGATTGTTGAAATTCCTCAAACGAAGCACTCTGAGGAGGTATGTGTAATTCAAGAACTTCATCGGCCATAATGTCTACACCATTACTTTGCAAAATACTTACCAAAGAATCAGGAAGTCTTTTCCAATTAACGATAAACATTCCAAGTCTTTTCCATTCAGAAAAATCATTTGTGCCATCATCATTTGTGACTGCTTGTTTGAAATTAATCTTTTGTGCGATCTTTTCTTTTAAATATTGTATAAGCTCTTCGTCTTTCAAAACTTCAATTGTAATACCCTCGACCTGGTGAGCGCTAAGCTCAACATTTCTTGACTCTTCAATTCCACGTCCACCTTCTTGCATATTTTATATTCTTATAATTTTGATAAATAAATTATATCAGGTCGGAACTCGTTCTTGAGGAGAAATTAGGGCGTCCTAGTGGGGTAGAGAATATAGAAAAAATTAGATTGATATATAAAGCTATATGTTCTTGATGCCCGACTTGGATTCGAACCAAGATTGACGGCTTCAAAGGCCGCTGTCCTGCCGTTAGACGATCGGGCAACTAAGATCTATATTTTACCAGAGAGAGCTCTTTAAGTGAAGTTGATCAAATTATACAAAAAAATAGCCCATCAGGGCTATCTTTCTAAATGAGCGGGAGACGGGGATCGAACCCGCGGCCTCTTCCTTGGCAAGGAAGCGCTCTACCACTGAGCTACTCCCGCAATTTTAGTAAAGAACAAAGCATATTGTACCCTCGATGAGCATGCTTGTGAATAACTATATTAAATTAATATTTATGATTGGTGTAAAATGAGTTAGAGATGAAAAAAATTTTACTGATCATTGCTCTAATAACTATTTCTATTCTTCTTATTTCATTGATAAATATAGGAAAATTTGGAGAACAAGTTTTAGGTACAATGATATATGAAACTGAAAGTACAACTAAAAAACAACCAACAAAGAAAAGTGAAAAAATTGTTTTTGAAACAGAAAAACTTTATTCACTAATTAATTCTTATCGTAAAGAAAATAAGCTCAGCCCTTTGCAAATCAATCAATCTCTGGAAATAAGTGCTAAACGAAAAGTCGCCGATATGATTGAAAATAACTACTTCAAACATGAAGATGAGGACAACATTGAATCTTGGTACTTATTTAAAACAGCAGGATATGAATATAAAACCTCTGGTGAAAATTTATCTTCAGGAGCAAACACTCCTTGGAAAGTTTTTGATGCATGGAAGAACAGTGAAAAACATAATGCTCAACTTCTAAATAATACATACTTAGATATGGGAATTAGTGTTGATTGTGATTCCTACAAAATTGCAAAAAGACCATCATGTGTTGCGGTATTACATCTAGGATCAAAATAAAAAAAACTTTTGAACTTTAAGAAGGGTAGAGGGCACACTTGAAAAGTCAAATGTGCCAAGCTCAGGGATCGAACCTGAATCTCATGTTTTTCAGACATGCGCCGTGACCAACTTGGCTAGCTTGGCATATAGGTCAAGAAATAAATCTTTAACGATCCTTATTATATCTAGAAAACTTTATTTAGGGAGTATTAAAAATCTCAATTAGTTTGATCTTCAATAAAAGCATAGTTAAAAACTTTTAACAAAATTGCTAGAGAAACTGAAACCAACATAAACCAATTCATTATTGAGTTTAGAGAGCTATTTGACCAATTGAAAATTGCAATTGATAAAATAGTAATTAATAGCGTCATTAAATATTTTCCAAATCCACGCTTGCGACGATTTAAATGATCTGCCAATATAATTAATCCTGCTTGTAAAATCAAAAGCATCCAAGGTAAGTTACTCTTCACCCATGATGAGGTTTCATTAACTCCCATTACTTTTCCAACAACATCATCAGTCTTAGACTCAGATTCGCTATCATTTGTTGCGCCTTGAACTTCACCAGCAGGAACAAAATCCGCGCCGGGACCACCAGGAGTGGCTCCAGGAACACCAGCTATTGTCCCAGTATTAACCTCGTTGGAGTTGCTACTTTGGTTATCTGAGGCATCTTTAGCTCTGACAATGAAATAATAATTACCTGCTCCCAACTCTTGAACAGTATAATTGGTCACATTGCCAACATTTGCTCCATAAATATAATCACCACTAGTGGTGCCGTAAAAAATTAGATATTCTTCTGCGTCATCAACTGTATTCCAACTTAAATTAGCAGTACCAACGCCAGTGCTCTCCAAAACTAGGGTTAGGGCATCAGGAGCGGTTCTATCTACTGTTAATGAAGTACTGCCTTCTTTACTGTTGCCCACGCCATCAAAAGCCTTAACTTTAATATTCCATTTACCTTCAGTTAACTGATCTATTTCTGTTTCAAAAGTATTTGAGTCAACTGTTTTACTATATTGGATACTAGTATCATCTAATTGCCAGATGACTTCATATTTATCAATGGTGATAGCATCACTTGCGGCATCCCAAGAAACAGTGGCTATTGATCCACTAGTAGGGTTGGGACTAACTGAAACATTCTGAGGACCTTCCTCAAGATCGGTGCTATCATAGCGAATGTTCTTGATACCTATAATAGAGTAGTTATCTGCTTTATCTAAAGCTCGATAGTATAAAATATTGTGACCTTCTCCAGGTGGATTAAAACTAATGGTAGTATTAGCAGTCGTTGTCCAAGTTCCAGTTTTGCTATTCCATTGGTATTCAAGCTGCTTGAATCCATGGTTTGGATCATTATCATCAGTCGCTGTTAAAGTAATTTTTGGGTTAGTTTT